>JAICXX010000162.1 GCA_025934485.1 Chitinophagaceae bacterium
AGATATTGTTATCGGAGGTATGCCCCTGTTTGAAGAACATCTTCAGCGGGTCATATTTGGTAACGCGAGCTCCATTGACCGTCAGGGTATCGATCTCGGGACCAAAGGAGGCCGAACCTAGTTGACCGGCATTGCCATCGACATATTTTCCGCCGGATCCCTGGGCGAACTTATCCTGGATCTTAGGGAAGATGGGATCGACAAACGAATAACTGGAGCTAAAGGTCACCGTGGGTTTGCCACCATTTCCCAGGCCATGACCGCCCTTTGTCGTGATGAGAATGGCGCCCCTGGCGGCGGAAGAACCATAAAGCGCCGTTGCAGCGGCACCCTTGAGGACCGTGACGCTCTCGATGATATTGGGGTCGATGTCGTTGGACCGGCTGGCGGTACCACCCGCGAAAAGCGAATTGTCGGGGTTGCCCGCTTCTTCCGCATCCATGGGAATACCATCGATGACGAACAGGGCCTGGTTTTCCCCGTTCAGCGAGCTAATCCCCCGGATCGTGACCCGGACAGAGCTGCCGGGCATACCGCTGGAATTGGTAACCTGTACCCCCGCCACGCGGCCGGACAAGGCGTTGACCACATTGTCCTGTTTGGCCTCGACCAGCGTGTTGCCGGTCACCGTTTGCTGGGAATACGTCAACAGACGTTTGTCTCTTTTGATACCGAGTGCCGTAACGACGACCTCGGAGAGATTGGCATCCGTTTGTTTAAGGGAAATAGTAACATTGTTCGTTTCGTTGACGGCATAATCTTGCGCCTGATAGCCTACGCCGCTGATCTGCAGAACGGCATGGACCGGGACCTTGAGATGGAATGCGCCATTGGCGTCGGAGGAGGTGCCGCCTCTGGACCCTTTGATCCGGATAGTGGCGGCAGGAATCGGCGCCCCTTTGGGATCGACGACAGTTCCAGTGAGTTCCCGGGTTTGCGCAAATGCTAGCACAGTCAGTACCAGCATTGGTAATAACATAAGAATTCTTCTCATGTGTAGTGTGATGTTTTGGTTTGAAAATGAATAGGTTTTGCGTCCGTTTGGGGGAAAATGGAGTGAAGTTCTAAGGCATGTGTGACATGTGTAGTTTGGTTATAAAAAAAGTGTTAGTGAAAGACTCAGAGCTCAAATCTAAGGTTTTTTGTTAAAATCTCATTAAATCTACGGAAAATGTTGGAAATGTAGGAAATAGCAAAGGCCGTTCTGCAACAGAACGGCCTTTTAAATGAGATCCGGCAGGGTTCAACACATGGATTCAAAAGGTATCGGATATGCGCCGAGTCTTTCAGAGCCGGATGGTCTTTTGTTTGGATATTGGATACTGGAGGGTCTTTGGATATTGGATTTCAACTCGTCAAAGATGCGCTGAAACTCGCGCACGAGATAACTTTGTCGGCCCTATTCTCAGGGATTTAGTCAATGGCGTAGCAGGGTTTACGAAGAAACACTTAGGGCTAGTAAGGATACTAACCCCTAGACGCGTATTTTTACGATCGCTTTACAGCATAATGACCTGGTGGAGCATCGCCAAGTCCATCAATTCCTTGATATTACTCGTTTGGGTTCGCTCGAAGATGCGCGATTTCAGCGTAGAGATAGTGCCTCGCGTGCCGGCATGCCGGCAAAAGAGATCGGCGCATCCCCATAACGACCTGCCACGAGCTCTTTCTTAATAACGGTATCGGCTATTCGATGTTCATTGTGGGGGAACTGCAGCAGGAGCTCCATCGTTTCCCGTTCGGACATACCCTTCGAAAGGACGTAGTTGATGCGGTAACGGACCAACGCCTTTCGGTACAAGGCGGCCGGTTGCCCCGAAAATACCATGACCTCCAGCGCGCTCCCATCCGCCAACATGATATCCAAAACCACATGAGAGAAAGGACTTGCACTTAACTCCCTGAGGAGCTGACGGCAGCAACATTCAGCCAGGCTATGCGGGATTCTATAACTACTACCACTGGAAAACGGGATACCAAGGGAAACTATTCTAACAAACCGCCGTATACGGGACCGTACGTACGGTGGTGTAAGAGGCGCACCGTGAGCTTTATCGCTCACGGCCGTCTACTCGATTAACTTTATGATAATCAATGTAAAAAGTGTTTATGATATAATTAAAGAAAATAATAATTTTGCATATTCTTCAATTATACCAGAAGAAAACTATAAAATATAAAATTCTTCAATTATAAAAGAATGGCAAATTACCTGATCCCCCGAGACGAATACCTCAAAAAGATATCTCCTTTCGTGGATAAACAGCTAATTAAAATTATTACCGGTCAGCGCCGAGTTGGAAAAAGCTATATCCTCAAATTGCTGATCAAACAGATCAGTTCCAAACATCCCGACGCCAATATCATCTATATCGATATGGAGTTACATGAGTTCTCCACGATTTCCACCGATAAGGAATTTTATCGGTACGTTGAAGCACGATTGATCGCCACACAGCCGAATTATCTTTTTGTCGATGAAGTGCAGGAAATTGAAGGTTTCGAGCGATGTCTCAGAAGTTTATTGAACGAGGCTACATGCGATATTTACTGTACGGGAAGCAATGCCAAAATGCTTTCAGGTGAGCTGGCCACTTTATTGGCGGGACGATATATCGAATTTCCTATTCATAGTTTGAGCTATCCTGAATTCCTGGAGTTTAATCAAGTAAGGGAAAGCGCCCAAAATTTGAACCACTATCTCACCTTGGGTGGGATGCCGTATCAATACAATTTGGGTTTGGAAAAGCCGGTAGTATTCGAATATTTGAAAAGCCTGTATAGTACGATATTGCTGAGAGATGTGGTGGCCAGGGAAAATATCAGGAACGTATCCTTTCTGGAAAATTTGGTAGCCTATCTGGCGGACAATTTGGGTAGCCTGTTTTCAGCTCAAAACATCAGTAAGTATCTCAAATCACAACGGATAAATATACCGACGCAATCGGTTATCAATTATCTGAAAGCATTGACCAACGCCTATTTCGTCCACAAGGTACCCCGGGCCGAAGTGGGTGGGCTCAAGATATTTGAAATTGGGGACAAATTCTATTTTGAAGATCTCGGTTTGCGCAATTGCGTCCGAAGCTACAACTTCAAAGAGGACATAAGCAAATTGATGGAGAACGTCATTTATCTACATCTTTTAAGGAAAGGTTATCAGGTATACATCGGGAAGATGGGAGATAAGGAGATCGATTTCATGGCGGAGAAAGAAGGCGAAAAGATATACATACAGGTCGCCTACCTTCTGGCAGATGCCAATACTATCAAACGAGAGTTCGATAGCCTGCTGCAAATCGAAGATCAGTTTCCCAAATATGTAATAACAATGGATGAAAGTAATATCCACCATTCTCACAAAGGAATCAAGCGATTGAATCTCCGGGAATTTTTGCTCGAATAGAGACAACCCCCCGGGGAAATTGTAGAATTATTTCCCCCTAATTCAACACGAGATCGATCGACTCCGTGAGCTGGGCTTTCGTGAACGGCTTGCACAGGAATTTATCCGCCCCCGTAGCCAATGCCGCATCTTCGGCGGCGGGATCGACACCCGAGATCATGATGATCTTGGTCTGGGGATATCGCATCTTGACAAAGCTAATGAAATCGATCCCCAACCCATCCGGCAGCCGGTTGTCCAGCAGGATCAGCTCGGGCTGTTCTTTTTCGAGGAATTCGCGGGCGTCACAAAGATTACGTGCGGTGTCTACGGTCATCTTGTTACTGTCGAGCAGGAGTTCAAGCAGCAGTGCAATATCTCCTTCGTCTTCGACTACCAGGACCTTGGTTACTTTGTTTTTATGGCTCATATTTGATAATTTACAAACCCTATGCCAATGCAATTACCACCTATCGAAGCCGATTTTTACCATTTAGATCATTTGCTTACTCCTGAACAGTGCCAACTGCAGCGCAAAGTGCGCGCGCTTATGGAGAACGAGATCAAGCCCTTGATCAACCGTTACTGGCTCAAGGGCGAGTTTCCCCACGAGATCATCCCCCGGCTGGCCTCGCTGAATATCTGCGGCGTGACCTACGAGGGGTACGGCTGTCCGCATCTCCCCTTTATTATGGAAGGTGTCCTCACCATGGAGATCGCCCGCGTCGACGCCAGCATCGCCACCTTCTTTGGCGTCCAAAGCGGTCTGGCTATGGGCTCGATCTATCTATTGGGCTCGGAAGCACAAAAACAGGAGTGGCTGCCGCGGATGCAATCGTTTAATGCAATTGGCGCCTTTGGGCTCACGGAGCCGGAGGTGGGCTCGGGCGCCGCAGGCGGTCTCACGACGACGGCGCGCCGCCAGGGCGATACCTGGGTCCTCAACGGACAAAAGAAATGGATCGGCAACGCCACCTTCGCCGACGTGACCGTGATCTGGGCCCGCGATCTCGAAGATAACCAGGTAAAGGGTTTTCTCGTACGGAAGAACGCGCCGGGATTCGACGTGGAAAAGATCGAAGACAAAATGGCTTTGCGCATTGTACAGAACGGACTCATCACCCTGCGCGACTGCGCCGTTCCCGAATCGGACCGGCTCCAAAATGCCAACAATTTCAAAGACACCGGCAAGGTGTTGCGGATGACACGCGCCGGCGTCGCCTGGGAGGCGGTAGGCTGCGCCCGCGGTGCATACGAGAATGCGCTTGCCTATACCCGCAAAAGGCAGCAGTTCGGCAAACCCATCGCCGCCTTTCAGTTGATCCAAAACCATCTCGTCGAAATGCTATCGAATCTTACCGCCATGCAGACCATGGTATTCCGCCTCTCCCAACTGCAGGACGACGGAAAGCTCACCGACGAACACGCCTCGCTGGCCAAGGTCTTCTGCACCCTCCGGACCCGGGATATCGTCAGCCGTGCACGCGAGGTCATGGGTGGCAACGGCATCCTGTTGCAATATGACGTGGCCCGCTTTGTCGCCGATGCCGAAGCCATCTATAGCTACGAAGGGACTAAAGAGATCAACAGCCTCATCGTCGGCCGCGCCATCACCGGATTCAGCGCTTTCGTGTGACGGGCCGGCCTCAGCCGCTCCGCTTTCGTGTAAACAGCGCTTTCAACCTCAACCCCTTACCGGGCTTGCCCGAGCGGCCGAGTAAGAACCCAAAGGCATGCAGGAACTCGACCTCATCGCAAGCTATCTTGAAGATGGCGAGACAGGGGATCGCGAGGATCATCCCCGGTATTCCCCACAGCAGCTCGCCGGCGATCAGACACACGATCGTAAATAACGGACTGAGATTGACCTGTGCGCGCATCACCAGCGGGCTCACGATATAGAACTGCGTGAACTGGATGACACAATAGCTACCGATAATAGCGATGACCATGTGGACGCCGCCGCCCTGCGACAAGGCCATGATACAGGTGAGGGTGCTGCCGGTGATATTGCCCACAAAAGGGATGATCTCGAGGGTGCCGCAAAGGATGGCGAAGAACACGGCATAGCGGACGCCAATGATGGCGAAGGCGACGCTATAGCAGATCCAAAGATAGAAGATGATGATCATCATCCCATAGATATATTCCTGCGCGACCTTGACGCTCCGGCGCATCACCAGTTCGATCCGCGGTTTGTTGGGCTCCCGCACTAACTTTAAAAAAAAAGCATGGATATGCGACCGCATGGTGAGCAGCATGATCATATAGACCACGGTGAGGATCAGGTGGATCAGGACGGCGATCACGACGCCGAGCACGGAAGTCGTCATCTTCCCTGCGGTGGCCATGTCGATCAGCGGCTTACCGGATTTGCCACCGGGGACCCGCAAGCCCCATTGGGATTTGAGGAACTGCCGGGCGCCATTCAAGGCATCGGTGACCTTTTTTTGCAGCTGCGGCAGATCCATGGCAAACCGATGGATATACCAGTTGACCAGCAGCACCACGCCGGCTACCAACCCCGCGAAGACGACTCCGCTCAGGATCGCCGTCACCAGCCTCGGCACCCCGCGACGCTCGAACCAGCCCGACGGCCGCATAAAGACCAGCGCCAGGATGCCGGCCAGGGCCAGGGGCATAAAGATGGGACGGGCAAAGTAAAGGACGATGCTGGTGAGGATCACTGCGAGGAGGATGGAACTATAGTATATCCAAAAGTTGTTCATGCTCAGGAGCTAATCGAAATCTTGTGCCACCGTCTTCCCGTGGCATAGTTTTCGTTGCGGCCAACGTATGGACCCTCGAATCCTCATTTGCGGGGCTGGCCCTACTGGTCTCGTCCTGGCCATCTGGCTCGCTAAAAGGAAGATCCCGTTCCGCATCATCGACAAGGCTGCAAAACCCGGGACCGCTTCCCGCGCACTCGTTCTCCATGCGCGAACGCTCGAATTTTATCGTATGCTGGAAATTGACAAGGCCGTCACGAATGCTTCTTTACACCTTGACGAGGCGAAGCTCTGGGTACACCAGCATGTCGCCGGAACCGTTAGATTCGGCGGCGTGGCCACCGATACCAGCGCCTTCCCCTATGTCCTTGTTTTTCCACAGGATGAACACGAAGCCCTGCTCGAAAAAGAGCTCAACGACCTGGGCAGGAAAGTAGAACGCGGCACCGAACTGCTGGCTTACCGGGAACATCCGGGCGGTATCGACGTGCGGCTGAGGAAAGCTTCGGGCAGCATCGAAAACGCCGACTTCTCCTGGCTGGCAGGCTGCGACGGCGCGAGCTCCAGGGTGCGCGAGCTTGCAGGCGCAGACTTTCCCGGCGGTACCTACGAACATATGTTCTATGTAGCGGACATCACCGGTTCCGGCCCGATGATCAACGGCGATCTCAATGTCGCTCTCGACGACGCCGATTTCCTCGCCGTATTCCCGCTCAAAGGGGAGGGTAGGGCAAGGCTCATCGGCACCGTAAAGGACCAAAAAAACGCGGGCCCGGGAAAAGCTCCGGACCAACACAAAAACGCACTCCCGGCTGCGCAAAAGCCCACGGCCCCACCTTCGGTCCTTGTTTCTACCGCAAGCGAGACTTCCATCTCCTCGTCTCCG
This sequence comes from Chitinophagaceae bacterium, assembly GCA_025934485.1. GTDB lineage: Bacteria > Bacteroidota > Bacteroidia > Chitinophagales > Chitinophagaceae > Puia. The sequence continues at coordinate 7,001 of JAICXX010000162.1, forward strand.
ATCCCCGTCCTGGGCCTGGCCGCTGCCGTAAGCACGAGTATAACAACCGCTTCGCAAGCCGCGACACTCACCGCCGAAACAGCTTCAACCGTTGGTGCCATCCCCTCATGGTCGCCCGAACCCCGCCCGGCGCCAGCCGGATCACAGACACCACAAGAGACCGCAGGGGACCAGCCGCTCCAATGGGAGGACGTCAGCCACGACATCCTGCGCCGCCTTAACCTCGACATCCGCAATGTCAACTGGTTCAGCACCTACCGCGTGCATCACCGCGTAGCCTCTTTCTTCCGCAAAGGCCGTGTCTTTCTGCTCGGGGACGCGGCGCATGTCCACAGTCCATTCGGCGGCCAGGGCATGAACACCGGCATCGGCGACGCCATCAACCTGGCCTGGAAATTCGAAGCGGTCCTCCGCCGTGGCGCCCCGGACAGTATCCTCGACTCCTACGAGCAGGAACGTATCGGCTTCGCCCGCCGGCTCGTCGATACGACGGACAGGGCCTTCACCTTCATCAATCGTAAGAGCGCGCTGGCGACCGGCATCCGCACCCGCATCATACCGCTGCTGCTCCCGCTGATCTTCCGCCGCCCGGTCTTCCGCCGCCAGCTATTCCGCATCCTGTCACAGACCCGCATCACCTACCGGGGCACACCCCTCGGCACCGGCGTCGTCGGCGCAGTCCACGGCGGAGATCGCCTCCCCTGGCTCCGGCATGCGGACAACTTTGCCCCTTTGAAAAACCTCGACTGGCAATTGCACTGTTACGGCGATGCCAGGATGGAACTCCTCTCCTGGTGCGAACGGTATAAGATCCCGCTTCACTTTTTCGTTCCTGCCGAACCCTTTAAGCCGGGCACGCTCTGTCTCGTACGGCCCGACGGCCACATCGGCTGGATCGGCCATTCCACCGACCTTTTAGCGCTGGGCCGCTATGTCACCCGCTGGCGTATCGCGTAAACCTTCAAGATGCCGATCAATGGGGTTTGCCGGTGTCCGTGCTCCGGTTATTCGACGAAGCGTTTTGTGGCGGCGTCGCTACCTTGTATGTCGTATCCTTCGTGGTGGTATGCACACTGGGTGAAGCCATGGGATTCACACTGCCCGGCCGGGCGGTATCACCCGGGGCGACCGCGCCGCCGGATGGGGTGGAGCCGCCCACGCCACCCTGCACGGTTCGTTGTTCCAGTGATTGCTCGTAATTCTTCTTATCGACCGTCCCTTGTATCCAATGGACCACCAGCGGGCTGAGGATCGCCACAAGGATGCACAACAATAGCCAATGCCGCTCCGGAAAAGTCAAACCGCTTTCTGCTGCTGAATTTCTCTCTTCCGCTGTATTTTCTGCCATAAATAGAAACTTTAGTTATAAGCATGGCTGAAAACAGCGTGCCAGCCCCTCCGAAAAAAGGCGTTCCGATGGCATGTTTTTTTCTTCAGAATTTAGTATGATCATCGATGTGCTTATATTCTTTTTATTCGTCGCCATCATCTTTGGAGTGGGGCTGCTATTTACGTATGCTACCCGAAAGAAACGCCACCGGACCAGGGAAAAGATGGATGAAGGCAAATAGTGCTTCCGCGGTGCGTCTGATCGCGATACATCGACATTTACTAAAAAATTTGGCACAAGCGGAAAATTTCCTAATTTTGTGAGCATGAACCTGTTTAGTGATACCGCGCTGTTCGACGAGGGGAGGAAACGGTTTACCGATTTCGGGCTTCCGGAGACCGACTTGCGTCTCTGGGAACAGTTCTTTACAAAAAAAGATGCCGACACATATTTTACCCTCTTGCGGGAGACCACGCCGTGGCAGCAGCGTACGCGGAAGATGTACGACAAAGTGGTGCTGGATCCCCGCCTGACGGCCTGGTATGGCGGGACTAACGGTCTGGAATGGACGCCGGAGTTGCTCGCGATCAGGCGGGTGGTGGAAAAGGAATGCGGCACCTCGTTCAACAGGGTCCTGCTGAACTACTATCGCGATGGGGACGACTCGGTGGCGTGGCATAGCGATACGCTGCCCGCCGATGGGAAACACCACGCGATCGCCTCGGTGACCCTTGGCGATACCCGTTTGTTCAAAGTGCGGCACAAGATGCGCAAAGACGTCATGTTGAATATCCCGCTTACCCATGGCAGCTTCCTGCTGATGGGGGAGACCATGCAAGACCATTATGAACACCATGTGCCCAAGACCAGCAGACCCGTAGGGCCACGGATCAATCTGACCTTCCGCATCTCTACCGGGGAGGCTGCCTGAGCCAGCCGCTAGTACCGCAACGGGAGCATGATTCGCGGGAATCGGAACGGCAGCATGAGCGCCCGCCCGGACCGGTGGCATAATTTTTCCTTCGGTGTTGTACAAAAACTTTCATTATGCCACAAAAGCAAAACACCGCAAAAGATGCTTTGAACAGCAAACTAAAAGAATTCTTTCTCGACCAGCTCCGTGATATCTATTGGGCTGAAAAAAAACTGGTGAAGACACTCCCAAAATTATCGGAGGCCGCGCATTCCGAGGAACTCCGTGCCGCCTTTGATAGCCATCTCACCGAAACGGAGAACCATGTTACCCGGCTGGAACAGGTCTTCGATATGCTCGGCGAAGAAGCCAAAGCCGTGGAATGCCCGGCACTTAAAGGAATTGCCGAAGAAGGCGAAGAGATCATCGATGAGACCGAAGACAACACCGCACAACGCGATGTCGGTCTGATCTTCGCAGGACAAAAAGCCGAGCATTATGAGATCGCCACTTATGGCTCGCTGGTGCAACTGGCTAAAGACATGGGACAGCAGCAGATCGCTGACCTCCTCAGCCAGACATTGCAGGAAGAAAAGAAAGCCGATGACAAACTAACCGAATTGGCCACGAACGGCATCAACAAACAGGCCGCGCAGGAAGCCTAAAATAAAAAAACAGGGTTCACGCCCTGTTTTTTTATTTTACATGACATTGAAAAATTACCGGCTGGCGACGTCCTTGTTCAATACAGTGGTCACCTGCCACGTGGCGGAGTGATTCGTGCTGAGCTTCAGGGTCTGATCGGCATTTTCCAGGGTGAGATAGTAACAAACCTTACCATCGGCAGTGGCCTTATGCAGGTCCGTGATCCAGTAGGTTTTGTACTTTGTCTTGATGGGATTTAACAGTCTGGCAGGCAATTGAGTGGAGAGAATGTTCCGAACCGCGCTAGAAGTTGTTTTGCGGTTGGTAGTGTGGTCGCCGGCGCCATTTTCGGCCCGGGTGATTGTCATTCCAAGTAAAAATACGACCGAGAGAATAGTAGTTTTCATTCGGATTTGTTTGATTTTAAACGGTCGAATGCAGTCGCATTCGCTCGTGTCATAAGAATATGCGCTGTGCGCGTTTATTGCGCCCTATAAACGCACAACTACTTTATTTTATTGCTCTCCGCGTATGTCCTTGTCCGTCAAATACAAGGTGGGGTGATTGACAAAAAAAGGGATTAAAAAAGCCCCCAGCACCCCCTCAATGATCTCCAATCCTACGACGAGCCCCCTGAATTCATCCACCAGGTGATCTGTGCGGTCGCCCGTATACCGTGTCAGGACAATACTGATCACCGTTGCCAGCAAAAAGACGAGGATGAACGTCCGCGCTCCTTTTTTGTGGTTATGGACAAAGAGGAAATAGAGCGCACCTATTCCCAAATTGAAAAAGGGGAAGGCGGTAAAGATGCTGATCGGCATCACCACGGCAAAGGCAATGAGATTGGTCGATCCACGATAGATCACATTGAAGACGATGGCGACCACCGCCGCTATAATTCCCGTAAATAGGCCGCCCATTATACAACGATCGAAATTGATGGGCACTAATGTTCTCATAACTGCCTTTTCGACTAAGGCAGCAATTTTTGTACCTGTAGATACGATTAGGAGATAATGTTCGAGCGGTGCAGATAACGCCGGTTGGGAGCATACAGGAACAGACAGCTACCGCCCTTGATCTCGTCGATTATAGGCTGGTCGAGCGCTTCAGGAATGGCGGGACAACCTTCGCTCCGGCCCAGATAGCCATAGCGATGGATATGTTCTTCACTCACATAATCGGCGGGATGCATGATGATCGACCGCGAAAGCGCATGGTCGTTCCAACCATGTTCAACGCCCTCCAGGCGAAGCGAATAGCCGTTACGTCCCATAAAGGGATCGCCCGTTACATAAAAACCCAGACTTGTCATAAAACTGTTAACCCTGTTCGAAAAACGCGTGGCCATGAGGATCCCCGAGTTGCGGCCATGGGCGACAAACGTATTGAATAACAAACGGCCGTTTTGCATGTCGATGATAAACAGGCGTTTCGCGGTGCTGGGGAGCGAGAAGTCGATGATCGACAACACCTCCGAATTGTGGACAAGCCCATTCGCCTGTAGGGCGAGAAAGCCTTGTACCGCGTATTCGTAAGCGTCGCGCGAGAGATTCAGCGCTTCTAGCCCGAGACTATCGTATAAAAGATTGAAATGAGCTGCCGCCTTCGCTACAAGGGCATGCGCTCTAGTAGTCGTGTTGCTATGGTTACTGCTATTTGTGTGCGAATCCGAAAAATGCGACCGGAAACTAAAAAAAGGGATAACGAGGAAGAAAAGGACCAAAAAAGAAAGGAATTTGCCGATACCGGGTCGCGTTATTTTCATGATATGGATTTTAAAATGCCGGGGTTGCGCTCTACCGGCGGTTTATATGTTGCAAAAATAGCCCATCAGGCCAGGAATAGAACGACGATAAATACGTGCAATTGTAAAAAATTCCTTAAAATCCGTCCCTTTATAGGAAACCCTTAAGCTTTGCTTTCCCATAGCGAGAGCAATTTTGCCGGGTACAAAATTGTAACGATCTGCATATCAGCTGTTTGTATTCTTGGCATTCGATTCGCTCTATGACAGTCATCTTTCCCCGCCGATATCCTTTCGGAATTGCCATTTTCTTTCTCTCCAATCTCCGCCTCTCCCATCATCCTAAGAATAGCTGCGAAATCCATCCTAAGCGTTCGACACAGCACATTTTCTTCCTATAAACACGTACCATGAAACGCTTCTACGCAGTAGTCTTCACCACCTTCGCCTTTGCAGGCTTCGTTCATGCCAATGGTCCCCAATTCGCCTACGCAAATGGTCCCGTCCACGCAAATGATAATGAAACTCCCGCTTCCAAGGCTCCCAATGCCCGCGAATGGCAGAAGGAAGAAGATCACATCAATGGTCATATCCGCGCGAACAAGCTGACTGCGATGAAGAATATCTCTTCCGGCATCATCAGCGTATTCCATGATTCGATCCTTACGCAGGATGTCACCCCGGTGTGGCATGGTGAATATTTCCCCGCCGTGAATGGCGGCCCTCAGGTGCACTTCGGTGTTCGCTGCATCTTCAACAACGACGACAATACGGCGACCGATAATGATCTTACTGTTTTTGCGAACGACATCACTCCGCTGCTTGGTAATCTAACCGTAAATGGCAATAACTATACCACCGTAAAGGCCGCCACGACGGTCAAAGGCAATCAATATTTCGAGTTCGATGCAGAGAACAACCTCAAGGTCAAGGCCTGGTTGGTCGTTGCCGATGGCGCCGCAATGCCTTATATCCCGGTAACCCGCAGGGAGTACCTCGATCAGGCGCACAACGAGCTGGTCAGCCTGCGTAAGGCCGTCGACGACGAGGTTCGGTCTAAGATCGTCGTTCGCAGCGCCGCTGTGCAGGAAGCCGAGAAGCAACAAATGCTCCAGCGGCTCCGCGATAACTATTCCGGCGCCGAGCTGGAAGCCCGCACCCGCGTTTACCTCCAGAATTATATCAAAGACGAAGATCTCGTTGCTCGTACCATCGCCCGCAGTACCGCCGGTTACAATGGCACCCTCGCTCTTGTCGACAACCTCCTTCACACCAGCAGCGCTCAAATGCTGGCGCAGCCCGCCGTGGTCTCCGTAACGGCCGAGAATTTCGATGGCTTTGAAGATGGCAAGGCTAACACGACCACCCTGGTCCGCCTCAATCCCGCTTACTTCACAGGCAGCGATGCACAAGCGCCCAAATGTCTCCTGATCTGCTGGCGCTATAACCCCGCCGATGCGCTGTCTACGGGCATCGACAACCAGCTCAACGCGAATTTCGCCGCCGAGTCCTTTCAGAATTTGTTGGCCAAGTAGGTCAGTTTTACGGGCCCGCGGCCTTTTGCGTTGTCAGGTACGGCGGAATTGCGGCGCGGGAGGTCTTCCGCGAATCGATGACACGCCATGAACTAACGTAAA
>JAICXX010000132.1 GCA_025934485.1 Chitinophagaceae bacterium
GATGATTAATCGATTTTCTTGATGGCGACCGAGTGAACAAAACGGCTGTTCACGTTAACCTCGAAAGTCTTTACGACATCGGCATCATGGTTGTTGTGAAACACGAAGAAGATGCGGTCCTTGTCCGTTTTGGGAAGCCTGAATTGTTTATAGAAGGACTTATCGGTGAAGGAATTCTGATAGACCATGGAGCCGTCCTGGTCTTTGATAACAAGCTCGAACCTGTTGCTTTCCGGATTGGCGTACGCGACGTTGAAGACGATCATGTCGTCTTGTATGCCGAGATATTTTACCGTGGCTTTTTCGTTTTGTCCGTCCCCGGCGGCGACCGACTGGGCATGCGCCGTTGCAAGCGTCATCACCAACATAGCTCCTGGAACGAATCTGCCAAAGACAGCGTTGAATAGCGATTTCATATAAATGGGTTTTTAGTTACGATTAGGATATGGCAACCCGTTTTATATTCATTGGTTCGGCCCTCGGTTTCCGTGGAATTTAACCTGCGGGCCAAACATCGCTAATGATGGCCTTCGGCAGGACCGCTGGTCCTTTGGCAATCAACCGATGGCAGCAAAGCGCTGTTGACAGCAATCAAAGGAAGAAGACAAACAATCTTGGGGAGAAGGAAAGAATCGATAGAGGAGAGGAATGAATTACTAATAGCAAATATATGTCCAAAATCGATTAATTGCAATACTTCAATATAAATTTTGTGTTAAGGCAAGCGCATATTTTAAATTCTAATTCGTAACAGGCTCATTTAGCACCTTCCAGAGAAGATCTTTTAGTTCGGTGAGGCCTTGTTGGGTAACCGAAGAAATAAAAAGATGCGGGATCGTGGGCGGAAGTTCCCTGGCGATGGCCTCTTTTAGTTCCTCATCGAGCATATCGCTTTTGCTGATGGCGATGATAAATCGTTTATGAAGCAGTTCGGAGTTATATTTTTCCAGCTCGTGCACGAGAATGCGAAATTCTTCGGCGTGGTTGGGGCTATCGGCCGGGATCAGGAACAGGAGGATGGGGTTTCGTTCGATGTGGCGGAGAAACCGATGTCCGAGGCCTTTTCCTTCGGCAGCCCCTTCGATGATACCGGGGAGATCGGCAATGCAGAAGCTGCGGCCGTCGCGGTATTCCACCATACCCAGCTGAGTGGTGAGGGTGGTAAAGGCGTAGTCGGCGATCTTGGGTTTCGCGGCGGTGATCACGGAGAGCAGGGTCGATTTCCCGGCGTTGGGGAAGCCAACCAGGCCCACGTCCGCGAGGACCTTGAGTTCGAGGACCTTCCAGCCCTCGACACCGGGCAGGCCGGGTTGGGCATGTTCGGGCGCCTGATTGGTGGGGGTGGCGAAGTTGGCGTTGCCGAGGCCGCCACGGCCGCCCTTCATCCAGATGATCTCCTGGCCGTCTTCGAGGATCTCTGCCTCGACCTTGCCGGTCTCTTCGTCCCGGGCGACCGTGCCCAGGGGTACTTCGATATAAATATCCTTGCCAAAGCGGCCGGTGCAGTTGTTGCCGCTGCCGCCTTCGCCGTTCTCGGCCAGGACATTCTTATAATAGCGTAGGTGGAGAAGGGTCCAAAGGTGTTTGCTTCCACGGAGGATGATGTGCCCGCCACGGCCGCCATTGCCGCCATCCGGGCCGGCCATGGCGTTGAACTTGGTTTGCATAAAGTGCTTGCTGCCAGCCCCGCCGTGCCCGCTTCGCGCAAAGATCCTGATCTGGTCGACAAAGTTTGATTTCTCCATTGGAGTGCAAAGATATTGCTTTATAGCGGCAGGCGCGCGTCTATCGCGTCACCCGGAGGAACGTGACTCTTTCGTAGATGTCCTTAAGGGAGATCTCTATTTCCGGCAACCCAATCCGAAGAATGTCGGTCAACTGATCGTGTTTTTCAAGGACCCAGTCATGTTCGGTTTTCGTAAAATGTTCCACCAGAATGGATTGTGAATCGACGAGGATGTATTCCCGAAGCGTGGGCTGGCTCTGGTAAAATCGGAATTTGTCTCCACGGTCATATTCCCTGGTGGACGGCGAAAGGATCTCGACAATAACGCCGGGGTTAATCAATTCCGTAAGGCTGTCCGTACGGAAAAGTGACTCTCCGCACACGATGGTCAGGTCGGGATAGGTAATAAGCTGTTCCGCCTCCACATAAACCTTCAGATCGCCGGAGAAGATATCGCATGATTTATTCCGCAACTTCTGCCCGAGCTTTATTACCATGGTCATCTGGATGGTGTTGTGATCCACGCGAACACCCGACATGAGATAGATCTCACCTTTATGGTATTCGTGTTTAGATTGGCTGGATTCTTCCAGCCACAGGTATTCCTCGACCGTATAGGTCCTCCTGCCGTAGCCATAACCTGCGGCTGGCTCTTCTACCTGCGTTTCTTTCCATGGGCGATAGTTGTAAGTGGCGGGCGGCTCCTCCACCGGGGACGCTCCTTCCGGCGAAGACCCCTCTCCCGGCAACAACGGCTCACAGGGTTTCCAGTTCTCCTGCATCTCCCGCGGAAGACGCTGGTAAATGGCGGTACCCTGCGTTTTCCATTGAAGCATTTCGTCGCTCACCTGTTTGACGATCCTGGCCGGATTGCCTACCAGCTGGCTGCGGGCGGCAACATGGGTTTCGGCTTTGACGAAGCTGAGCGCGCCGACGATGCATTCGTCTTCGAGGACCACGTTATCCATGATCACGCTGTGCATGCCGATGAGGCAGTTGCGGCCGATAGTGGCGCCGTGTACGATAACGCCATGACCCAGATGCGTGCCCGCCCGTAGGCGGACGGTAGCGCCGGGGAAGAGATGGATGGTACAGCTTTCCTGTACATTGCAGCCGTCTTCGATGATGATGCGGCCCCAGTCGCCGCGGATGGCGGCGAAAGGACCTATGTATACATTTTTCCCGATGAAAACATCGCCGGTGACTGCCGCTTGGGGATGTACAAAAGAGGAGGGATCGACCGTGGGACGATGTCCATTGAATTCGTAGAACATAACAGATAGAGCTTTTTACGTGCCGAAAATGCGCCTCGAAAAAATACCGCATTTCCCGGCACAGAGTTAATGTCTGAGACCCTCGGCCCGCACCACTGGTGCGAGACCTTCGTCCTTGCCACTGGCAAGGACTCGGCCGTTCCCTTCGCCGAGGCTCGGGAACAGTCGCGGGCTTCGTTCCTCGCTCGTGGACGAGCCACCATAGGTGGCTCAAAGGGGACTCATTCCCCCGTGAACAGCGGAGCTCTTTTATCCAGAAAGGCGTTTATCCCTTCTTTGTGGTCCCTGGTCAGCGCGGCTTTTTGCTGTAATTCATCTTCGAGCAGCAGCTGGGCTTCCAGGGGGTTGGATGCCGAAGAATTGAAGGCATGTTTGGTGAAAGCCAGGGCGCGTGTAGGCATCTCTGCAAGAACCGCGGCCAGCGCCCGGGAAGCGCCCGAAAACTCTTCGTCTTCATAGACCTTATAGACCATGCCCAGCTTTTCGGCTTCTGTGGCGCCGATCTTGTCGCCCATCATGGCGATGCCCATGGCTTTCTGCCAGCCTACCAGCCGTGGCAGGAACCAGGTTCCTCCGGTGTCGGGAATAAGCCCGATCCTGGAAAAGGCCTGGATAAAAGATGCCGAACGGGCCGCGATCACAATATCACAGCAAAGAGCAAGGTTGGCACCGGCGCCGGCGGCGACGCCGTTTACCGCTGCTACCACAGGTTTCGGAAGATTTCGGATACGGGTCACGATGGGGTTGTACTGTTCGCCGAGGATCTTGTCCATGCCAATTGCATTGGGACCTACGATCTCCGCGAGATCCTGTCCTGCCGAAAAGGCCCTGCCGGCCCCCGTGATCAATACGGCGCGGACTTCGTGCAGACTGGCGCATTCGTCGAGCCTGCTCCCTAAAGTTAAAGCCATTTCACGATTGAAGGAATTTAATTTGTCCGGCCGGTTCAGGGTTATAAAGGCGACCTGCCCGCTGATCTCGAAGGTAATGGATGTCATATGCTAATGGCATTTGAAATAATCGAAAGGTTCCTTGCAATCTTCGCAGCGATAAAGCGCCTTGCAGGCCGTACTGCCGAACTCGCTGATCATCGTGGTATGATACGAATGGCAATGCGGACATTGAATGGCTTCTTCCCTGCTGAACATTTCCAACCGGCATACCGTTTGGGTCGGCATGGGCGGCGCGATCCCATAGGCCTCCAGTTTTTGCTTGCCGGCCTCGCTCATCCAGTCCGTGGTCCAGGCGGGCGAAAGAACGGTCTCGATGCGGACATCGGAAAACCCTTTTTCCAGCAGATGCATCCGGATATTGGCGCGAATCATATCCATGGCGGGACAACCACTATAAGTAGGCGTGATCACGATCTCGGGCGTGCCATTCGCAGACCCGGGAGAATCCTTTACAATCCGGATGTCCCGGACAATGCCCAGGTCGACAACCGACAATACCGGAACCTCAGGGTCGTTTACTTCCCCGAGAAGCGTCCAGAGCTCCTGGATAGTTGTATTATCGGTCACGGTGTTAGCCATATATTACCATTCACAGCCGGGATAGGCACGCTGCAGGAATTGCATTTCCGCAAGCAGGTATCCCAGTGCTTCGGTGTGTTTCCCCTGTTTGCCGCCTTTTTGCATCCATTCGCCTTCTTTTCTTTCCAACCCCGCGGCCTCGAGCACTTCACCGACTTTTAGTTCCCAGGCGGGCCGGATCGTCGCCAGGTCGACGGCGACCCCTGAAAGAGCCAGGGGCTTTTCGTAGTCGGCGGGGACGAAGAGCTCGCCGGTATATTTCCAAAGGTCGCCCAAGGCTTCTTCCATGCGGGTATGGCTTTCCTCGGTGCCGTCGCCCAGCCGGATCACCCATTCCCCACTCCATCGAAGATGATAGGTCACTTCTTTGAGCGATTTCGCCGCGATGGCTGCAAGCTGGCTGTCCCGGCTATGGCGCAATGCGCCGTATAGTTCAAATTGCCAGGCGCTAAAAAAGAATTGCCGCAGAACTGTTTTTCCCCAGTGACCATTGCTTTGCTCCACTAACAAACAATTGCGAAAATCCCAGGCATCGCGATGATAAGCCAGGACGTCTTCGGTCAATGCTTCATGACCCGGGAAAGGACGAGAAGCACCATCGGCTGCGTTAATGCACCTGCTGGCATATTGATAGTAGTACCGCGCCTGGCCGATGAGGTCGAGGGCGATATTCGACAGTGCAATATCCTGTTCGAGGATCGGGCCATGCCCGGTCCATTCGCTGTTGCGATGACCTAAGACGAGGGCGTTGTCGCCAAGGTGGAGGATATAGTCGATGATCGATTGGTCGGACATCTTACATATGCTTTAGTTCGTCCGGCAAGTCATAGAATGTCGGATGCCGGTATACCTTATCGTTTGCCGGATCGTACAGCGAGGCGGCCTCATCCGGATTGGAAGCATGGATATGACGGCTCTCGACGACCCAAATGCTGACGCCTTCCATGCGACGGGTATAGACGTCGCGGGCATTCTCGATGGCCATGGCGGCGTCGGCGGCATGCAGGCTTCCCACATGTTTGTGGTCGAGACCTTGTTTGCTGCGGATAAAGACCTCCCAGAGCGGCCATGAAGTCTTATCCTGCACAGTATATTGGTTGTCCATGATGCTTTAAGCTGCTTTTTCCCGGATTGAATTTTTTTGTGCATGGGCAAGGGCGGCTTCCCGAACCCAGGCTCCGTCGGCATGTGCCTTTACGCGCGCCGCCAATCGTTCCTTGTTGCATGGTCCATTGCCGTTGATCACCTCACGAAACTCGTTCCAATCGATGGGCCCGAAATCATAATGTTGACGCGCTTCATTCCACACCAGGTCAGGGTCAGGCAGATGCATACCGAGGAGCTTCACCTGTCCCGCGCAAACGTCGACAAAGCGCTGCCGTAATTCGTCATTGGTAAACCGCTTGATCTTCCAACGCATGCTTTGCGCAGTATGCGGGGAGGCGTCGTCGTTTGGGCCGAACATCATCACGGAGGGCCACCACCAGCGGTCGATTGCGTCCTGGCACATGCGGCGTTGCGCCTCGTTACCCTTGCTTAACACCAGCAGGATCTCGAAACCCTGGCGTTGATGAAAGCTCTCCTCCCTGCAGATGCGGACCATCGCGCGGGCATAGGGTCCGTACGACGCCCGGCACAACGGTACCTGATTCATGATCGCGGCGCCGTCCACCAGCCAGCCGATAGCACCCATATCCGCCCAGGTCAGCGTGGGATAGTTGAAGATGGACGAATATTTTGCTTTTCCCTGGTGCAATTGATCGATCATTTCCTCGCGACTGACGCCCAGGGTTTCCGCCGACGAATACAGGTAGAGCCCATGCCCCGCTTCATCCTGCACTTTGGCGATCAGGGTAGCTTTTCTTTTCAGCGTGGGCGCCCGGGTGATCCAGTTAGCTTCGGGCAGCATGCCCACGATCTCGCTGTGCGCATGTTGGGAGATCTGCCGGATCAGCGTTTTCCGATAGGCTTCGGGCATCCAATCCCTGGGTTCGATCCGGATGTCCTGGTCGATCTTTTCCTGAAAACCGGTTTCAATGGCAGAAGACATAAGCACGGTGATTTGCACAAATGTACTCATTTTTTTAAAAGCTAACAAGTGTTAGCACCTATTGTAGTAATTTTGTCGCACATACCTACACATGGAGAATGGGTCATCACAGTTGAATGTCCAGGACCCCGCATTGCTTCTACGAATTGCTTCCGGGGAACAGGCTGCCTTCCGGCAGGTGTATGTATTTTTTTACAGGCCGTTGTACCGATTCGCCTTTGCTTTGGTGAAGACACGGGAACCGGCGGAAGAGATCGTGGAAGACGTTTTTGTGCGGGTTTGGCAGCGTCGGGAGACCATAATCGAAATTCAAAATCTCCGGGTGTATTTATATACGGCGGTCAAGAACTCGGCGCTCAATTATTTATCGCAAAAAGCCCGGCAGAGCATCACCGAACCATTCGACCATATCCATATCGGAATGGAAAGTCCGGCAGGTACGCCGGAACAGATCCTTATTACCGCGGAGATCCACCAGAAGATCCAGCTCGCCGTCGATGCCCTTCCGCCCCGCTGCAAGATGATCTTTAAGCTTGTCCGCGAAGATGGCTTAAGATACAAGGAGATCGCGGGCATACTCAATATCTCCATAAATACCATCGATGCGCAGATGGCCATTGCCGTGAAGAAGATCACGGCGGCGATAGGTGCTGAATTCGATTTCCCGGTAAAAAAAAGGGCTGGCAAATTTACTGACAATCAAATAGTTGAATAACCCTATTAGAAATGTTCGACTTTTTTTAACTTTCTTTTAGTAGATACGGTTCTTTTTGCTGTCTTTAAAAAGAGCAGATGCCTAGGGCATCGCGAGCCTGCTATATGACGCAAAACAACCGCATGTGGATATTGATGTCCCGCTGTCTTTCCGGCGAAGCCACCCCGGCCGAAGCGGAAGAATTGCACCAGCTGCTCGGGCAGGCTCCCGATAAACAATATCTTTTCGAGGTACTCCACGCTTATTTTGCCGATCCGGCATCCCTTTCTCAGGTGCGATCCGGGGAGGATTCCGATCTGGAAGAAAAATTCCGTCGGGTCATCGAATCGCCCGATACCGGTGGCATGGCCGGATCTCCCGGTAACACTTCCGGGACCGCGCGCAGCCCGGCCGAAACCACCACTTTACCGGTGCACCGGTTGCCTTTTCGGCGGATCTGGGGTTACATTGCAGCGGTTGCCGTATTCTGTTGTCTTACCTGGGGGATATATCACCTCGTCGCCGGTCACGCACCCTATTCATCTGCGGGTTTATCGATGGCTAACGAAGAAGTACTGGCCAGGGCCGGCGCGCGTACCAGCCTGGTACTTCCGGATGGAAGCCGCGTGTGGCTCAATTCAAATAGCAAACTGCGATACAACAAGGAATTCAATAGCGGCAATCGCGAGGTAGTCCTGGAGGGTGAGGCGTTTTTCGAAGTCACGAGAAATGCGGAACTGCCATTCATTGTACATGCGGCTACACTCGACATCGAGGTGCTGGGTACCAGCTTCACCGTCAAGTCGTATCCCCGGGATGCGACGGTCGAGGCCACCTTGCTCAAAGGAGCCATCGAGGTTCGCCGGAAGGGAAGCCCAAACACCGCCCAAGTGATTTTGAAACCCAATGAAAAGTTAGTGCTTGATAAGTTTCCCCATAGCGATCCGGCTGATCATCCGGCGGAAGTTGCCGGCGCGGAGCATAAGCAGACGATAGGCGGGATGGCAGTAGATCATATCAGGACCGATCTGCCGGACAGCGCCAAAGCAGAAACGGCGTGGATGTATAACAGACTGGTCTTCGACGGCGAGAATTTCCGGGAACTGGCGGATGAAATGGAACGATGGTATGACGTCAGCATTTTTGTCCGGGACGAGCAGCTGAACAAATATCATTTCAGCGGCGTTTTCACCACCGAGACAGTTGAGGAGGCATTGAAGGACCTTCAACTCACGGCTGATTTTACTTATAAAATAAATGGAAAGGAAATAGATCTGTATGCAAAAAAATAATTCCGGCTAACTGCGGCGATCGCCCGAACTGCTTAAACGAAAAACGGGAAATGTTAGCGCATTCCCCGTTAAGATTCGAAACGGAAACCTTGTGACCATCTGGGAGGGCGGTCCGGGTTTCTCATTGGTAATCCTTAATCATAAATGTATGAAAAATTCTCAACTCCTCGATGGGAGGGGTCGGCCACGATTGCTTTTTAAACTCGTTGTCATTATGAAGCTTTCAATGCTTTTCATTTTGGTCGGTATCCTGCAAGCCAGGGCCGATGTTCGCGCCCAGGGCTCCATTACGCTGAACGCGCAACAAATGGAGATCTCCAAGGTACTGAAGAAGATCGAAAGCAAGGGAGATTTTCGCTTTCTATATAACTATGACCTGCCGGCTTTGAAAAAGAAGGTGGACGTGGATTTCAAGAATTCAGATATCAAGGATGCATTGGCCCGGCTTTTTTCGAGCACGGATCTTACCTACAAACTGCTCGATAATAAGCTGATCGTAGTTCTTGCTTCCGATATGGAAAAACAACCTATCAGGGTCACGGGTACGGTTACGGGAGTCGGGAAAGAACCTCTTGCCGGAGTTTCCGTGCAGGTCAAGGGCGGTACCGGTGGCACTTCCACCGGCGCCAAAGGCGACTATTCCATTACTGTGGAACAAAACGCCACCCTCGTTTTCTCCTATATCGGATATCAGGATAAAGAAGTCGCGGTGGCAGATCAAAATGTCGTCGACGTTGTGATGATGCCATCGGACAAGGCGCTCGACCAGGTTGTGGTCGTTGGCTATGGCACCCAGAAAAGAAAGGATATTACCGGCGCCGTTTCTACCGTCACCGCCGCCGATATCGCCAATCGCCCGATCGTCGACGCTTCTGAAGCACTGCAAGGCAAGGCGGCGGGTGTACAGGTTACCTCCAACTCCGGAAAGCCCGGCGCCGGCCTGTCCATCCGGGTGCGTGGCTCCTCTTCCATTAGCGCGGGTAACGATCCCCTCTATATCATCGATGGTATTCCCACTACGGACGCGACTTCGGTCAACCCCAATGATATCGAATCGCTTTCGGTCCTTAAAGATGCAGCCTCCGCCGCTATCTACGGTTCCCGCGCCGCAAATGGCGTTATCGTGATCACTACAAAAAAAGGTATAGCGGGAAAATCGAAAATAGATTTCAGCACTTATTATGGCATCACTTCGCCGACCAAGGTGCTCAAAGTGCTCAATGCTAAGCAATATCAGTCCTACGCCAACGAATTAGAAGGCAGTACCGCGATAACCGATGCGATGGTTGCCGCCAACGATATCAATTGGCCCAAGGAGGTGTTTCAGAAAGGACACCAGGAGAACTACCAGCTTTCGTTCTCAGGTGGGGATGAGAAATCCCAGCATTTTATCTCCGTAGGTTATACCGATCAAAAAGGGATTGTAAAACCGGCAGAATATGACCGGTTCAGCGCCCGGGTCAATTTGACTAACAAAGCTAAAGACTGGCTGACGATCAATACGAGTAATTTCATCACTTACTCTCATCAACGCAATGTCAACGATAATCTGAGCGTGGCAAAAGGCGGCGTCGTGCTCTCCGCGCTGGAAACCCCGCCGACAATCCCCAAATACAATACCGTTGCCAGCGATCAGTTATTCGGATTGGATACCGTCACGGGCGCCCCCCCGGGTTCAGTGGGCTTTAATCCGATCACCGGCTGGGATAATCCATATGGTGCGATTTATGGCAATTATGGAAAGAATCGCAATGCCCGCATCTTGTCGAATGTAGGCGCGGACATCAAGCTGCTGAAAGGGTTGGTGTATAAGTCACATTTTGGTGTCGATTACCAGGATAACCTATATCAATATTTTCTGGACCCCTTCCTGACAATATACGGACGTACCACCCAGGGACAGCAAAACGAGACCAGGAGCACCAACCTTACCTGGTTGAGTGAGCAGACCCTCAATTACACCGCCACCTGGGGAAGAAGCCATTTCAGCGCGCTTGCGGGTTGGACGGTTCAACAATCGCATACCGAATATACCTATCTCAATGGCTCCTTCCTGAAGGACGAATACCGCACGCTGGACTGGGACGCGACCTATTACCGCGATTCGGTGAAGGCTCCCGGAACGAACGGCATCGACGATTGGGGTCTTGTTTCCTATTTGGGCCGACTCACCTATGACTTTGATGGAAAATACCTGTTTCAGGCAAACCTGCGGTCGGATGAGTCTTCCAAATTTGCATCGGGCAACCGGACGGCTACCTTCCCTTCGTTCTCTGCCGGCTGGCGTCTTTCGAAGGAGGATTTTATGCAAAATGTTTCCTGGCTCAATGATCTCAAGCTGAGAGCCGGCTGGGGTCAGAACGGTAATCAGGAGGGCATTGGCAGCTATGAATACCTTCCCTTGTCGACCATTAGTAGCACGGATGCCTCTATCGCTACTTCGACTATAGCACCCAAGAGCCTGAAATGGGAAACCAGCACGCAAACGGATATCGGTGTCGATGCAACCGCATTCGGCAACCGGGTCACGTTCTCTGCCGACTATTATTATAAAAAGACCAGAGATATTCTAGTAAATATTCCGCTGCCTTCTCAGGCTGGATACGCGACTGCACCCATCAACGGCGCTTCCATGCGTAATACCGGCGAAGAGTTCCTCGTTTCAACCAAGAATATCGTCCGCGGCCCCGTACGCTGGACAACGGATTTCAACATTTCTTTCAATCAGAATAAAGTGCTCAGCCTGCCTGCAGGGCTGACTCATATTACCCAGGGGTACGGAGGCACCTATGCCCGGGGAAATGCCACCATCCTCACCCTTGGGCAGGGTCTTGGGGAATTTATCGGCTATGTTGCGAAGGGTGTCGACCCGCAAACCGGGCACGAGCTTTATGTGGGTAAGGATGGAAAATCGCTTGTCGATACTCCATCGACGAAAGCCAATCGACAATTGCTCGGGAGCGCACAACCGAAATTCGTGTATGGGATGACCAATACCGTGTCCTGGAAGAACTTCGATCTAACCGTATTTGTACAGGGTTCTTACGGCAACAAAATTCTAAACTATGGAAGGTTGGAATTGGAATCGATGAACGCCGCTGCCAACCAAAGCGATGTCGTGGCCCATCGTTGGGAAAAACCCGGCGACATCACGGATATTCCGGGGGTAAGCATAAACAGCTCTACCGACAATTCAGTGATCTCTACCCGTTTTCTGGAAAGCGGAAGCTATCTGCGTTTCAAAACGATCACGCTGTCGTATAAAGTGGACCCCGCTATCGCCTCGAAGCTGGGATTGGCGGGCATCCAGGCCTATGTTTCCGGGAACAACCTGATCACCATTACCAAATACAAGGGATTTGATCCGGAAGTCAATTCCTATGGCGATGCAAGCAATACGTCCGACAACCGGAACGTATCCCTTGGTATCGACAACGGCGCGTATCCTCAATCGAAAATGATCCTTTTTGGTTTGAACTTAAGCTTTAAATAATATGAAAAATAATCGATTCTTTAAAATAGTATCGGCCGCGTCAGCTCTATTGCTGATCATGTCAGGCTGTTCAAAGGTGTTGAACAAGACACCGGACACCAACCTCGTGACGTTGGATACAACCTCGTCTATCTCGGCCGCCACAGCGGAAAATCTTATCGCCGGGGTTTATACGGAATATAAAGGCTATGCGAACGGGCTCGAACTCAACGTCCTCGACCGGATAACCAACGGCGATGTGCGCTCGGATAACTGTTACGCCGGTGGTGACAATGCCGATAATATCGGCATTGATGTATTCAGTACCAACCCACTCAATGGTAACGTTTCCCGCGACTGGTCGGACGCGTATGCGATCATTGCCATCGCCAATTCGGCGATCGCTCAGATCAATAGCTGCACCGATCCTGCTTTGGCTGCGGCAAGAAAAGCCCAGATGTTGGGCGAAGCGAAGACTATGCGTGCCGCCGCTTATTTTGACCTCGTGCGTCTCTTCGGGCGTGTACCCATCATGCTGATCCCGCCGGATCAAACCAATTCCGAGACCCTGATTGCTTCGGTGCTGGTGCCGCAGTCTTCCCCCGATTCGGTTTATCTAGCCATTCTTAATGACCTCTGGGCCGCAGCCGGAACGGTTGGGGATGTCGGCGCTAACGCTTCCAAGCTCATTGTGTCAAAAGGCGTCGTAAACGCGCTATTGGCTAAAGTATATGCGACGAAGTCGCCTGCCAACTGGGATTCGGTGGCGTATTATTGTGATAAGGTCATCCCCAACTATACTATGCTTACGGATTTTACCCAGCTGTGGGATAACAATCATAAGAACAACTCCGAGTCGATCTGGGAATTGACCTACGACGGTTATGGCGCAGGTGACCAGGTCGGGAACTGGATTCCGAGCCAGTTCCTCGGAAGCGGCTGGAAAAAGTTCTCGACGCCTACCAACGACCTGGTCAATGCATACCGCGCGGAAGGGGATTCTATCCGGCTTCACGCCTCGATCCAGTTTGTCAACTATGGCTGGAGCGACCTTTATTGGACCGATCCTAACAATTACCCGGTGCTGGCGAAATACAATGACCCGAACAGCGGGATCAATGACTTTTATCTCATTCGTCTGCCGGACATTCTTCTGCTAAGAGCCGAAGCTTACAATGCGAAAAACGATATCGTCGATGCCGCGACACTGGTGGATATGGTTAGGGCGCGCGTCAGCCTGCCTCAGACTACGGCCGCCTCGCAAAGCGATATGGCGCTTGCCATCGAAAAAGAAAGAAGGCTCGAGCTGGCATTCGAAGGCCATCGTTGGTTCGATCTGGTAAGAACTGGAAGAGCCGAAGCCGTGATGAACGCCGAGACGAACGGAAATGGCGCCAACCTCGGGTATAACGTCAGGGATTTCGAGCTGGTCTATCCCATTCCGCAAACTCAAATGGACCTCAACCCCAAACTCACGCAGAACAGCGGGTACTAGCTAAGAATAATCGCAGCAAAAAAAAGAGAGGCCCGGAAGGCCTCTTTTTTTTATCTTTCGGGATAGTTAATAGTAAGATATGTCCCTAATAGCCAGGGTTAGAAAAATACTTTTCCGTCCGGTGACCGAATGGCGGTCGATCGCTGCGGAGAAGGGCACGATGCGGTCCGTTCTTGTCCGCTTCGTGCTGCCTATGGCGCTGATCCCGGTAGTTTGCAGCTTTGTCGGTTATGGTTTTGTGGGTGCGGACGGGCTTTTATTCCGGGTGAGCGGCTTGTATTGGGGAACAGCAATGGCAATCGACAGCCTGATTACCTCCTTATCCGTCTATCTGCTGGGTACCTGGCTTGTCGACCGGATGGCGCCGGCTTTTGGGGGCGACAGGGATCTGGGCCGTTCGGCCCAGCTGGTAGCTTACGCCTATACGCCGGCCTGGCTGGCGGGTATTTTTTATCTCCTGCCGATGGTACAGCAGCTCGTGGTACTGGGGTTGTACGGCGTGTATCTTTTCTATCTCGGCATCCCGGTTTTGAAGCGGATGCCGGATAATCAGCGGATCGCTTTTACGATCAGCAGCGCCATCGTCCTTATCATCATCCGGTTCGTGGTGGGCTTGCTGATCGTCAATATCGTCTATGCTATCTCAGGGAACCCTTATCTACCGTTTACCTTCCTGGCGCCGGGCGATAACTAGGCCGGGTCGCCGGAACCCATCGCCGCCGGAGGTTATTTCGCGTCAAAGTCTATCACCACCCTTTTTGACCGGGGATGACTTTGGCAGGTGAGGATAAAGCCTGCGGCGAGCTCATCGGCCTCCAGCGCATAATTGGCATCCATTTCTACCTGGCCCTCTATCAATTTGGCCCTGCAGGTGCAGCATACGCCTCCCTTGCAGGCAAAGGGCAGGTCCACGCCCTGGAAGAGGGCGGCCTCCAGAACCGACTCATCATCGTAAGCAAGCTTGAAGTTGTGGTTGATCCCATCCAGCTTGACCGTGACCTGGCTGATCCGGTCTGCGGCATCGGTCGCGGCGGTTTTCTCGGCCCCTTGTTGTGCCGGCAGGGCGGCTGAGCCGTTCTCCAGCGGGTGAAAGAGCTCGAAGTGAATGCTTTTTTGGGGAACGCCTTTTTTTTCCAGCCAGTCTCTCAACAAAAAGATCATCTCACCGGGGCCGCAGAGAAAGACCTCATCCACGGAGGACAGATCGACCAGTCTGGAGGTAAGTGCTTCGCATTTTTGGATATCGATCCGTCCCCGGTAGAGCGGGATATCCATTTCTTCGCGACTGAGGATATGATGGAGCGAAAGCCGGTCCAGATAGCGGTTCTTTAAGGCTTCGAGTTCTTCGCGGAAGATGATCGACGGGCGATGGCGGTTACCGTATACCAAAGTAAAATGGCTGGCCGGTTCGGTCGCCAGCGTGGTTTTGATCAGCGATAGCACCGGGGTGATGCCGCTGCCGGCGACAAAGGCCAGATAGCGTTTCCGGTTTTGGGGTTGTAATTCCGTATAGAATTTTCCGGTGGGCGGCAGGACTTCCAGGGTTTGGCCGGGTTGCAGCTTTTCGTTGGCAAAGGTGGAGAACAGACCGCCGGCGACCCTTTTTACGGCGATGCGCAGCTCGTTATCCAGGGGGCTGCTGCAGATGGAATAGGAGCGCCGGATCTCGGTGCCGCCGATGGTCGTCCGGACCGTGATATTCTGTCCCTGGTGGAAGCGGAAGGTCTCTTGCCATTCGGGTGGGATGGCAAAGGCGATGGAGACGCAATCGGCAGTTTCCCGGCGGACATCGTCAATGGTCAAGGATACAAAATGACTGGACATGGTGTGGGTAGGTTATCGCTTCAATCCCTCGATGAGGTATCTTACCATATTCGATTCCAGCGCCTCGGCCGTGGTGCTTTTTCGGGAACGCTGCCAGGAATCGATGCCGCTGATGGCGGAAAGAATCACCAGCACGGCGGTGTAGGGATCGATGGCTTTCATCTCGCCTTTGGCGGTGCCGTCTTCGATGATATCGGCCAGCCGTTTCCGATAGCTGCGCCGCTGGTTGAGAAAGTTGGAGAGATAGGGTTCCGGCAGATGACGCCATTCGTGGTCGGAAATATAGACATATTCATACTGCTCGAGCATCATCCGGATATGCACCCGGATGATCATCTCCATTTTTTTCAGGGTGGTCTGATTGCTGGCCTCGACGGCTTCGAGGTTGGTCATGAATTCATTGGCTACCTTGAAACAGATGGTCTGGAGGATCTCCGATTTGGATTGGATATGGTTATAAAGGCTGGCGGCCTCTACGCCCACGTGTTCCGCGAGATCGCGCATCGAGGCGGCGCCGAACCCCTTTTCCCTGAAGAGCCGGGATGCCTTTTCGATGATCACCTCTTTTTTGGTGCTGTTTCGCTTGCTTTGAATTTTAGCCATAGATTTTTGGGACGGGTCGCCAAAGGCCACCCCCGGCAAATATAATAATAAATAACTAACAACCGTTAGCGATGGAATTAGGCAACTATCACCAATTAGGGACAAACGCCGAAAACAAAAATGCCATTCAAAAGAATGGCATCAAATTATGTTTTGACTAAATTAAAGACATCAATGTGATTTTTGATGTGCAAGCGGGCTAGGTCTATATTCCGTTGGTCGCATTTTCCTTTCAAGCTTCGGCTTCCCTCTTTTCAAATTTTTATCGATTTTTTTGATCGAGGCGATTAAAAACACAACCGTCAGAATAATCGTAATAGCTACGATTGACCAAAACATTATCTGAGTCCATTGCATAGTTACCTCCTTGTAAAATTTTCAATTTTTATGGCAAAGCAATATATGAACGCTACAATATCAACAATTATTGAGTAGTCGCTGGCTCGATCAAAAAAGTCATCCGCTAATACGTCAAACAATATTAACAGATATATTACACTTAAAAAGGATAAAAGGATGAAAGGCAACCATTTTATTATCCAGTGAGCCTCCTTCCTTTCCTTTTTATCAATCAGTATATCAACAACTACTGAAC
Organism: Chitinophagaceae bacterium; assembly: GCA_025934485.1. Lineage (GTDB taxonomy): Bacteria > Bacteroidota > Bacteroidia > Chitinophagales > Chitinophagaceae > Puia. The sequence continues at coordinate 16,558 of JAICXX010000132.1, forward strand.
CCATTAAGGCGCACGAAAAAAAGACAATAATGCCATCTTTTAACAAGTGCTTTAGCTCATTTGAAACTTACTGGATGCGTGGACGGGGAATTTACACAGGCTGAGGATGTAAATCAGGATAATTGTAAATAGGCCAAAGACTATGTTTCCCAAAAACCACAACACAGTCTTTTTCAGAGAATTAAGCAACGGTTAGAGTTATTAGGTTTTGGCAATTTCTTGCAAGTTATTGAATGTTTCCTGACAAGTCAAGCTTATTCTAACGATTATTAAGTGTTAACACTTACTTGTGAGTTCCCGGGCTTTCATTGGTAATTTATGCAAAACCCGTTCCCACCCCTCCCCCGTTAAAACACCCATGTCATTAAGTTTAGGCCAGAATGGGTGATTTAACGGGTCGAACGTAGTTGAAAAAGAAGCCCTTAGTAAAA
>JAICXX010000008.1 GCA_025934485.1 Chitinophagaceae bacterium
ATGCCGTCGACAAAATTGTCTAATTATCTTTTTCGCAATAACCACAATTTAGGTTTTGAGGATGTGACGTCGGCGTGGGGGATCGATCAACCGGGTTTCCATGATGGCGCGGCGTATGTCGATCTCGATAATGACGGGGATCTGGATCTGGTGGTGAATAATCTCAACGGGGAGGCGACGATCTATGAGAATCATACGGCGGGTAAGAAGGGGAGTCATTGGTTGAGGTTGCGGCTTAAGGGGGCCGGAGAGAATACCGCTGGTATTGGGGCGAAGGTTTTTGTGCATGGGGCTCATTCGGAGCAGATGCAGGAACAATATACCGCTCGGGGCTTTCAGAGTTCGGTGGACCCCGTGATGCATATTGGGTTGGGTGAGGATAGTGTGGTGGATTTGAGGATCGAGTGGCCTTCGGGGAACTCCAGGTGTTTGCAGCATGTGAGGGTGGATACGTTGCTGGCGATCAGTGAGGATGGGGGCAAGTGCGATGCGATGCCGGGGTCAACGGCGGCGGTGAGTGTACATTTCCGGGACGTCACGGCGGCGAGCGGGGTGAACTTCGTGCATAACGAGGCGACGACTAACGACTTCAAGATCTCGCCCCTATTGCCTTACCAGTTGTCGAAGGTGGGCCCCTGTGTGGCGAAGGGCGATGTCAATGGCGATGGGTTGGAAGATCTTTTTATAGGGGGCTCGGCGGGTTTTCCGAGTATGCTTTATTTACAGACTAAGGACGGAAAATTTGTGCCGGCGCCGGATCAGCCCTGGAATGGGTCGACGGCTTATTGCAATATGGATGCGTTGTTCTTCGACGCGGATGGCGATGGCGATCTGGACCTGTACCTGGTGAGTGGCGGAGCAGATTATCCGCTCGATGATGCGCGGTACCAGGACCGGTTTTTTGAGAACGATGGGAAAGGGCATTTCCGGCAGGTGGCGGATGCGTTGCCGGCGGAGCATGTGAGCGGCAGTTGTGTCCGTGCGGCAGACATCGACAAGGATGGGTTGCCCGATCTTTTTGTGGGCGGGTATGTTCGGCCCGGATTGTATCCCGATGCACCCGAGAGCTTTGTTTTGAAGAATAAGAGTACGAAGGGGCATATCCGATTCGAGAAAACACCGGAAGACACCACGCTCGCACATGCCGGGATGGTTGCCGATGCCTTGTGGATGGATGTGAATAAAGACGGGTGGCCGGACCTGGTGGTGGCGGGGCCGTGGATGCCGGTGAGCCTCTTTGAGAATCATCATGGTCGGTTGGAGAACCGGACGGCGGAATATGGGCTGGCGGGTACGGCAGGATGGTGGTGCCGGCTGGCGGCGGGTGATATAGATGGTGATGGCGAAGTCGATATTGTTGCGGGCGGCCTTGGACTGAACACGCAGTTTCGGGCTTCGGCCAGCGAGCCGCTAACGCTTACCTATGGGGATTTCGACAACGATGGGGTAACGGACCCAATAATATCGTATTATAATGGAGGGAAGGCCTATCCCTTTTTTAGCCGGGACGAACTGTTCGAGCAAATGCCGGCGCAGCAAAAGAAGTATCCACATTATAGTGATTTTGCCGATGCGCAGCTCAGCGATCTTTTTACACCCGAGCAATTGGCGGGGGCGGTGGGGCGGGCGGCCATGTACATGACGCAATCGGTTGTATTGCGAAGAAAGGGGAAGGTGTTCCAGGTGGAGGCGTTGCCGATGCTGGCCCAGATCAGCGCGGTGAATGGGATCGTGTTGCAGGATCTGGATGGGGATGGGAAGGTCGATCTGCTGATCGCGGGTAACTTCTATCCCTTCCGGGTGGCGGAGGGGCCGCTCGATGCGGGAATGGGATTATTCCTGAAGGGGGACGGCAACGGAGGTTTCGAGCCGGTGCCGAATCAAAACGACAAGTTGTTTATGCCGGGGGATATTCGTAATATTACGGCGTTACGGTCTCGCACCGGCACACTGATAGTAGCTGTTAAAAACAAGGGTCCGGTCCAAATCATTCGGCCGGAGTAACTATGCAACCAATACTACTGCATCGAATACAGTTCGAGAACGATGAACTCGCTTTCAGGGAGTTCTATGAGGCCAATGTATTCCGGCTGTTTCAGTTTGCCTTTACTTTTGTACAGAACAGAGAGCTATCGGAGGAGATCGTCAACGATGTCTTTTTGAAGCTATGGCATAAACGCGGCCGGATCGATCAGATCGAGAATATCTCCGTTTATTTATACGTGGCGGTGAAGAATACCGCAGTGAACTATCTCAGACAGTCGAAGAACCGGCTGGACACCGATCTGGGGAAGCAGGCCGTGCATCATTTTTATCTGAGCCCCGATCCGGAGCAGCTGTTGGTCACAGATGAGTTGCGGCGGCGGATCGAGGCGGCCATCGAGGGCTTACCACCGCGCTGCAAGCTGATATTCAAGCTGGTGAAAGAGGATGGTCTCTCGGCGGCCGAGGTCGCGGCAATTTTGTCTATCTCCTATAAGACCGTTACGACCCAGCTTACCATTGCGCTGCGGAAGCTGGAGGAGGTGCTAAAACCTTCGCTACAACAGCACCGGATGAAGGTCTGATCAATTATTTTTTAATTTATTTTCCTTTCTTTTAAGAAAACCGGCGATTTGCTGTGTCCTTGGAATAGCATGACTGAAAATTTGATGAACAGTTCGAGGATCATCGAACTAATGGCAAAAAAACTCGGAAAAAATGCTTCGCTTGAGGAGCTGCAGGAATTAGAGCGTCTCCTGGCTGAGAACCCATCCTATAGTTTATTGGAAGAGATCGTGGGATCCCTGAAGGGGAGTCCGGAGCATTTTGAACGGAATATCCCGGAAGAAGAGCTGGCGGATAGTGGTTGGGGACGGCTGGCCGGCAGGTTGAAAGAAGTGGTAAATATGGAAGACCGGAGGCCGGGCCGCATGCCGCGAATAGGGCGATGGGTGGCTGCGGCAGCGGTGGTTGTGGTGGTTGCGGGGACTGCGTTGTGGTACTTTAGGGGCGACCGGAATGGCTCGCGGATGCGATATGCCGATAAGGTGGTGGACGTGGGCAATGGCCATCGGAGCAAGATCATTCTGAGCGATGGGACGGCGGTATGGTTGAATGCCGGAAGCCGGCTATATTATCCGGAGGTGTTTACCGGCGGCAAGCGGGAGGTCACGCTGGATGGGGAAGGTTTTTTTGATGTGGCGAAGCATGTGGACATGCCTTTTCTGGTGCATGCCGGTAAGATAACGATCAAGGTGTTGGGGACGCGGTTCAATGTCAAGGCTTACCGGGATGAGCCGGCGGTATCGACCACGCTGATCAGCGGGAAGGTACAGGTGATGATGGATGGCGAGCCGGACAAGAAGATCGTGCTGAGCCCCAATGAAAAGCTGACGGTGATGAACCCTGTTCCCGATACAGGCGTCCTGCAGGATCGGGTGGGGAATGCTTTGCATTACCAGGTGCAGGGTGTGCCCAAGGCGGGGGACGATTCGTTGCCGGAAACGGCCTGGATAGAGAACCGGCTGGCTTTCAGCAATGAACCATTCGAAGAGGTGGTCAGAATGCTGGAGCGGCGGTATGATGTGCAGATCGAGATCGGGGATGAGCAGTTGCGGGAGGCGCATTTGAGCGGGGTCTTTGAAAAGGAGACGATCCGGCAGGTGCTGGATATCCTCAAGATGACCACCAAATTCAAGTACAGTATCGAGGGCAAAAAGGTCCGGCTAATGCCGGACCTGTAGACAAACAATAAAAACAGGGGGAGGAGGTGGCACTCTTCCCCCACCAAAACAAATTTATGAAGAAATCAAGAAAGGCGAAACCTTTCGGGGGGTTATCCCCATGCCTGAAATTGCTTCTGCTTATGAAATTGAGTTTACTGATCGTGTTAGCAGCCTGTTTACAGGTATCTGCCCGAGGTTATTCCCAGGAGACGTTCAGCCTGCATTTCAAACAGGCGGACGCCAGCTTGATCTTCAGTACGATCCAAAAGGAAAGCCATTACAAGTTCTTCTACAACAACGATTACCTCCGGGAATTGGGTAAGGTCGATCTGGATGTTACGGATGCACCTTTGACCAATATTCTGCGAATGGTATTGGGGAGTAAATTTACCTATACCATCGGGCAGCGGAAGGTGATCATCTCTCCTGCGCCGGACCCGGAGCCTATGGCCAGCGATACATCCGACCGGCCTGTAAAGGGGAAGGTGCTGGATGAAACCGGCAAGGCGCTTGGCGGGGTGACGATAAAGGTCGTCAATACGAACAGGACGACGACTACGGATGATGCCGGCAATTTTAGCATCCTGGTATCGGGGAGCGCGGAGCTGGCTCTGACGTATGTGGGTTATAAAGGCCAGGTGATCGAGGTTAGCGCGGGGCAGCGGACGATTTCGGTGCAGATGCAGCCGAATGCGGCGGGTTTGGAGAATGCCGTTGTGGTAGGTTATGGTACGCAAAAAAAACGGGATGTAACCGGTAGCATCAGCAGCGTGAAGGGGGATGATATCAAGAACCTGCCGACGAGCAATGCGGCGGATGCGATCCAGGGCCGTGCGACGGGTGTTGATATTGTCCGTGACGATGGTTCGCCCGGCAGTGTTCCGAGTATCCGGGTTTTGGGTACGGGCACGATCAACAATTCCGATCCGCTGGTTGTGATCGATGGGGTTCCGTCGGGCGGTCTCAATGATGTCAACTCGAACGATATCGCGTCTATAGAGATCCTCAAGGACGCTTCCGCCTCCGCCATCTATGGAAGCCGGGCGGCCAACGGCGTGGTACTGATCACTACGAAAAAGGGTAGTTATGAGGACATGCTAAAAGTCTCGGCGAATGTTTACGGTGGGGTCAAGTCACCCGTGAAGTTCATCGATATGCTAAAGGCGCCGGATCTCGTGGCGCTCAAGACGGAAGCCTATACGAACGATGGCCTGAGTGTGCCAACCATTTGGAGCAATTCGTATTATGCGACTCAGCGTACGGACTGGCAGCGGGCGTTGCTGGGGAATGGGGATGTGGCCAATGCCGATGTGGCCATGCGGGGAGGTAATAAATATTCCAATTACAGTTTTTCCGGCAACTATTATAATGAAAAGGGGATGGTCCCCAATACCTATTTCAAACGGTATAGTCTCCGGATCAATAGCGAGCACAAGATCGGGAGCCGTTTGAAGATCGGTGAGAACGCGGTGTACTCCTATACTACCGGTACGGTGAATGGCGCGTCTGGAAATGCGGAAGCCAATACGCACAGTTCGCAAACCGGTGTTGTCTGGAGCGCGATACGATTCAATCCGGCGATCCCGGTGACGAACCCTGATGGAAGCTGGGGGACTTCACAGGCCGATAATCAGCTGGGCGATATCAACAATCCTGTAGCTACTGCCAAGGAAACGCAACGCTACAACAATATCGACCGGGTGCTGGCCAATTTTTATGCGGAACTGGAGATCCTAAAGGGGTTGAAGATCCGGGCCAACTATGGCTATGATCACAATACCGACGAGTACTATGAATTCGACAATGCCATGCCGGATCAAACGCGCGGGCCTGCACTTGCGTCCTTGCAACAATCGTATAGCAAGCAGACCACGTTGCTGGAGGAATATTATCTGACCTATAACCATAGTTTTGGCGAGCATGCGCTGACATTGACCGGAGGATATTCGGCGCAGACCTTTAAGGGTAATTATTTCGTGGCATCCCGTAGCGGGTTTAGCGATACGAGTACGGATCAACGGGTGCTTGGTCTCGGGAGCAGCTCGATCTCCAACAATGGCTACAATTTCAATCCCTGGGGACTACAGTCCGAATTTGTGCGGGCCAACTATGCGTATGCGGGCAAATACCTGCTGACGGCCACATTCCGTGCGGATGGTTCGAGCAAGTTTGCGCCCGGGAAGCGTTGGGGTTATTTCCCGGCTTTCTCGGCCGGCTGGCGGATTTCCGACGAGAAATTCTATGATGGGGGTATTAAGAATGTGCTGCCGATGTTGAAGATCACGGGTGGCTGGGGACAACTGGGTAACCAAAACGTAGGGGATTTCCAGTACATGAGCATTATCCAGCAGACCAGCGGTTATGGCTACAATTTTGGTGCTTCGAATACCACCAACCAGGCTGGGGCGGTGATCACGTCGCTGGCCAATCCGAATATCACATGGGAGCGGGCTGTGACGACGACCATCTCGCTGGAAGCTGCCGCTTTGAATAACCATTTGACGGGTACTATTACGTATTTCAACAAGAATACGTCGGACATGCTGATCCCTTTCCAGCTTGTAGAGACTTTTGGCGCGCAGACCAATCTGCCGGATGATCCGGGTAATGTCACGTTGCCGGATTTCAATCTGGGCAGACTCAACAACCATGGTGTCGAGATCGAGCTGGCTTACCGGAATACGGCGGGAAAGGTGAGCTATTCTATCGGCGTCAACGGTTCGTTCCTGCATAACAAGATCACCAAACTTTATGGATCGAGCACTTATCTGGCCTCGACGCCTTATGGGCGTGAGAATGCCGATATTGCGCGTACTTATGAAGGGCAGCCGATCGCTTCTTTCTACGGTTTCAAGGCCGATGGGCTTTATCAATCGCAAAGCGATATCGACAAGGACCCGAATGTCGCCAACGATCCTAACAAGGCCAACATTCGGCCGGGTGACGTGCGGTTCAGGGACATCAATGGAGATGGCATGATCAGCGACAGCGACCGCATGCGGTTGGGTGATCCGAATCCCAGATTCGTATTCGGTTTCAACGGGTCGGTGAACTATGCGCACTTCGACCTGAGCTTTAATTTTGTGGGTGCCACGGGCTTTCAGCTTTATGATGCGGACAGGTTATCCGGTCTCGACGCCACACAGGTGTACAACTGGTATGCCGATCAGAAGAACAGGTGGCATGGGCAGGGAACGAGCAACAGCATTCCGCGGTTGAGTATCAATAACCTGAATAATAACTACCGGTCGTCCAGCATGTGGGTATTCAGCGGCAACTATCTTTCGCTGAAGAGTCTTACTCTGGGTTATACACTGCCCCGGTTTAACGTGAATGACTGGAAGGTTCCGGAGATCCGGATCTATGCCACGAGCTATAATGTACTTATGATAACCAAGTATCCGGGTTATACGCCGGAGCTGGGTTATACGAGTCCTACATCTTCGACACCCGGTTTGCAACGGGGTGTCGACCTGGCGCAGTATCCGGCTGCCAGGAGCTTTACTGTAGGTGGAACCATTAATTTTTAGCCTGTCAAAACAGAAAGATATGAAGCGCAAATTCAATTATAAATCATTTTTTATACTGGTTTTTTCGGCGGTAACCAGCATGGTGCTGCTTTTTGGGTGTATCAAGCATCCGCTGGATCAGAGTCCCAGTGGAGAATATACCACCGACAATTTCTGGCGGAATCAAAACGATGTTATTGCGGGGATAAACGGGATCTACAATGTGTTGTTCACGGAAGACTGGATCGGGCATGATCTTTATGCGTTCGACGATCAGAGTGATGATATCTCCGTGGATGGGGACCATCCGGATTTTATCAGCATCGGCCGGTTCAACATCGATCCCACCCTGCAGCTGATCTATATCACCTGGCCGTTCGCCTATGAGCAGATCGCCCGGGCGAACAATGCGATCTACTATATTCCCAAGGTGCCGATCATGGACAGCTCGATCCGGAACCGCTCGATGGGCGAAGCCTATTTTCTGCGGGCTTATTCCTATTTTATTTTGAGCGAGATCTATGGCGACGTGCCGGTGATCACGGAAAAGAATCTGAGCGCTACCAATTACAATGTTGCCAAATCATCCGTTGATACGGTGCGGGCATTGGTCGAATCGGATCTGCTTCAGGCCGCGAATCTTCTGCCGGAAACCTATGACGACGCGGATAAGGGGCGTGTGAGCAAGGGGGCTGCCTGGGGTATGTTGTGCAAACTTTATCTTTTCGAGGATAAGTTCCAGCAGGCGATCCAATATGGCAACCTGGTTGTCAACGACCCCAACTATGCGTTGGCGCCGCATTACAGCGACAATTTCGATTTCAATGCACAGCCGAACAATACGGAACTGCTTTTTGCCGTGTGGAATGAGGTGCAAACGGGCACGAACGCCTTGCAGAGTGCGATCTCGTATTATTATACGCCACGGGCCTGGCAGGGATGGGGTTTCCACCATCCTACCGAGAATTTTGCGGATGAGTTCGAATCGGCGGACTCATTCCGGAAGCGTGCGACCCTGATCCAGGTGGGCGATTCGATCCCCTATCAAACGAATATGGTTCCAATCTCGTCCGGTGATGCGTATCAGATGTTCACGGGTATGGCGGGGCAGAGCACCGGCAGGTTGTTGCCCAGTATGACGACCACGGGTTATTGTATCCGGAAATACACGGCTTTTTTGAGCGATAATAGCGGATCCATCAATTTCGGGTTGAAGCAGCCCTTGCTGCGTAGTGCCGATGTCTATCTGATGACGGCGGAGGCAAAGATCAGGCTCAATGGGCCGGGTGCGGGGGACGCGGAATTGAATGCGGTTAGGCTTCGTGCCGGGTTGATGGGGGAGTCGGGTGCGGGCATGCCGCAGCTGATCCATGAACGTCGCGTAGAGCTGGGCGGTGAGAATGTACGTTGGCAGGATCTCATGCGTTGGGACAAGGATAAAATAATCGATTTGGATACCATCGTGAGCAAGCCTAAGACGGCGTCGCCGTTAGCTCCTTATAATAGCGCGGTGATCATACCTGCACGGACGTTCGCGAGGCCCAAAGATTATTATATGCCGATACCGCAGGAGGTCATCGATGAAAGCAAGGGTGTCATCACGCAAAATCCTAATTATTGAGAAACAGGGCTGGGTTATTATTGTTGCTGCTGATCAGCGGAAGAGTTTGTTTTTCGCAGCTGGATAAGGCGGCAGCGGATGCTTTTGTGCGGCGGGTAGTTGGCGACCGGGCCAGCGGCTTTGTCGTCGAGTATATCCCGGTGGTCAATGGAAAGGATGTCTACGAACTGGAAAGCAGGCGGGGGAAGGTGGTCCTACGGGGAAGCAATGGGCTGTCCGTAGGGTCGGCCCTGAATGAATACCTGCGCTCCTATTGTCATAGTTTTATTTCCTGGGATGGGGTGGATCTGCGGCTGCCGGCGGTGTTGCCGGTGGTTCCTTCGCGGGTGCGGCGGGTCACACCTTATCAGTACCGGTATTATCTGAACTATTGTACGTTCAATTATTCGATGGCCTGGTGGGATTGGGCCCGGTGGCAGCGGGAGATCGACTGGATGACCCTGAATGGCATCAATTTGCCGCTGGCGATCACCGGTGAAGAGGCTGTGTGGCAAAAGGTGTACCGGGGGCTCGGTTTTTCGGATGCGGAGCTACAGCGGTTCTTTTGCGGACCGGCGTATTTCTCCTGGTTTTGGATGGGTAATCTCGATGGCTGGGGCGGTCCGTTGCCGCAGCATTGGATGGATACGCATGCCGAGCTGGAGCGGAAGATCCTTGCCGCGGAGCGGTCTGTGGGTATGAAGCCGGTGTTGGCTGCTTTTACGGGCCATGTGCCGCCCACGTTTGCGCAACATTTTCCTATGGCTCGCGTGAAGAAAACGAACTGGGGTGCGGGTTTCGATGATGTTTATATCCTCGATCCGGAAGATAGCCTTTTTGAGGTGATCGGGCGGCGTTTCATCGAGGCGCAGACTTCAGCCTATGGGACGGACCACTTTTATTCCGCGGATACGTTCAATGAAAACCAGCCGCCTTCGAATGAGCCGGCTTATCTGGCGGCGATTTCTAAAAAGGTGTATGCTTCGATGGCGCTTGCCGATCCGCGGGCGGTGTGGGTGATGCAGGGGTGGATGTTTCATTATGCCGCTTCGTTTTGGGGGAATGCGCAGATCAAGGCGTTGTTGGGGGCGGTACCGGACGATCATATGATCATGCTGGATCTGTATAGCGAGAGTCACCCGGTGTGGGACAGGACTCAGGCTTACTTCGGCAAGCCGTGGATCTGGAATATGCTCAACAATTTCGGGGGCAATACTTTTTTGTGGGGGCGGATGGAGGCGGTGGCTTCGGGGCCTGCCGGGGCTTTGCATTCATCTTCTTCGCGGCGGCTGTCGGGGATCGGATTGGCTCCTGAAGGCATCGAGGAGAATCCGGCTTTGTACCAGCTGATGCTGGATAATACGTGGCGGGATAGTGCGATCTCGCTGGCTTCGTGGCTTCCGGCCTATGTGCAGGCCCGGTATGGGGTGACGAATGCCGATGCGCTGGCGGCATGGCGTGTGCTGGCTATTTCCGTGTATGCGGGTGGTTTGGGTGAGGGTGGGCCGGAATCTATTATTGTAGCGCGGCCGACGACCGAGGTATGGGCGGACCGGGTGCGGACGAAACTGGACTATGAACCGCGGCAGCTGGCTCGCGCCTGGGGACTGATGGTGCGGGCGGCGGATTCGCTGGGTTCCGGGGATGGATTTCAATATGACCTTGTAGATATCACGCGACAGGTGCTGGCCAACTATGCGTTGCCGTTGCAACAGCGTTGGGTGCTGGCGTATCTGGATCATGACTTTGCTGCTTTCGATAGCTGTACTGCGCGTTTTTTGGATCTTATGGATGATATGGATGCGTTGCTGGCCACACGGCGGGAGTTTTTGCTGGGACGGTGGATCGGGGATGCCCGGCGTTGCGGGGCCACGACTGCCGAATCGGATCTGTATGAGAAGAATGCCCGTGATCTGATCACGTTGTGGGGCGATAAGGAAAGCGGGTTACATGAATATTCCTGCCGGCAGTGGTCGGGTTTGATCAAAGATTTTTACAAGCCCCGGTGGGAGCAGTATTTTGTGTATTTGCGACAGAAGATGGAGCGGGGCGACCGCATGGAGGAGACGGCTTTTGATGCCGCCATCAAGGATTGGGAGTGGAAATGGGTGAATAGCACGGGTGGCGGATATAGCGAGCAGCCGGTGGGCGATGCTTTGTCGGTGGTGCGGCGGCTTTATGCGAAATATGCGACATTGGTTTTACAATAGTATTCTGCTTTTTGTTTTTTCGACGGGTTTTGCGCAGGCGGGTCTTAATGACCATATTTTCCCGGCGGCTACGGCAGCCAGGCGTTTCATCGATTTTGACAGCAGGGGATTTTTGGTCAAAGGGCAGCGAACATTTTTAGTTTCTGCAGGGATAGAGTATGCGCGGGTGCCGCGGGGACTGTGGGCGGACCGGTTGTTGCGGTTGAAGCGAGCAGGTTTCAACTGTGTCGAGATCTATACCTTCTGGAATTTTCATGAACCCCGGGAAGGGGTTTTTGACTTTACGGGCGACCACGATCTGGGTGCGTTTTTGCAGCTGGTGAAGACGATGGGCATGTATGCCATTGTGCGGGTGGGGCCGTATTACTGTGCGGAATGGGATCTCGGCGGGTATCCGTTGTGGCTAAAGTTTAAGCCGGGGTTGCGGGTGCGGGAGCCGAATGCGGTTTTTGAATCGGCGGTGGGGCGTTTCTTCGACCGGTTGTTGCCGATCGTGGCGGCGAACCAGATCAATCATGGCGGCGCCGTGATCCTGGTGCAGCTCGAGAATGAGCATCCATCCGGTTGGGGAACGGCGATGCCGAATGGGTATTTTACCTGGTTGCAGCATGAGGTTCTCGCGCATGGGATCGAGGTGCCGTATTTTTTTAGCGGGTTGCATCATAGTAGTGACCCTGCAGGTGATGCACTGAATCTTGACGATGTTTCGCGGCCGAATCCCTGGATGACGACGGAGTTTTGGAGCGTCTGGTACAATGGGTATGGGTCGGGGCCTGCCGAGGCGGCTTTGTTCGAGCGCCGGACCTGGAAGATCATCGCCCGTGGCGGAAATGGCTACAACTGTTATATGGGGCATGGGGGAAGCAATTTTGGTTATAAGAATAGCGACGGTGACGCCGCGTCCTATGACTATGGCGCGGCGGTGGGGCAGGGCGGGGATCTGCGGCCGATCTATTATACCTTCAAACGGGCGGCCTATTTTGCGCGAAGTTTTGCTTCGCTGCTCGAGAATAGTGTGGGGGATACGGTACGGGGATTGGTCGTTGGTGACTCTGTGCGGGTGAATGAGCGGCGGGGGCCGGAGGGGGAGATTGTGTTTTTGGATAACGCCGCTTCGCGTTTTGAGCGCGTGGTTGTCGGTGGCGACACGGTTAAGCTGGCGCCGGGAGAAATCTTTCCTTACGTGCGAAAATATGGGGCGTTGAGAGGGAATACGCTACGAATATTTGGGATCCTTGGAAATACGTTGATCGTGTATGGCGAAGCGGGTGAGCATGGCCGGTTGCATTTTTCTGCGGGCGATCTTTCGGTAACGGTAGGGCCGACTGTGGGGACGTACCGGGTGGGCGGGTTGCGTGTGCTGGTCATGGATCGGGCGATGGCGGATCGAACCTGGGTGGTCGATAATAAAATTATTTGCGGGCCTGCATATGTAGGGGCTTTTGCCGCGGGGAGGATGGAGACGGAAGGGGGTGGAGATGCACTTGTGTTTACGTCGGATGATGTGGTGAGGTATGTTGGTTCGGGAGAATATAAGGCGATGGAGACGACTGGTGCTATTCGTGGGTGGATGCGCGTATCGGCGGCCTCGCCGGCTGCGCCGGGTTATGATGATTCCAATTGGAAGGGGGATGAGTGGCCCCTGCAGATGGGAGCGGATGGCGATACGACGGCGGATGCGTGGTACCGCGTGCCGCTGACGGTGGACAGTACCGGCGATTATACGTTGCTGGTAGAAGGCGCCGACCGGGCGCGAGCCTTTTTAGATGGGGTGCCATTGGGGCCGGTTGCCATAAAAGATGGCGTGATACCCTTGCAGCTGACGAGGGGCCGGCATTTGCTGGCGGTATTTACCGCGCATGACGGGCGGGAGGATCTGGCAGCCTATTTGGGACCGCTGGACTCTGTTGCGCGGAAGGGGTTGTATGGACGGGCGTTATTGGTTCGCGGGGCCCCTGCGGTGACGGTGTTGAATGGATGGCAGGTGAGTAAGGATTCGATTTCCGGTTGGAAACCTTATACGATAGGCGATGATGTCTTTGACAAGAAGCCGGGGCATGCCTGGTTCCGGGTGGAGTTGCCGGCTTTGCCAGCCGGCGCGCGGCAGGCGGAATTGCGTTTTGCGAGTGTCGATGAAAATGCGACGGTGTATGTCAACGGGCGGCGGCTGGCCTATCATGCCGGATGGAATGCGCCTTTTAATGTTCTTATCGACCGGATCGATACGTTTGCGTCGCCGGTGGTGCTCACGGTGTTTGTGGAGAATTATTCCAATGAGGGAGGGATCGACCAACCCGTAAGGTTCTCGCCGTGGGTGGACCCGGTTGCCGTTCGTGGGTGGAAGATGCGTGGGGGGGCTTTTGGGGCCGGGGGCGCCGGTCCGGCGCTTGATACGGCGGGGCCGTGTTTCTGGCTGGGGGCCTTTCACCTGCCCGCGGATAGTGGCTACCAGGTGGTGTGGCGAGTGGTTCCGACGGGTTTGGGACATGGTTCGATATGGGTGAATGGGCATAATCTGGGTCGATATCCTGAGAAGATACCGGTGAAAGGGTTGTTTATTCCCGGTTGCTGGTTGCATAGCGGTGATAATACCTTGCGGATATATGATGAAGACGGGCGAGATGCGCAGCAGGTCACGGTGCAGGCGGAGGAAGGCGCATCGCGGCGGGTTTCGATGTTGACACCTTCGCGGGAATATGGATTTGTGGATCCTTTCATTGGGACTGCTCCCAGCGATGTCTATACAGCGTGGGGCGATGAAGGCGGGACGTATCCCGGAGCGGTGGCGGTATCGGGTTATTGGCAGCTCACTCCGGAGACTCGACGGGGAGGTTATGACTACGGTGACAGCTCGATTGTTCTCTTTAGTTGCAAAGATCATCATAGTGGCTATCCCGGCGGGTCGGGGGGACGATTGGTGGTCATGCCCGGGGGCGCCAGCGATCTGGCTAGCGGCCCTGGCGGGGTAGCCTTGCGGCCGAGGCCGTTCTCGCATGCTGATGAGGTAGCCGAGCCGGGGTATTATCGGGTCCGGTTAACCGATGATGGGACGGTGATCGAAGCGACGGCGGCGCCGGAAGGCGGGGTGTTCAGGATCTCGTTTGGTGCCGGGCGGCATGACGTCTTTGTAGGGGATACGGCGGGGGTAAGTGTGGGGTTTGGTGAAGCGCCAACCGGGAGCCGTGCGGTGGATGGTGGGACGGTTTATTCATTTGCCGGACCCGGGGTGGATGTATGGGTTGGACGGAAGCTCGATTTTGATTCGGTGCGGCGGGCTGTGCGGCGGTCCTGGGAGCGGGTGTTGCGTGTGGTGGAGGTTGCCGATGATGATGCGCGGCGGAAGACCGTGTTCTATACGGCGTTGTATCATTCTTTGCTTTTGCCGTGGGTTGTCGATAACACCGGCCGGTATGGCGGGTTCTCACCCTGGGATACCTATCGTTCGTTACACCCTTTGTTGAGTTTATTGTATCCGGAAAAGCAGGCGGGCGTGTTGCGGTCGTTGATGGCAGCCTATCGCCGCGCGGGGTATCTACCTACTGAATCGATGACCGGCAATCATAGTATTCCGATCGTGGTGGATGCCTGGCTCAAGGGGATCCGGACCGGTGATCGGGCGGAGGTATATGCGGCCATGTTGAAATCGCTTATTCGCGGGCCATTTTTACAACGGGACATGAACGTTTTCCTGGACAGCGGGTATATTCCCTTTACGTATCCGGAGTCGGTGACGAGAACGGTGGAGTACGCCTATGATGATTGGGCGTTGGCGCAATATGCACGGACGGTGATGGGCGATACGGGGATGTACCGGCGTCTGCTATCGTTTGCGACGGCTTATCGGCGTTTGCTGGATGTGCCCTCTTTGCTGTTGCTTCCGCGGGTTGGGGATTCGGTGCGCGTGCGGCCGGGTAATTCGGGTTATAAGGAGGGTGATGCCTGGGTATATACCTATTTTGCGCCGCAGGATATAACGGGGTTGATCGACCGGCTGGGTGGGCCGGCGTATTTTTCTTTGCGGTTGGATTCAGCTTTACGGGATCGACGCATCGTGTTTGACAATGAGACGGTGCAGCATGTTCCCTACCTGTTCTCCTATGCGGGGCGTGCCGATCTTACGCAATATTGGGTTCGGAAGATCATGGATGATCGCTATAGTGATCAGCCGGGTGGGTTGCCGGGTAATGATGATCTTGGTGCTATGTCCAGCTGGTATGTCTTTAGTGCGTTGGGGTTTTATCCGGTGTGTCCCGGTGACCCTGTTTATGCGTTTGGGGCGCCCGTGTTTCGGCATGTCGTCCTGCATTTGGCTCATGGGCGAAGGCTTCTCATCGATGGCGGCGGGGGGAGGTATGTTTCCGCCGTACGTTTTAATGGTGAGCCTTTGCGGAAGATCGAAGTGCCGCATGCGATGATCGCGCAGGGTGGGCGGCTGGTTTTTGAGACGGGGGCGCGGCCTGAATTCCCGAGGCCGGCGGCTCCGGGGATCGCGGTATCAGCATTTGCCGTGTCGCGGGTTGCTGGTGTTCGGAGAGCTGGTTCACCGGTGGAGTTGGTGTCGGGGGAGTGGGGAATGGTGCATTTTACTTTGCGCAATAGCGGCGATACGGGTGTGATGCGAGTTTGTTTGTACGCGGATGAGAAGCTGCTTGTTGCAAAAAATGTATTGGTGCCGGCGGGCGCGGAGGTACGGGATTCTTTGGCGTTTCGGGTGTACCGGCTTGGGCGGATCGCGCTGCGGATCGGGGACGCCGGGGCTGTGGTGGCTATTGTGAAGCCTGATCGACCGTTGCCGGCGGAGCCACTTGCGGTGGGATTGGATCTGCGTGCGGTGGTGCGTAGGGGTGATAGTATGGTTGTGCGCTATGTGTTGAAGAATACGGGATGGGAGGCTATGGAGTATCGCGTGCCGTTGATTATGGATTCAACGGTTGTTGGTGTAGATACGGTGAAGTTGGAGCCGGGGGAGGAGCGGGAGCAATGCTGGGCAGGGAAGGCTTTGGTAGCGGGTTGGCATGTGTGGCGGGTTGGCGGGCTGTCACGGAGATGTCGTGTATATGAATCGCCCGGAGAAGCGGTAGTGTTGGATGGTGTTTGGATTGGAGATACGGTGATGACCGACCGGAGTGGATGGGAGAACATCATTCATGTGGCTGGGCGGCCCCGGTATTTGTGGCTTGACCCGAGCCGGTCGCTGGATGATCTTGGGGAGCGGTTGACGATGTGCGTTTGGGTTTTTCCGGAAGCATCGAGGAACGGCCTGGTGGACATCTTTACCAATGGAGACACGCATGTCTTACAGATTGTTGGGGGGCGTACGCTGACCTTTTTTGCCGGCGGATGGGGGCGCGGGGATTGTACGGTGGATCTGCCGGCAGACTGGCTACGTCATTGGCATTTACTCGCGGGGGTATGTGATGAGGCCGGTGAGCGACTTTATATCGATGGGCAGCTGCGTGGAGAAATGAAGCTGCAGAAAGTCGTACATTTATTTGGTGGCGGCAATACGTGGATGTTGGGACGAAATGAAGAATTTCCCGGCGAGCGGATATTTGAAGGCCGGGTGGACCGGCCGAGGATCTATCAGGAAGCTTTGCCGGCCGATGTGATCAGCAGGATTTACGAACAAGAAAAAGCACAGCGATGAAATTTTTTTTATTGACGAGCGGCCTGGTCCTTGCGGCGACCGGGCTTTTTGCACAGGCGCCGTTACCCGGGGAACGGCGCCCTGGCGAAAGTTTATGGTACAGGCGGCCGGCGAAGGTATGGACGGAGGCCCTGCCAGTAGGCAATGGCCGGCTGGGGGCTGCGGATTTTGGCGGGATTGCCAAGGAGCGGATTGCGTTGAATGAGGCGTCGTTGTGGTCGGGCGGGCCGGAGCCAGAGAAGATCAATCCGGGAGCGAGCCAGTATCTGCCGGCCTTGCGCAAGGCGTTATTTGTAGAAGACTATGTAGAAGCGGAGAAGTTATCCCGGAAGATGCAGGGAAAGTGGTCGGAGAGCTATCTGCCGTTAGGGGATCTGCGGATACACCAGGAGGGGGAAGAAAGTATGCGTAATTATCAGCGTTCGCTGAATATTCGGGATGGTGTTACCCGGACCCAATATACCATTGGTGATAAAAGTTATATCCGGGAGGTGTATGCGTCGGCGCCGGACCAGGTGATCGTAGTGCATTGGTCGGCGGAGTCGGGTGCTATCTTGCAGCTGAAGATCGATGCGGTGAGTCTGCTGCATTATTCGCGGCGTGATTTGGGGAACGGCGTCTGGTCGATGGGAGGAAAGGCGCCAGCCCATGTAGAACCGAATTATGTGGATAGTAAAGAGCCGGTGGTCTATGCGGATAGGGATAGTTGCCACGGCATGCCCTGGTCGCTGGTGATGAAGGCGGCGAGCCCGGATGGCACTGTGAAGACGGATAGTAGCGGCATCGAGGTGAGCGGGGCTTCCGATGTCGAATTGTATATTTCGATGGCGACGGGTTTTAATGGCGGGTTGCGTTGTCCCGACGGTGCGGCGCAGGAGCGGGCCCTGAATTTTTTGAAGCGGGCGACGGCGAAGCCCTCCGCTGCTTTATGGACGGCGCATCTGGATGACATGCATCAATATATGGACAGGGTAAGTTTGCAACTGGGGCATTCGGAAGCCGATACTTTGCCTACGGATGAGCGGTTGGCGGCCTATACCCGGGGCGGTCATGATCCGGGGTTGGAAGCGTTGTATTTTCAATATGGCCGGTATCTGCTCCTGAGCAGTTCGCGGACACCCGGAGTGCCGGCCAATCTTCAGGGGCTTTGGAATGCCGAGCTGCAAGCGCCGTGGAGCAGTAACTATACGACCAATATTAATGTGGAGATGAACTACTGGCCGGCGGAGGTCTGTAATTTGTCCGAGATGACCGGGCCGTTATTCGGGTTGATCGCTGAGATGGCGACCACGGGGAAGCGGGCGGCGAAAGAATATTATAACTGTGATGGCTGGGTGGTACATCACAACAGCGATATCTGGGGTCTGGCGACGCCGGTGGGTGGATTCGGCAAAGGTGAGCCGAAATGGGCCAACTGGCCGATGGGGGGAACCTGGCTGGTGCGTCATCTTTGGGAGCATTATTTGTATACGCGGGACCGGCGGTTTTTGCGGGATACCGCCTATCCTTTGATGAAGGGGGCGGCGGTTTTTGCGTTGAACTGGCTTATACCCGATGCTGCCGGTCATTTCGTAACGGCGCCTTCGATGTCCCCCGAGAATGATTTTATTTATGGGAAGGACAAGATCGCCGACGTGTCGATCGCCACGACCATGGATATGGGCATCATGCGGGATCTATTCGATCATTTACAGGCGGCGGATTCGATCCTGGGCGAAGATGCAGCTTTTGCGGTGCGGGTCAGGGTGGCCCGGGGGAAGCTGTATCCCTACAAGATCGGTGCGCAGGGGCAGTTGCAGGAATGGTATAAAGATTATCCTTCGCCGGATCCGCATCACCGGCATGTCTCGCATTTGTATTCGTTGTATCCTGCGGATGAGATCTCGCTGGATAAGACGCCGGCGCTTGCCGCGGCGGCGAAGCGTTCTCTCGAGTTGCGAGGCGACGAGGCGACGGGTTGGGGTATGGCATGGCGGGTCTGTCTTTGGGCGCGGCTGCGGGATGGGGATCATTGCTACAAGCTTTATCGGACATTGATGCGGCTGACCCGGGAGGATGATACGGCATCCGCGGGTGGCTGTTATCCCAATTTGCTCGACGCGTGTCCCCCCTTTCAGATCGATGGAAATTTTGGCGGGACGGCGGGAGTCGCGGAGATGTTGTTGCAGAGTCAGGGTGGGATCGTGTCGTTGTTGCCGGCGTTACCGGCTGCCTGGGCGAATGGCAGCTTTAAAGGGCTGGTTGCGCGGGGCGGGTTCGTGGTGGATGCCAGGTGGCAGGATGGCAAGATCGTACATGCGGCTGTTCACCCACGCGTCGATGGACTATGCCGGGTGCGAAGCGCCGTTCCGTTAGGCATTGCGGGAAGGCGGGCACGAAAAGTGGGCGATAGCTGGGTGGTGGAATGGCCCGCCCGTAAAGGTGTCGATTATCAGCTTACTCCACAATAGCCGTTAGGCAATCGGCAGGGAAATAAAAAATACGGAGCCTTTGCGGCGCTCGCTTTCTGCGCAGAGCTCGATGGTGGCCTTTTGGGGATTGAACTTAATGGCGTCGACGACGAGATTGTCCAGGACACGAGCCAGCTTTCGAGCCACAAGGTTTATGTTCAACTTAGTTTTTCCTTGAAGAAATCGATGGTCCTTTTCCAGGCCAGTTCCGCTGCGTCTTTGTCATAACGCGGGGTTGTGTCGTTGTGAAAACCGTGGTTGACATTCGGGTAGATGTAGGCGGTATACTCCTTGTGGTTTTCTTTCAGGGCAGCCTCGTATGCGGGCCAGCCTTCGTTGACACGTGTATCCAGACCTGCATAGTGGATAAGGAGCGGCGCTTTTATCTGTGGCACCTGGTCGAGCGGTGGCTGGGTACCGTAGAACGGAACGGCGGCGGCGAGATCGGGCAGGCGGACGGCCATCATATTGCAGATCCAGCCGCCGAAGCAAAAGCCTACGACGCCTATTTTGCCGTTGACGTCGGGTTGTTGTTTGAGGTATTCGAATGCGGCGATAAAATCTTCGAGCATCTCGTTCTTGTCTCTTTTCGCTTGCATTTCGCGGCCTTTGTCGTCGTTGCCGGGATAGCCGCCCAGCGGCGTCAGCGCATCTGGTGCAATGGAGATGAATCCTGCCAGGGCCACTCTTCTGCCTACGTCTTCGATATAAGGGTTGAGGCCGCGGTTCTCGTGTACCACGACGACGGCGCCGAGTTTATCCGTGGCGGCGGCGGGTTTCGATAAAAGGGCTTTTATCTGTCCGCCGCCTTTGGGGGAGATGTAGGTGATATAGTCCGATTTTATCCGTGGGTCCGCGGGTTTTACCTGGAGGGTGTTTTGGTAGTCGGGCATCAGGAAGCTCATGAGGGCCGGGACGGTGAGACCGCCTACGGCGTAGATGGAGAGCTTTTCCATGAAATCGCGCCGGTTGATGCGGCTATGGGCATAATCGTCGTACAAGTCGAAGACCTCCTGGCGGACGTCTTCTTTTTTTATGTTGCTCATGTGGAATATCGGTTTCACCTAAAGGTAGGCATTTTTAACCGCGGGACGCGGTTCGTCCGAAGGACAGACATTAGCGTTTTATTCTGCGCGGAGGCTTCTCACGGGGTTGATGCGTGCGGTATGCCAGCACCGGAAGCCGATGGTCAGGAGGGCGACGACCAGCGTCAGGCCGAGGGAGAGTGCAAATACCTGCCAGCCGATGTCGATGCGGTAGGTGAACTCGGTAAGCCAGCTATGTACGGCCCACGCCGCGAGTGGCCAGGACAGGATGTTGCCGATGAGTACGGGCACCATAAAGTCGATGGAGAGCAGGCGGACAAGGCCGGCGGTGCTGGCGCCGATGACCTTGCGGATACCGATCTCGCGGGTGCGGATCTCCGCGGCGTAGGCGGCGAGGCCAAAGAGGCCCAGGCAGGAGATGAAGATCGAAAAGACGGAGAACACTTTGAGGATCGTGCTCATGTTATCTTCTTTGCGATAGAGACCTGAAATATGATCGTCGAGAAATCCGTAATCGAACAATGTCGATGGCGCCAGTGTGGCCATTTTGTTTTTTAACCAATCGATGGTTTGCGGGCTCTTGCCGGCGCGGATCTTTACCAGCATATAATCCGCCCATTCCGGCCGGTATTCGAGTACGAGCGGGGTGATGCTGCTATGCAGGGACATGAAATTGAAGTCTTTGACGACGCCCACGATCTTGCCCTGGAGGTTCACGGTGGTATTGACGATGGCTGTGCCGATGGGATGTTGGAGTCCAAGGGCATGGACGGCTGCTTCGTTGACGATGAAGCAAGCCGAATCGTGGAAGTCACGGGAAAAATTACGGCCCGCCACGATGGGAATATGAAGCACATCGAGATAGTTGTCGTCGATGCGTTGGACGTTGACCGTAGGGTATTGTCTGCCGGCTTCCGGGTGCACGGGGACGACGCCCTCTACGCTCAGGTCGTCACCTATAAGGCCGCCTGTGGTTCCTACGGCGAGGATATCGGGATCGGAAAGGAATTCGCGTTTGAGCACATCGGGATGCTTCAACAGATTGTCTTTGAAGCTGCCATACAGCCGGATAATGGCGACCTGTTCCTTGTCGAAACCCAGCTGTTGATCATGGAAGAGGCTCATCTGGCGGTAGACGAGAAAGGTGGCAATAATGAGAAAGCCTGCGGCGACGAATTGGAATACGACCAGGCTTTTGCGGAGCGTGGAGGCGGGTGAGCCGGGGGGCTTATTCGATTTTAATGAGGCGGCGGGGTCGAAGTGGGAGATAAAAAGGGCGGGGAACAGGCCGGAGAGCAAGCCTGTAGCAAAGACCAGGATGGCCGTGAGCAGGAGATTGGACGGAAGAAAGATGAAGGCCATTGTAACCTGGCGGCCGGTGAGTTCGTCGTACAGGGGCAGTGCGGCCTGGCAAAGGACGAGGGCGATGAGGCCTGAGAAGACGGCGAGGAGGAGCGCTTCACCGAGGAATTGGGCGATCACCTGTGAGCGACGGGCGCCCAGGACCTTGCGGACGGCCACTTCTTTTAAGCGTTTGAGCGCCTGAGTGGTAAAGAGATTGACGAAGTTGATGCAGGCGATGATGCCTATAAGAATGGCGATCGCGGTGAAGATATAGACATAGAGGATGTTGCCATTGGCGCCCATCTCCTGGATGAGGTTAGAATGGAGATGGATATCGGTGATCGGCATCAGCCGGGCGGTGGCGGCTTCCTTATCGGCGTCGGCCGGTTTTTCGTCTGTGCGGTAATGTTTCCAGAAGTCGAAGAGGCGGGCGCGAACGGCTTGTATGTCTTCGGGATGGTGGAGAAGGACATAGGTCCAGCCGAACATCCAGTCTTTGCTGCTGGCGCTTCCGCCGGAATTTTTAGCCGTCATGGGCCGCAGGTAGTCGAAGTGAAGATGGGTATTGCCCGGAAGGTCTTCGATCACGGCTTTCACAAAAAAGCTGGTGTTGTCGTCATACACCAGTTTCTGACCGATGGGGTTGGTCTTTCCGAATAGCCGGGTAGCGACGGAGCGTGTGAGTACGATGGACCCGTCGGTCGAAAGGCCATCGACGGGGGTACCGGCGACAGTGTGGAGATCGAACATATCGATGGCGGAGGAATCGGCATAATAGCCCTTGAGCCTGGCGGTTTTACCATCGGTGGTGTGGAGGACATTGTCTCCGTCATCGGCAAAACGGGCGAAGGTTTTGATCTCGGGAAAGGCTTTTGTCATTTCGGCGGCCAGCGGAGGTGAGGATTTCGACCAGACCGTGGTGCATACGCGGTAGATGCGGTCGTGCTTTGGAAAATCTTTATCGTAGCTGAGCTCTTCCCGGATGTGCAGGCAAAGCAGCAGGATGCAGGTGATGCCCAGGGACAGCCCCAGGACGTTCAGGATGCTATAGGTCTTTTGGCGGAGGAGATTCCGGGCGGCTACCTTCAAAAAATTTTTCAGCATGGTAGTTGGAGTACATATAGGGTGCCATAGCATTAAATGTTGAATTATAGGGTGTTTCGGGGCGATTGGCGGGTGGGATGTACGGTTTTGATACAGGTGCTGTCCGGTAATGGACGGATCCAATGATTTGGCCTCATGCAACATTTGCGGCGTGTGTGGCGACTTTTGAAAAAGCGGTAGCTTTTTCGTCCGAAGGACAGACATTAGCGCTTTGCAGGAAATGCGTTATTTTATCCCGAGGCGCATTTCCTGCACATTTAAAAAAAATTAAAAACTACGAGATATGAAAAAAATAGCCTTGTTCCTCATCGGGGGTCTGACCATTTTTGCCGTTCAAGCGCAAAGCAACAAAGAAGCTTTTTTGGTCAAAACCTTTCCTGCAGCCGGTATCAAAGAGGTCGAAACGGAGACCTCGGGTGGCAATGTCGCCGTATATGGACAGACCTCGGGGGATGCCCGGGTGGAGATGTATATCCACACCAACAATGGCTGGGGTCAGGGTCTAAGCAAGGACGAGATCCAGAAGCGGCTGGATGAAGGATATGATATTACGATCGCCGTACAGGGAGACCGGCTGGTGGCCACGGCGCATCAGAAACGGGGCTGGGATAACAACTGGCGGCATGGGTTGTCGATCTCTTTTATGATCTATGCGCCGACTGCCGTTGGGAGTCATGTCCGGACGAGTGGTGGGAACATCGACATGAAGGATCTCACGGGGAACGAGAATTTCCATACCAGCGGCGGCAACCTGGATGTAGACCATTTATCCGGCACGATCGTGGGGCGTACGAGCGGCGGAAATGTCACGGTCCGCAATAGTCATAACGATATCGATCTGCAGACCAGCGGTGGGAATATGGAGGCCATGTATTGCGAAGGCAGGATCCAGCTGGGCACCTCGGGCGGCAATGTGACCTTGCGCGGGGTAAAAGGTTCTATCCATGCGTCTACGTCGGGCGGTGAAGTGGAAGGCAATAAGATCACCGGTGATCTCGACGCGCATACCTCCGGCGGAAATATCGATCTGGATGAAGTGGCGGCGACGCTGAATGCTTCAACCAGTGGAGGAAATATCCGGGTACATTTTCTGAGCACCAAGTCGGTGGATTTGTCCAACTCCAGCGGTGATATCTCGCTGACGCTGCCGCAGGGGCAGGGGATGGATCTGCGTATCTCCGGTGAGCGGGTGCATTCGACGGTGCTGAACAATTTCAAGGGTACGTTCGATGAGCATCATATCGATGGGACGTTGAATGGTGGCGGGATCCCCGTGCGGGTCGATGGGAATAGCGGCGAGGTGCATTTGAGCTTTAATTAGTTTTTCGAAATAAGAAGCCCCGGAATGCCTTGTTGCATCCGGGGCTTTTTTTATTTAGTTCTTCACGGGCGCCGATCCGGCGCCGGCGGGGTTGAAGTCCAGCTCGTTTTGCGGAACGTCCCAATAATCCACGAAATCATAGTTGATAAAACAGGGAAGGACCTTTGCGGCCGTTTGGTTGATGAGGCTGCCGGGCACGACTATGTTCCCGATCCTTCCGCCACCGGCGGATGCGGGGGCGGTAATGCCCCAGCGACGGGCATCGTACCAGGAGACGTTGTGCAGGTAGAGGCCTATGCGGCGTTCGCTGTGAAGCTGGGAGATCGCGGAGTCCTGAGAGATACCGGAGCCTGCCAGGGGCGGCAGACCGGCATTCTGCGAAGCGCGTACCTGGTCGATGAGTTGGAGACCTGCGTCCGTGTTGCCCAGGTAGATGTCCGCCTCCGCGGTCATGAGGGCAGTTTCCTCCCAGGTGGGAGCGATGGGAACGACGGCCGCGGACGAGAAATTTTCTGTAGCATAGAGGCCGCCTTTCTCGATGTCGACGGGTGCATACCGGGTGCCGAACTGGATGCCGCGGTTAAGGACGTTGACGACGGTACCTGTAGGGTATGGTTCGAAGCCTATTGTGAAGCGCTGGTCTCCGGGTTGGATATCCTGGATCAACCGTTCGCTGACGAACGAGAGGCCCCCTGAAACGGAATGCAGGGCCATAGGATGGAACAGGAACCCAAGGTTTTGCGTCAGGTCGGGTACCCCCGCGGGGGCCATACCCCACTGGAGCGTATAGTCGCCCTCTAGCATACCGGAAGCTGCCAGGTTCAGGATCGTAGTCCAGTCGGAGCTTGACATGGTGGCCACTTTATGGTTAGCCATATAGTTGCGGGCTTCGAAACTGTGGATCTGCCGGACCCACATGGCAGGGGTGATCACGTGGTTGGCCACATTGAAGCTGGGTATGATCGCCTTGAAGGTCGTGTCGTAATCGGAATTCTCGGTGATGCTGGCGAAGATCGAGGCGGCTTGTTCGAGATTGCGATTGGCGGCGCCGATCACGCTATCGTGCATGACATATACATTGCTGGTGAGTCCTTTGGCGGTGCTATCCGGGGAGTCGTCGATGACGGCGGAAAGATACATGGAACCGATCTTGGAATAGGCATAACCTTTCCAATAATAGGCCCAGGCCCGGAGCAGCTTCATCCTGGTGGCGGCGTCGCCGCTGAGCTTGAGCGCAGGATTGGCCAGCGCCTGCAGCAGGGTGTTGGCCTGGGCATTGACATAGTAAAAGCAATCCCATTCGTATTGGATGGAGTTGCCATCGCCTGCGCTGCGGCTATTGAAGTTTTCCAGGATGGCGAGGTTGTTGGCGAAGCCGGATGGGTTAGTGACGACGGTGTTATAGGGCGCCGGCAGGGTAATGCTCGCGATGTTCATGGGGTAGCGGGAGCCAAAGTTTGAATAGGGGGTGAAATCTTCGTCGCCCATATTGCTCTCCATGTACCAGGCAATATCGAAGAAATTGGTGTTGCCGTCGCCGGTCTCATAGGCGATCCATTTATAATAGATGCCCATGGCAAATGCATCGACGCCGCCTTCGGTGGCGAGGGAGCTTTGCGGCGTGGGCAGATTGGGGTTAGGGAGTTGCAGGATCGTTTTTTTGCAGGCTGCCAGCAGCAGGATGGTGGACAGGATATAAAGTAGCTTCTTCATCTTTTTCATGATTTACGTGATCGATTAGAATCCGACATTCAGGGAAAACTGATAGGACCTGAGATTGGGCGTGCCGAAGAAGTCGACGCCGGAAAAGGCCCCCGTCCTGCTTTTGGAGAGGTCGTTGCCCCCTTCGTCGTAGGCGCCGGTGTTTTCCGGATCGAGCCCGCTGTACTTGGTAAAGGTCAGCAGGTTGCGGCCTGATGCCGTAATAGTGAGCCTTTTGATGGCCTTGGAGCCGGCAACGTAGCGGGACAGGTCATAGCCAATGGACAGATCGCGGAGGCGGATGAAGGAACCATTCTCGACGAAGGGCGAGACGGCCAGGCCGACGTCGTAAAGGCTATTGTAGTAATTCACGAACGAGCCCGTTTGGCCCTGGATGGTGAGTTTCTTGTCGAGGTCGCGGGACTCACCGCCCTGGCCGCCGGTCCCTCCCGTGGGTCTGTACAACCATTGTTTGGTGACATTATAAATGCTATTGCCATGGATCCAGTCGAACTGGAATGAAACGAACAGTTTTTTAAAGAACGTGAAACGGTTGGTGAGCGAGGATGTAAAATCGGGATAGGCGTGGCCGACGACGGAGAGGTCGTTGGACGGCGTATACTGCACGTAGTTGTCGCTGTTGAGGACTACATCGCCGGTGCTGGTCAGCGAATAGTTGCCTTGTTTTGCAGCCGGAATAATGGGCGTTTTGCCATCGGCCCCTACCTGGGTAACGGAATGCAGCGGGGTCATGACATAAAACAAGCCAACGGGCTGGCCTTGTTTTACGGCGAATTCGAAATTGACGATATCCTGGCCGTTGGCGATCTTAGTGGTAATGGCGCGGCTATAGCCCCAGCGGGCGCTGAGTTCCCAGCTGATGTTCCGGCCGTTATAGACGGAGGCATCGAGCGAGAGGTCGATCCCGTGAGAAACGATAGTGCTCAGGTTGTCCAGCTTGGTGGCGTAGCCGGTGGAAGGCGCTACCTGGGCATTTTGGTAGACGTCCTGGGATTTACGGTGCCAGTAGCTGCCGCTGAACACCAGCCGCGGCAACCATTCGCCTTCGAAGGGCGAGAAGGTGGCGTCGGTGCCGATCTCCAATTCATAGTTCTTCATGAGTTTCAGGCTGTCGTTGGTGCCCTGAGATGCAAGGGCCAGTGCTACTCCGTTGCCAAGCGTAGGCGAACTGAGCGTGATCTGGCGGTCGTAGGGAAGCGGTTGGATACCCGCCGCGCCGTAGGCTGCGCGGAGCTTCCAGTCCCGGAGCCAGGGTTGTTGTGCTGTCATGAGTTCGGATGGCCGGAAATAGATGGTCCCGCGGGGGAAGGTGGCTGCTTTGTAAGCGGCGC
Organism: Chitinophagaceae bacterium; assembly: GCA_025934485.1. Classification (GTDB taxonomy): domain Bacteria; phylum Bacteroidota; class Bacteroidia; order Chitinophagales; family Chitinophagaceae; genus Puia. The sequence goes on from JAICXX010000008.1 coordinate 26,992, forward strand.
CGAATGCGCTGCCATAGTCGGATCGTACGCCGCCGGAAATACCGAAGAGATTGCCCCAATCGATGGTCTGGTTGACCAGGAAGCCATAGGTAACGGATGACTGGTAATAGTCGCCGGCGGTCTTGGTGGTGGCGCCGCTAATGGTAGCTGGGGGATAGGCGGGAAGCCCGATGCCTTCGGCCCAATATTGCGTTTCCGCGTATTTGCGATAGTCATAGGCGAACTCCGTGGTTGTAGCGACGGGAAGATTGGAATGGAAGTCTTTCTGCCAGTCCGTTCGGAAGAAGCCTGAATAAAGTCCATTCTGGTTGAAGTTTCGGGTAGTGCTGTCCAGCAGGGCGCCGTTGGGGCTGGGTCCCCAATAGGTGGTGTATTTGGCATATTGGAGGTTCGAAGTTTGAACCTGGTAATAATTGTTTCCCTGATCGTTGTTGTAGTCGAGGCCGTATTTGACGTCGAGCTCCACGAAGCGTGGGAACTTATAATTGAAATCGAAGTCCTGGAAGATTTCGAGCGTTTGCTTGTTTTGATGGTGCCATTGATTTTCCGAAAGGGGATTGTTTTGAGTGGAGGAATTGATTGTTTTCAGGGGATAGTGTCCCGTAGGGTCCTTCCAGGTAAAATCGACGAAATTGTAGTCGGTGAGCATATTGAACCGGTTGCCGGCGAGGAGATTCTGGTAACGCGCGATCCCCTGGGTGATCGTTCGGAAGGTAAATCCTTTAAAGGGATGGAGACCGAGGTTGACGGTGAAATTGGTGCGGCTGAAGGCGTTGCTGAGCACGTCCTGCTGATTGAGCTGGGAAGCGGTTACGGCGTAATCCGCGGTATTGGTTCCGCCGGTGAGGCTCACCGAGTTCGTGAAGGTCAGGGCCTGGCGGAACCCTTGTTTGAGGTGATCATAGGTGGGGATGTTATAGGTCTTGTCGTTCGTTACGAAAGCGTTCGCGGGCGCTGTGGCGATAGGAACCTGAGGATCGCTCCACAATCCCGTAGCATCTTTGGTCACTATATTGCCGCTTGCATTGAGGAGGTTATTGTTAGCATCGGTAATGAAATGGTGATGGTTGCTGATGAGAGGATGTTTGCCGGTGAGGATATGGTCGACGCTGACCTTTGAATTGAAGTTGACGCTGAATTTTCCATTGAGCAAACCTTTCTTCGTAAAGATCTGGATAACGCCGTTGGCGCCCTGTGCGCCGTACAGCATGCCTCCGGCGGGCCCTTTAACGACCTCGATGTGATCGACGACGGCGGGATCGATGTTGTTGAGGTTATCCATCTCCACTCCATCCACCATGATCAGCGGTTGGGTGCCGTCGAGGCTATTGATACCTCGAAGGGTAATATTGAAGGGGGCGCCGGGTGTGCCGCTGGTCTGCTGGATATTGGCGCCGGCCACCTGGCCGTCCAGCGCCTGCTGGACATTGGTGGTGACGCTTGGTGCGAAATCCTTTGAAGAAACGGTGGCGACGTCGATAGGAACCTTTTTGCGGTTGGTGGCTACACCCACCCCGGTGACGACGACATCGGAAAGTGATTTGACGTCGGGTGCGAGGGCGATCGTCAGGCCCGGACGGGCTTCGATCTCGACGGACTCATAACCGACATAGCTGATGATGAGTTTTGTTTTGGGTTTTACCTGAAGGCTCCAGGTCCCGTCGTCTTTGCTGGTGGTAGCGTTACGGGTTCCTTTGGGGGTGATGGTGGCTCCGGCGATGGCGGCGCCTTTTTCGTCGGTGACTTTGCCGGTGACAACGATGGTTTGCTGGGCCGACCCTTTTATACAGGTGAATAGAAGGACCACAGCACTTAGTAGCAGTGCTCTCATAAACAAGTTTTGGGTGAAATGAAATTTACTAAATAATCGTAGGGGGGTGAATACTAATAATTGACGTAGTTGGGAAAAAAAATGAAATTTGTGTCAAACTGCTATACATGAAAATACTGACTGTCTTTACCTTGACCATTGTGTGTTGTATCCAATTCTGCGCGGCACAAACTACCATCATCCGCGATCCGGAGATCGAGAGTATGGTGAAGGAGGTCAATGCGGATTCGTTGCGTTCTTATATCCATACGCTCGTGGCTTTTGGGACAAGGAGCACCGTTAGTTCCGTGACGGATAAGAAAAGGGGTATCGGTGCGGCTCGGAACTGGGTGTTGTCGAAGTTCGATCAATGGGCGGTTGGCAGTGGCGGGCGGTTGACGGCCTTTGTAGATACTACCACTTATGCAGCGGATGGCAAACGGGTAAAGTCCGACATCAATCTGGGCAATACGGTGGCGACGTTAAAGGGGACGGACCCGAATGACAACCGCATCTTTATTATCAGCGGTCATCTCGACAGCCGCCGGACGGATGTGATGGATGGGACGAATGATGCGCCGGGCGCCAATGATGACGGCAGTGGCAGCGCGGCGGTGATGGAGTGTGCGCGGGTGATGAGCAGGCATAGTTTTCCGGCTACGATCATCTTTGTCACGGTGAGTGGCGAAGAGCAGGGGCTACTTGGTTCCACTTATATGGCCAAAAAGGCCAGGGCTGCCAACTGGAATATCGAGGCTGTGCTGAACAATGACATCATGGGGAGCAATAACAGCAATGAGACGAATATTATCGACAATACGCGGGTTAGGGTCTTTAGCGAGGGGTTGCCGCTTTATGATCTGGACAAGGAGGCAAAGCGGATCAGGGCGTTGGGGCTGGAGAACGACGGGAAGGCGCGGCAGCTGGCGCGTTATGTCAAGGAGGTCGGGGAACGGTATGTCGACAACCTGCAGGTGGTGATGATCTACCGGAATGACCGGTTCCTGAGAGGTGGGGATCATTTGCCATACGTGGAGAATGGCTATCCGGCGGTGCGGATCACAGAGATGAATGAGAACTTCAATCATCAGCACCAGGATGTGCGGACGGAGAAAGGGGTAGTTTACGGTGATCTCGAGGAATTTATGGATTTTGAATATCTGCGGAAGAATACCGCGATGAACCTGGCCAATCTGGCGAACCTGGCGAAATCTCCGGGTATGCCGCAGGAGGTCAAGGTAGAAGTGCGGAATCTCACCAATGGGACGCAGCTGTCGTGGAAGGCGCCGGCTTATGGGCAGGTAAAAGGGTATTTTATCCTGATACGCGAGACGACCAGCGCGGTATGGCAAAAAAAGATCTTTACGGCGGATACGGCGGTGAATCTGCCTTATTCCAAGGACAATTATTTCTTTGCGGTCCAGAGTGTTTCGCCGGAGGGGAATGAGGGTTTACCTGTAGTGCCTGCACCGGGCCGGTAGCTGGTTGTAACCTTTTGGTGGGTTTTCGCGTCCTAGCGGTTACAACTGCCAAGCATGCTACGCAATTACTTTAATCTAAAGGTCTCTTTTCGCAATCTATGGAAGAGCAAGGGCTTTTCCGCCATTAACATTATCGGGCTGGCCATCGGACTTTCTACGTGTCTGCTGATCCTGATCTTCGTCATGGATGAGCTGGGTTATGACCGCTATAATACGAAGGCGGACAGGATCTACCGGCTGGATGGGGACATCAAATTCGGCGGGAATCATTTTATCCTGGCCGTGGCGCCGGCCCCGGCGGGGCCGGCGGTGAGAAGGGATTATCCGGAGGTGGAGACGGAGGCCCGTTTTCGGATGCAAGGGGGGCGGCTGGTGAAGAAGGGGAATCAGAATATCCAGGAAGATGCCGTGATCTATGCCGACTCGACGTTGTTCGATGTATTCACCTTACCGATGATCGCCGGCAATCCGCATACGGCGCTGGTCGATGCGCATACGGTGGTGATCACGGAGCGGATGGCGAAGAAATATTTCGATGCGGTGGATGTGGTAGGACGTACACTGATGATCAATGATACGATCCCTTATAAAGTTACGGGTGTCATAAAGGATATTCCGGTGCAGAGTCATTTCCACTATGATTTTTTTCTTTCCATGACGGAACTCGACGAGGCCAAACAGAACGACCAATGGCTAAGCAACAATTTCAATACCTATATCGTGTTGCGGAAGGGGACCGATCCAAAGAAGTTCGAGGCCAAGCTGGGGCAGTTGGTCTATAAATATATTGGGCCGCTATTGCGGCAGGCCGTGAATCAAAGCGTAGAAGACTTTTTCAAGGCGGGGAATTCGGTGAGTTTTTCGCTCATGCCGCTAACGGACATTCATCTGCATAGCAACAAGACGGCTGAGCTGGAAGCGAACGGGAATCTCCAGTATGTGTACATTTTTACGGCGGTGGCGTTTTTCATCCTGTTGATCGCGTGTGTGAACTTCATGAATCTGAGTACGGCGCGGTCGGCTAACCGGGCGAAGGAAGTGGGCATCCGGAAGGTGCTGGGTTCGCTGCGTGGCAGCCTGGTCTCGCAATTCATGATCGAGTCGATCCTTTTGAGCTTTATCTCGATGTTGCTGGCGCTGGGGTTGGCGTATCTGCTCGTGCCGGTATTCAATGAGCTTTCGGGAAAGGAGATGGCTATCGGCCTTTTTTCGCGGCCCTGGCTGGTTCCGGCGATGTTGGCGTTGGTGGTGATCGTGGGAATATTGGCCGGCAGCTATCCGGCATTCTTTCTTTCCGGGTTCCGGCCGATCGCGGTTTTGAAAGGAAATGTCGCGGCGGGTTTCAAGACCGGCTGGTTGCGTAATTCGCTGGTGGTTTTTCAGTTCGGCATTTCCATTTTTCTGCTGGTGGGTACGGCGGTGATCTATCGGCAGCTGAGCTATATCCACAGCCGGGCACTTGGTTTTAACCGGGAGCAGGTGTTGATCGTCGATAATACCTGGCATTTGGGAAACGATGTCAGCGCATTCAAAGAAAAGTTATTGAAGTTGCCGGGGGTAGAAGGGGCGACGATGACGGGCTTTTTGCCTACTTCCTACAACCGTAATGACGATGCGATCTTTCTCTCGCCGGACCTGGATACGAAGAAGGCCATCTCGATGCAGACCTGGCAGATCGATGAGAATTATATTCCGGTGTTGGGGATGACTATGGCGGCGGGACGTAACTTCTCGAAGGAGTTTCCTACAGATTCCAACGCGGCCATTGTGAATGAAGCGGCGGTCCGGCTGATGCAGGGGGCCGATCCCATGCGGCAGGAGCTGTACCGGCTGGAAGACATCAAAACGAAGAAGCTGGATAAGTATCATATCGTCGGCGTGGTGAAGGATTTCAATTTCAACTCGCTGCGGGAGGTGGTGACGCCGATGGTGTTGTTTCTCCATGAGGACCGCGGACAGATCGCGCTGAGGGTGAGCCCGGAGAATGTGCATCGGCTGGTAGGCCAGATCGGTGAGATCTGGCGGCAGATGGCGCCGTCGCAACCTTTTAGCTTTCTGTTTATGGATGATGCGTTCAACAATCTCTACCGAACGGAGCAGCGGATGGGTGGTATTTCGCTGAGTTTTTCCCTGCTGGCAATTTTCATTGCCTGTCTGGGTTTGTTTGGACTGGCGGCGTATGCGGCGGAGCAGCGGACGCGGGAGATCGGCATCCGTAAGGTGCTGGGGGCTTCCGTAGGGGGGATCGTAGGTTTGCTGTCGCGGGATTTTTTGCGGCTGGTCGTTATATCGGCGGTGATCGCATTCCCGTTGGCGTGGTGGGCCATGCATCATTGGTTACAGGATTTTGCTTACCGGATCACGATAGGCTGGGAGGTGTTTGCGGCAGCCGGGGTCGTGGCGGTGGGGATCGCGCTGGTGACGGTGAGTTTTCAGGCCGTGAGGGCCGCTTTGGCTAATCCTGTGAAGTCATTGCGTAGCGAGTGAGCCGCTCCGCGGCTCTGCATTGCGCAGCGAATAGTCCGCTCAGAGATAGAGCTGCACCATATGACGCCAGTAGCGGGCTTTGTGCGATTCCCCATCCCAAAGATGTAGGGCATTCCAGATACCTTTTTCCCACAGGTTATTGCTGATGATGCGGTTGTTTTCCAAAAAGACATCATGTTCACCTACGACGAAGATGATCTCCATTTTTTTCAGCTGGGCGATGATCTCCGGGGCCTGCAGGTTAGGGATGAAGAGACCCGGCATGTTGAAATAGATGGTTTCATTCCGATAGCCTTCGAAGAGGTCGTCGAAATGTTCCATGGAGGTGGTGAGGTCATAGCGACCGCTGAGACCTACCATCTTGTGAAACAGCTGGGGGTGTTTGAAGGCGAGGTTGGCGGCGTGATAGGCGCCCAGGCTGCAGCCCGCGGCTACGATGCTGGGATGGGGGTTCGAGTCCTGTATCAGGTTTCCCATCACCTCTTCGAGTACATATTTTTCATATTGAAGATAGCGAATAATGCGTTCGGCGGGATGGATCTCCCGGCAATAGAAGCTTTCGCGATCGACGCTGTCGAGGCAATAGACCTGGATGGCGCCGTTTTCGATCTTTTTTCTGAGCGCGTCGATCACCTTCCAGTCCTCATAATCATAGAAACGGGCCGTGCGTGTCGGAAAGAAGAGCACGGGATCGCCGGCATGGCCGAAGACCAGCAGTTCCATGTCCCTGTCCAGATGGGGGCTAAACCATTTATGGTATTTTCTCCTCATGGCTTCTTGCCTGATAGGTATTGCACGATGATCTCTTTCCACAAAGCGTAGCCTTTTTCACTAATGTGGAGTCCGTCCGGGTCCAGAAATTCTCTTTTGGGATAGCCGGCATTGTCGGTCATCCGGTTATAGATATTGATAAAATGCAGATTGTTGGCCTGCCGGTAGATCTCTTCTTCGATGATCTTGTTTGTATAACGGATGCTGTCGACGATGTTCCAGCGGCTGATGCTGGGTTTGACCGAGATAAAGGCGAGGGGGATGTCGCCGAAGCGTTGGCGGGTGCGGCTTACCAGCTGTTGGAAGAAGATAAATACCTCTTCCGGGTGGCGGCCGTCACCGAGGTCGTTGTCTCCGGCGTAAACGATGATCGATTCCGGTGAGAAGGGGGAAACGAGGCGATCGAAGAACCAGTCGCAAGCTGCCAGGGTCGATCCGCCGAAGCCGAGGTTGACGGGGTTCCATTCGGCAAAATCTTCGTACAGGCTATCCCAAAGCCTGATGGAGGAGCTGCCGTAAAAAAGCAGTTTTGGGTCGTACGTCAGTGCTGCCCTTTCTTTTTCCAGCCTTTGAACCTCATTTTCATACCAGATCATAATGCCGTTTTGGTTGGTCAAATATAAGCGGAATTGTATCTTGCCAGCAAATGGTATATATGAAATATGTGTTAACCGGAATACTGTCGATGCTCGGTTATGCGATTATGGCGCAGGAGCCGGCTTTCGATTCAGGCGCGGTGGTGGCCGACGGCACTATCCGGCCGACGCTTATCGCGCGCCAGTTCGTTTTTACCGAAGGGGCGTCGGTGGACCGGAAGGGAAATGTGTTTTTTACCGATCAGCCACAAAACAAGATATGGGAATATACCACCGATGGGCAATTAGTGCTTTTTATGGACAGTGCCGGCAGATCGAACGGGATGTATTTCGATCACGATGGGCGGCTGGTGACGTGTGCCGATGAGCAGGAACAGATCTGGGCGATCGCGCCGGACAGGCAGGTAAAAGTGCTGCTGCGGGATATTGCTGGTCATAGGATGAACGGACCTAACGATCTATGGATCGATGCCCGGGGTGGTATTTATTTTACCGACCCGTATTATCAGCGTCCTTACTGGTCGCGGACGCATGGCGAGCTGGATGGTGAAAAGGTCTATTATCTGCCGCGGGGAAAGAAGCAGCCGGTGGTCGTGGAGGCGACGCTAAAGAAGCCCAATGGCATCGTGGGCACGCCGGATGGACGTTTTCTGTATGTCGCCGATATCGGTGGGGGGAAGACCTACCGGTATGCTATCGGAAAACATGGGTTGTTGGAGGATCGTTCTGAATTTTGTGCGCAGGGTTCGGATGGGATGACACTGGATGAACGGGGGAATGTGTATCTCACGGGGGATGGGGTTACTGTTTACGACAGTAATGGCAAACGGATAGCGCACATTCCCGTTCCGGAGAAGTGGACGGCCAATTTATGTTTTGGCGGGCGCGACGGTAAAAGCCTTTTCATCACGGCGTCGGAAGGCTTTTATGTGTTGAGGATGCGGGTGAAGGGGGTGGAATAGGCTAATGCGCGACCAGGAAATGTTCGATCATCTCGCGATAGGCCTGCATGGAGTCCGGTTTTGCAACGACATCCTGTGCGCCCAGCTCGAGGCATTCCTGGTAAAAGTCTCTCACCTGATATGTAGAATAGATGATAGCAGGAATGTGCTGATAGCGGGAGCTTTCCTTAAGGAAGATGAGGCTTTCCTTGCCCGTCATCCTCGGCATGTTCTGATCGAGTATGATCAAGCCCGGCAGCTCATCGTCGGGCATTTTATTCAACAGGGAGATCATATCAAGGCCATTCTCCGCGCATTCTACCATGGCGTCCGTGTCTACGTCGCAAACGATCTCACTGAATATCTGGCGATCGTCTTCATCATCGTCTACAAGCAGTATTTTCTTGTACTTCAACATAATAAATTTTAATCGGTCATTCAATGGGTTGCGGGCAGGATAAAGTCGAAGCGGGCACCCTGATCCTGGCTGCTGTGGGCAGTAATGAGACCGTTGTGCCGTTCGATGATCTTTTTCGTTATAGCAAGACCTATGCCGGTGCCTTCGAATCTATCTTTTGGGTGCAGCCGTTGGAATAATTTAAATACATTTTCGGCGTTTTTTTCTTCGAAGCCGATGCCGTTGTCCGTGATGCTAAACCGGTAAAATGCTCCGGCGGGATCGGGCGCGGCGGCAAAGCTTTTTTCGCCAATGCAGGTTGCTTCCAGGTGTATAACGGGCAGGTTTCCGGGACGGGTGAATTTCAGGGCATTGCTGAGCAGATTATGCAGTACCTGGCGGAACTGTCCGGGGATAAGGTCGATCTCGGGAAGTTCGCCGGCGGTAACGCTCGCTTGTTTTTCGCGGATGATGATCTCGAAATCTTCCAGGATCTCGGCATACATCGTCTTAAGATCGGTGCGTCTGAAATACGTGTTCTCGGCCGATAGGCGGGAGAAGTTCAGGATATCGATGACCAGGGCGCGCATGCGATCCGTGGAGCGGATGATCTTGGCGAAGTACACTTTGATGTCTTCCGGGAGCTGGTTATCGAAGCGGTCCTGGATGGCTTTGGAAAACATGTGGATCTTGCGGAGGGGTTCCTGCAGGTCATGCGAGGCGATGGAGGCGAACTGTTGCAGGTCATGGTTGCTGGTCTCCAGGGCTTCGTTGAGCTGTTTTAGCTGTGCGGTGCGTTCGGCCACTTTTTCTTCCAGGGCCTCTTTAGCCCGGGCGAGATCGTGTTGCGTCTTTTTAAGTTCGGTGACATCCAGCATCGAGCCCAGCATCCGGAATGCGGTGCCGTTGTCGTCATAGAGAATATAGGCACGGTCGAGCACATCGGCATACCAGCCATCCTCCCTGCGGAAGCGGTACTCGCCGGTCCATTGCGATTGATGGGTATTGATGGCGGCATAGATGCTGTTTGTTGTAGCGGACTGGTCCTGCGGATGGATTTTCTGCAGCCAGCTATTGCGGTCGAGGCCGGGCGTCGGATGTTCATAGCCGTACTGTTTGTAGAACGCGTCGCTCCACCACACGGAGTTGTTCACGAGATCCCAGTCCCAGATGGCGTCGTTAGTCGCTCGGGAGACCAGGCGGAAGCGTTCTTCGCTCAATGCAAGGGCAAGGGAGCCTTCCTTTACCTTGTCCTGGAGGTGGGTGTTTAGTTTCTTCAGCGTCTCTCTAGTGGAGACGAGCTCCCTGATATCGACGAAGGAGATGATCACTCCATCCATATGGCCATCGTGGGTCAGGTAGGGCGTTATCCGCATCAGCAGGTCCTTGCCGTTCACGAGCTGTACTTCTTTTTCCAGCGGGGTGCCGGAACTGAGAACCGTTTGCACATCGTTGAGAAGGCTTTCCGAACGAATGTTGTTGGAGATATGGGTGATGGGCCGGCCCGCGTCCGTGTCGATGAAGTTGATCATCCGGGAAGACGCCGGATTGAATTTTCGGATGCGCAGCTGTGCGTCGAGGAAGACCTGGGCGATATCGGTGCTACGGAAATAGTTGTTGAGGTCGTCGTTGAGCTCGAGCAGCTCTTTGATCTTGAGCTGGTGTTCGGTATTGAGCGTGATCAGCTCTTCATTCAGTGATTGCAGCTCTTCGTTCGAGCTCTGCAACTCTTCGTTGGCGGAGAGGAGCTCTTCATTGGTGGCCTGCAGTTCTTCGTTGGTGGCCTCCAGGTCTTCGACGGTGAGTTGCAGCTGGTTCTTGGTTTCCCCCAGTTCGGCCTCAAGCGCACGCACATATTCTTCCTGGAGGTTATGGTGATCGGAATGGCCGTTGCCATTACTGTGGCTGTTGCCGTTATTGTGGCCATTACTGTGCCCGTTGCCAGGGTCGGCAGGTATTTCTTCCACGGACAGCTCCCTGAAAACGATCATGGTAGTATTGGCGTTTGTCGAAGGCAGGCCGTTAGTCTCACCGACGGCGCGGATAAAGATCTCCAGTGTGACCATGGTCTCGCCCTTTCGGTAGCGGACATTTCGCAGGTGCACTTTGGCGCCTGTTTTTCCGGCCTTTCGGATCTCGGCGCTGAGAAGGATGGAGATCGGCGATGGCACCATCCGAAGCAGGTTCAGGTGAAGCTGGCGGCGGGGCAGGGTAAGAAATTTTTCATAGGGGCCGATGATCTCGCGGATCTCGAAATTGGCGTCAATATAAAGAGTCACATAAGACAGGTCGTCCATGAGGACTTGTTTGAAGTCTTCCCAAAGCGCGGACTGACCGCGGGATTCTTTGGAGAGCAGGTTTGTTTGGCCTGATCTCTCGCGGCGGTTGGGATAGGTTTCCACCGGCGTCTGCTGGAAATAATAGGCCGGTTTGGAATCGCCCGTTTTTCGATAGACCTTCCAGCGGGCGCTGATCTCCTGTACGTCCTTTTTTATCAGCGAGGAATTCTCCGTGGGGCCGAGGAAGATGTACCCATCCTTGCCGGCGGCAAAGAGGAGGAGAGAAAAGATGCGTTGCTGCATGGAGGGGCTGATATAGATCAGCATGTTCCGGCAGCTGATAAGGTCGTTCTTTATAAAGGGCGGGTCCTTGATGATATTATGTTTGGCAAAAACGATCTGTTTGCGGATACGAGGAGCGATAGTATAGGTCTTGCCGTTCCGGGTAAAATATTTCTTGAGGAGACGGGCATCGACGTCTTTTTCTATGGATAAAGGATATTCGCCTGCCGAAGCAAATTGAATGGCTTCGGTGTCGATATCGGAGGCAAAGACCTTGACCGTAAGATTTTTAGTCGTCTTTTCCAGCACTTCGTCGATGACCATGGCGATGCTATAGGCTTCTTCGCCGGTGCTGCAGGCAGTGACCCAGACTTTGATGGTATCATCTTCTTCTTTGCCGTCGATGATGGCGGGAACCACTTTATCGCGGAGGATATCGAAGGCTTCGGGATCACGAAAGAAATGGGTGACACCGATGAGGAAGTCCTGACCGAGATGTGACACCTCGTCTTTGTTCTCCTGGAGATAGGTAATGTATTTATCCGGTGAGGAAAAACTGCCTTGCATCATGCGTTTGTTGATGCGGCGCAGGATCGTCGGGGTTTTATAATAATGAAATTCCACACCGGACTGGCCGTGGATGAGATCGAAGACCGTCTTCAGGAATTGGTCGTCCTTTTTATCGTTACCGTAGAGATAGGGCGGGGGTGGTGAGATATAGTGCATGATCTCGCTGTATATGGCAGCGGGCGGCAGGACATAGTCGGCGTTGCCGGCGGCGATCACGCTATTAGGCATCCCGTCAAACCTGGCGGTGGAAGGATCTTGTACGATCACGAGTCCACCTTCCTTTTTTATGGCTTCGGTGCCTTTGGTCCCGTCCGTGCCGGTGCCGGAAAGGATGACGGCGATGGCTTTGTCCTTGCGCTCCCTGGCGAGCGAATAAAGAAAGACATCTACCGCGTTATTGGGGAGTTTTCCGTTCTTTTTTTCAGTGAGCCGGAGCTTGTTCTTCTGGATGGTGATGAGCTTGGTGTTGGGAATGACGTAGATGCATTTCCGCTCGATCTCCTGGAGGTCGGCTGCTTCATAGACATTCATATCCGTGTGGCGGGCGACCAGCTCTACCAGCAGGCTTTTATAATCCGGTGAAAGGTGTTGGATGATGATGAATGAGGTATAGGGAGTCTCCGGCATACTGTCGAAAAACTCATGAATGGCCTCCAGTCCGCCTGCCGAGGCGCCTATGGCGACGATATAATGGTTATATCTGTTTGCTGGTGTAATAAGTATTTTCTTTTAAATATGGGACAGTCTTGTGGATTTTTTTCCACAAAATTGTCGTCCATCTGTGACAGTTTATTTTATTTCCCTCTGGGGAAACCAAATACACAGAAAGAATTGAACAAAAACGCGGCCATTTTTAGACGGACCGTTCGATGCGGATGATTACCAGCTTGGAGACCGGGGTATTGCTTTTGGCGGCCACGGTGTCGATCGGCACCAGGACATTGGTCTCCGGATAGTAGGTGGCGGCGCAACTGCGGGGGATGGGATAGGGGATCACGATGAAGCGGTGGGCGGTGCGACGGATGCCGCCATGATCATTATGGATATCTACCACATCACCCGGTTTCAGGCCTTGTTCGCTGATGTCTTGTTCATTAAGGAAGATGACGCGACGTTCGTTGTAGACGCCGCGATACCTATCGTCCAGTCCATAGATCGTGGTGTTGAACTGGTCGTGGCTACGGACGGTCATCATCATGAGCTGGCCGCTTTCGAGGGGGATGTGTGTGAGTTTGGCGACGTTGAAGTGGGCCTTTTGATCGGGCGTAGCAAAGCGGCCTTCGCGGTTGGGATTAGGCAGGTAGAAACCACCGGGTTCCCGTACCCGCAGATTGTAGCTTTCGAAGCCGGGAATGGTCTTTTCGATATCCTCGCGGATGGCGTCATAGCTGGCGAGGTAGCGGTCCCAGTTGACGACGGAACCCTGGGGTCGTTTGCCCAGCGTGGCTTTGGCCAGGTGACAGACGATGGCGGGCTCGCTCATCAGGTGGGTGGATACAGGATTGAGGATGCCCTCGGAGCTTTGGACGACACCCATGCTGTTCTCGCAGGAGACAAACTGTTGTGAGCCGCCGGTGAAGTCGCGATCGCTGCGGGCGAGGCAGGGCAGGATAAGGGCTTCTTCGCCGTGTACGAGATGGCTGCGATTGAGCTTTGTAGAGACGTGGACCGTGAGACTGCACTGTCGGAGCGCCATGGCGGTATAGGTGGTATCGGGCGTAGCGGAGAGGAAATTGCCACCCATGGCGAAGAAGACGGAAGCCTTGCCTTCGTGCATGGCGCGGATGGAGTCGACGACGTCATAGCCGTGTTCGTAAGGGGGGCGGAAGCCGAAGACCTTTTCCAGGGATTGGAGAAAGGCGGGTTTGGGCTTTTCCCAGATGCCTACGGTGCGGTCGCCCTGGACATTACTATGGCCACGAACGGGGCAGGTGCCGGCGCCAGGTTTACCGATACTGCCTTTAAGCAGCAGCAGGTTGGCGACCTCTTTAATGGTGTCGACGGCGTTGGTGTGCTGGGTGAGCCCCATTGCCCAACAGACAATGATCCTCTTTTTATCTTTTAGGATGGCCGCGGCTTTGCCGATGTCCGCGATGGAAAGGCCGCAGGCCTCTGCGAGTTCGGACAGATCGATCTGTTTCAAATGGGCGAGGAATTCGCCATAGCCCACGGTATGGTCGCGGATGAAGCCGGTATCGAACACGGTGCCCGGTGCTTTTTGTTCCTCCAGCCAAAGCAGCAGCTCGATTGCCTGCAGGAGGGCCATATCGCCGTTGAGCTTTATGGGCAGGTAGAGATCGGTGAGCGGAGTGGCGATGCCGAGGATGCCTTTGACGTGCTGCGGGTTTCTGAAGGACATGAGACCGGTTTCCGGCAGCGGATTGACAGAGATGATCGTGGCGCCGTTGTGTTTGGCCTTTTCCAGGGCGGTAAGCATACGCGGCGCGTTGGTGCCCGGGTTCTGTCCCATGATGACGATGACCTCGGCGACATACAGGTCGTCGAGCCGGACGGAACCTTTGCCCAGGCCGAGGGATTCGGTAAGCGCCACACCGCTGGATTCGTGGCACATGTTCGAACAGTCGGGGAGGTTGTTGGTACCGTATTCCCGGGCGAAGAGCTGGTAGAGAAACGCGGCTTCGTTGCTGGTCCGGCCGCTTGTATAGAAGATTGCCTGATTGGGGTTTTCCAGGCCGTTGAGTGCTGTGCCGATGCGACTGAAGGCGTCTTCCCAGGAGATCGGTTGGTAGTGGGTAGCACCTTTGGGCAGATACATGGGTTGGGCGATGCGGCCATGGCTGCCGATGTCCTTATCGGTTTGGCCCGCGAGGTCTTTGATGGCGTTTTTCGCGAAGAATTCCGGTGTCAGCTTTTTTGTGGTGATCTCGTCAGCTATGGCTTTTGCGCCGTTCTCGCAGTATTCGGCTATGCCGGAGCGTTCATCGTCGGGATCGGGCCAGGCGCAGCTGGGGCAGTCGAATCCGCCCTTTTGGTTGACGCGGGCCAGTGCTTTCAGACTGCGGGCGATGCCGGCCTGCGAGAAGGTATGGCGAAAGCTGGAGATGATGGCGGGGAGGCCAACTGCTTTATGTTTGATGGGGCCTTTATGAAATTTATAAAGGATGTCCGGGTTTTCGGCATTGGGCTCGTTGCTCATAGTATTTTGTTTTATAGCAGGACCCGCTTGTTTTACAATAGGATCCGCCGGGCTCCCGAATAGATGTTAAAGCGCTGTGCCTTCAGAAAGCCGATGAGCGTGATACCGGATTCCTGGGCAAGCTGTATGGCGAGGCTGGAAGGGGGGCCAACGGCGGCTACGATGGGAAAACCGGCCATGACGGCTTTTTGGATCAGTTCGAAGCAGGCCCGGCCGCTGAGCAGGAGGATGTGCTCGTTAAGGGGCAGGTTGCCTTCCAGGAGGGCGTGACCGATCAGCTTGTCGAGGGCGTTGTGACGGCCGACGTCTTCTTTGACAACGAGGAGGTGGCCCTGGCGGTCGAAAAGACCGGCGGCATGAAGACCGCCGGTGCTATCGAAGAGATTTTGTCCTTCCCGAAGCAGGTAGGGAAGATGATAGAGCACTCGGGCGTCTATCGTCAGGGGAGTCTCGCGAAAGTGAGCCGGGCGCACCGAATAGAGGGACTCGATACTTATTTTACCGCAGACGCCGCAACTGGAGCTGGTATAAAAATGACGTTGCAGCTTTTTGAGATCCGGGGTTACCTGGGGGGGCAGCTTGACGCGGATGGTGTTTGCAATGGGGGCGTCGCCTGATCCGTCGTTGCCGGGTTCTCCGTTGCCGGTTTCGGAGGATGCCTCGTTGCCGGGACCGCCTGATTCCGAAGCTGGATAAACGGTGATCGCCGGCAAGATGCCTTCGGTGAAAAGGAAGCCAAGGGCGAGTTCCAGATCGTCACCGGGGGTGCGCATGGTCACGGATACGGACTGCTCGATACGTTTGCCGGCGGGACCGTACTCCAATACGATCTCGAGGGGCTCTTCCACGACGATGAGGTCATGGGTGTCGAAGCGGTGATCCGGCGAGACCTTTTGGACGGGCAAACTGGTGATGCCGGAGGATGTGATGGATGGACCGGTCATATCCAAAATTACGTTAAATTAGGGGATGAATAATCTGTGTATGAGAAAACTCGGGTTACTGTTTTGCCCTGTGATGATCTTTATGCAGTTGCAGGTATTGGGGGGAGTCTCCCATGCCGCGGACCGGCCTTCTGCTCAGGAGCGGCAACGTTGGGAGACAGAGGCAAGGCAGGTGACCATCCTTCGGGACACATGGGGTATCCCGCATATTTATGGCAAAACGGATGCCGCGGTTGTATTCGGGTTGTTATATGCCGAATGTCAGACGGATTTTCCGCGTGTTGAAAAAAACTATCTGGAGATGCTGGGCCGGCAGGCCGAGGTTTATGGGGAGAACTATTTGTATACCGATGTGATGATGCGGTTAGTCTACGACAGTGTGCAGGCCATCGCGGATTACAATCGCAGCCCTGCATGGATGCATCAGCTGTTGGATGCTTTTGCCGACGGCGTCAACTATTATCTTTATAAACATCCTGAAACGAAGCCGCTGGCGTTAAAACATTTTGAGCCCTGGTATGCGCTGATGTTCACGGATGGCAGCGTATCCGCCACGAGTACGGGCGGGGTGAGGCTGGATGAGATAAAGAACTTTTACAGTGGGCATCCGCCGCTGGCTATACGTCACGCGCCGGTGATCCCGGATGTCGAGAAGATGGTGCTGGAGGATAGGGGTATGGCCGTTCCGGCTGCCGGTGCGGTTGGGGATGGCGGACCTCAGGCGGAAGCCCCCGATGAACCTGGCGATGAGCCGGGCGGCTGGCCGGGTGATGACGATCGCGGTTCCAATGGATTTGCGCTTTCGGGGTTTCGGACCGCCTCGGGGGCAACAGAGCTCTATATCAATCCGCATGTCCCCTTTTATTTTCGCATGGAGGTACATCTGATCAGTGAGGAGGGGTTGAATGCCTATGGCGCCGTGACCTGGGGACAGTTCTTTGTCTATCAGGGATTCAACGCTCATTGTGGCTGGATGCATACGTCCAGCTATGCCGATGTCGCCGATCTATATGCGGAGAAGGTGCGGCAGCAGGATACGGGTTTCGTGTACACCTATGAGGGACAGACCAGGCCGGTGCTGGAGAAACCATTTACGGTTTATTATAAGAAGGGCGATGCAATGCAGGTCCTTGCGGTCAAGGGGTATTATACCCATCATGGGCCGGTGATGGCCAGCCGGGATGGGAAATGGCTGAGCCTGAAAGAATACAACCGTTCGCTGGACGCCCTGGAAGAAGCCTGGCAGATCACCAAGGCCAATACCTTCGACGAATACAAGCAGGCCATGGATATCCGGGCCAACACCACCAACAATACCGTCTATGCCGACGATCAGGGCAATATCGCCTATTGGCACGGCAATTTCATGCCGCGGCGCGACAGCAGCTACAACTGGTCGTTGCCGGTAGATGGCTCGATTGCCGCCACGGAATGGAAGGGGCTTCATTCGCTGGATGAGATCGTTCATGTTTACAATCCGGCTACGGGGTGGATACAGAACTGCAATTCGACACCCTATGCCTCGTCGGGCAACAGCAGCCCTGAGCGTAGCCGTTACCCGGCCTATATGGCGCCGGATGGTCAGAATTTCCGTTCCTTGAATGCGATCCGGCTGATCAGCGGGGCCAACGAATTTACACTGGACAGTCTCATCGCCAAGGGATATGATCACTATCTTTCGGCTTTTGATGTCTTGCTGCCGGCGCTTTTCGATGCGTATAATCAGGCTCCTGACAGTATCCGGAAGATGTTGCAGGAGCCCATCGCCGTATTGCAGAAATGGGACCGCCGCTCGGCCGTACACAGTGTGGCGACGAATCTTGCCGTGGAATGGGCAACGCGGATGCTTATCTATGCTCCGCGGCCGAGGACTCCGGAAGAAGCCTCCAACCAGGTTGGGATGTTCGACTCCGTGGTTGTGCGGTCGACGCCAGAGCAAAAGACGGGTGAACTGCTGGTTGTCGTAGGTGAATTGCGTCATCAATATGGAAGCTGGAAGATCGAATGGGGTGAGATGTGCCGCTATCAGCGATTGACGGGGAAGATCGTCGAGACCTATGATGACCGGAAGCCCAGCGTTGCGGTAGGGCTGGTGGCTTCGATGTTTGGCGAGCTGCCTTCTTTTGTGAGCCGGGTGATGCCCAATACCAAAAAGAGATATGGTTATTCCGGCAATAGCTTTATTGCCGCGGTGGAATTCGGGAAGCGCGTTAGTGCCAGGACCATTGTAACGGGCGGGGAGAGCAGTGATCCGGCTTCGCCACATTTTTCCGATCAGGCGGCGATGTACCTCACCGGGCAGTTCAAAGACGTCTATTTTTACCGGGAGGATGTGGAGAAGAATGTAGAGAAGAAATACAGGCCCGGGGAGGAGTGAGCGGGGGCGGGGATGACTTTTATAAAGACGACAGAATTCAAGCCGGAATATGGCTTCGAAGTCGCGAAATTGGGGAAAACAAAGGTGGGGAAGGGGTGAATTGAGCACGGAATTTGGGCAGGCAATGGTACAAAAAACTTGATCATATGAAAGAAAAAGGCCAAAAGAAGAGCGACGGATCGTCGGGGGGCAATGGAAGCGGCGGGGCGAATGGGGGAGGTACGCATGCGCTCCTGGAGGGCAGCACGCGGGCGATGCGGCCGGGCGCGAAGGTATTGGGTGTTGCCGATCCGGACGAGTGGATCGAACTGACCATCAAGGTACGCCGGAAGAAGGCGCTGCCTGAGGTAGGGAAACCTGCGGTGAAGCCGCTGAGCGTTCAGGAACTGGAAACACAATATGGGGCCGCCCAGGCGGATATGGATAAGGTGCGGACGGTGCTTACGGGGCTTGGGGCGAAGGTGCTGAAGGAGGATGCGGTGAGCTGCGGCATTCGGGCCGGGGCGAGGGCGGAAGTATGGGAGTCGGTATTTCAGGTGAAGTTATTCCATTATTCTCATAGCGAGGGAAACTACCGGGGCCGAAAGGGGGATCTGCGGGTGCCGGTGGAGTTGCAGGAGATCGTTGTAGGGGTCTTTGGGTTGGATAACCGAAAGATGGTAAAGCGCAGGCCCATCCACAGACGAAGGGTGTCGCTGAATCTTGCCGAACGGGCCGCGGCGAGCCGAACCTGGTTCTTTCCGGCGGAGCTGGCCACGATCTATTCTTTTCCGGCGGGTAATGGCCAGGGGCAGACGGTGGGTTTGCTGGAATTCGGGGGCGGGTATTTCCCGGATGATCTGTCCACCTTTTGCAAGGACGCGAATGTCAATGTCCCGGTGGTCAGGACGGTTTCGGTCAACAATACCCCGACCAATGCGAAGGATGGGGCGGAAGGGGAGGTGATGCTCGACATAGAAGTGGTGGCCGGTGTCTGCCCCGCATCGACGATCGTCGTATATTTTTCTTCTTTTGATGAGAGCGGCTGGGTCAATGTCGTCGACATGGCGATCCACGACCAGACGAATCCGCTTACGGTGATCTCGTGCAGCTGGGGGTACGCTGAAGATGCCCCGGGTGCGTGGTCTCCGGGCGCACAGAGCGCTATCAACGATTCCCTGCAGGCCGCGGCGTTACTGGGCATCACGGTTTGTGTGGCGGCCGGAGACGATGGCTCAGACGATGAGGTCGGTGATGGGCATGCGCACGTGGACTTCCCCAGCAGCAGCCCTTATGTTCTGGCGGTTGGCGGGACGACCTTGAAAGAATCTTCCGCCGGGAAAATTACGGAGACGGCCTGGAAAGATGGCGACGGTTTGCGGAAAGACAATGGGGGGAGCACGGGTGGGGGCGTGAGTACGATCTTTCCCCGGCCGTCGTGGCAGACGGTGCCGGTCCAGAGCGTCAATCCCGGGTCGATCGAGGGGCGGGTGGTGCCGGATGTGGCGGCGGATGCCAGCGCCAATACAGGCTATTGGACCGTAGTCGATGGGCAGGGAGGGGCCAGTGGCGGCACCAGCGCGGCTGCTCCGCTATGGGCGTCGCTGATCGCGCGGCTCAATGCCAGCCTGGGTGCGCCGGTAGGTTTTCTAAGCCCGCTGCTGTACCAGGCGGGCGCGAACGGTCAGCCATTGGGTCAAACGGGCTGTCGCGATATCACTTCGGGAAACAACGACACGGCATCGATCGGCGGGTATTCTGCCGGACCGGGTTATGATGGGGTTACGGGGTGGGGGGTGCCGATAGGGACGGCGCTGGAGAGCGGATTAAAAAAATAAAATATAAAAAGGGCGTTCAAGGGCCTTTTTTTTAGCTAATTTGACGGTTTAAACTATTTTCATTTGGCCGAAAT
The DNA here is from genome assembly GCA_025934485.1 of Chitinophagaceae bacterium. Classification (GTDB taxonomy): domain Bacteria; phylum Bacteroidota; class Bacteroidia; order Chitinophagales; family Chitinophagaceae; genus Puia. The sequence goes on from JAICXX010000008.1 coordinate 46,975, forward strand.
CGAGGAATGGGAGTGGGAGATCGATCCGCGGTATCATTGGTTCAAGTGGGAGCTGGGGGCGATCCCGCAGTACAAAGACCTTTTGTTCCGGCTTGTACGACGTGATCTGTTAGCCAATTATCAGCAGACGATCCTGGGCCCTTTTTGGATACTCCTGCAGCCGGTGCTGACGATGTTGCTCTATTGGGTGATCTTCGGAACCATCGTGAAGGTTTCTACCAATGGGATACCGCCGTTGGTTTTTTATCTTTCCGGCATCATTTGCTGGAATTTCTTTTCGGATTGTCTGAGCGGCACGATGTATACCTTTATTCACAATTCGGCGGTGTTTGGCAAGGTATGGTTCCCGCGATTGCTGGTACCGTTGAGTGTCGTCCTCGCGCAGGGCGTGCGTATGCTGGTGCAGCTGGCGCTTTTCTTTTTACTATATGGTATTTTCTATGTCCGGGGAGATGTCCCTGCTTCCGGTATCGGCTGGCTTTTGCTGCCGGTGGTGGTTTTGTGGATCGGGCTGTTTGGACTGGGAGTCGGGCTTTTACTGAGTGTATTGACGGCCAGATATAGGGATCTGGACTATAGTTTACAATTTATCCTCCGGCTATGGATGTTCGCCAGTCCGGTGTTTTACCCTGCCCAGCTGTTGTCGGGGAAATACGGTTTTTTTTTATGGTTGAATCCGATGACGCCGTTGATAGAGGCCTTCCGGGTATTTTGTTTCCGGCGGGAGGTGGATCACGTGGGTTATTTTTGGGCGGCCGGTGGAGCGGTGCTGGTGGTGCTGGCGATGGGGATCGCTTTTTTCAAACGGCATGAGGTGAGCGTCAATGATATCGTATGAGTCAGCTAATGATAAAGGTGGAGGGCATCTCCAAATACTATCGGTTGGGGACGCAGGGCTCGGGTCGGCTTCGGGAGGACTGGAGCAATTGGTGGAAGTCGGTTGGCCGGAAGTCGGCCAGGGCGGACGCCTCGTCGCGGGGGGAAGCGCATATCTGGGCGCTCAAGGATGTGAGCTTCGAGGTTGGGGAGGGTGAGGTAATAGGATTTATCGGGAAGAACGGCGCTGGGAAGTCTACGTTGCTGAAGATCATCTCGCGGATCACGCAGCCCACACAGGGGCGAATCAGGGGAAGAGGCAGGATCGCCAGCCTGCTGGAGGTGGGGACGGGTTTTCATCAGGAGTTAACGGGCCGGGAGAATATATATTTGAATGGACATATGCTGGGGATGACGCGCAGGGAGATCGATTCGCAGTTCGATGCCATTGTCGATTTTTCCGGGGTGGAAACTTTTCTCGATACGCCGGTGAAAAGATATTCAAGCGGAATGTATGTGCGGCTGGCCTTTGCCGTTGCAGCGCATCTGACCCCGGAGATCCTTATCGTGGATGAGGTGCTATCGGTAGGGGATGCAGAGTTCCAGCAAAAGTGTTTAAGGAAGATGAAGGAGGTTTCCGGCCAGGAAGGCCGGACGGTGCTGTTCGTGAGCCATAATATGCAGGCCTTGCGGAATCTTTGTCACCGGGCGTATATACTTGAACACGGGGTATTGGTGGAAGGTGGACCGGCCGACAGGATGATTGCCCGGTATCTGCGGGATTCGCAGGTGCATTTTTTACGTCAATTCTACCCGGAACCCGCCCTGGCGCCGGGTAACGACCATATCCGGATCAAGCGGGTGGAGCTGATCCCGGCTTATTCCGGGGCTGAAGAGCTCATCGATATCCGGACGGCTTTGCAGCTGGAGCTCGAATTTTGGTATGAGCCGCCCGGCGTTTCCGACCTGATTGTGGGCATTCACCTTTTTGCATTAACCGGGGATTGTGTATTTGATGTCTCTTCGTCACGGACGACCCTGGATAAGGGCTTGGTTAAATGCGGCTGCCGGATACCGGCTAACTTTCTCAACGATGGTTCGTACTATATTAGCATTGTTTTTGTGAGCAATACCACTCACCGCCTGTTTTATTTCGAATCCTGCCTCGCCTTCGAAGTGGCGGATTACCGGGAGCATACGTCCTGGTATGGGAAATGGATCGGTTATGTCCGGCCGGATTTCAAAGTTACGCTGGAGGCTTTAAACCCTGATGGTTATGTCTGAGTCCAAGGCGCATACTATTCTTCATTTACCCTGGGAGGAGGTCGGGGAGAAAGAGCTGGGACCGGGGAGCTATTACCTGGTCTTTTGGTTAAGGGGTATACCGTTAGGACATTATTGGTTGGAAGTGGGGGCCGCGGGGACGGCGTTAAAGGAGCATGCAGCGGCGATCGGAGAGGTAATTGGCCCAGTTTTGGAATATCATGTGAATAAGATTGAGCCCGCAGAGACATCCGGAAAAGATAGTTTATCCGTAGTTATATGTACCCGGAACCGGCCCGAGGATCTGGATAGGGCGATCAGGGCGCTGATGGCGTCGGAGGATAAGGATTTTGAGTTGATCGTCATTGACAATGCGCCCGGGGACGACAGAACGGCCAGGGTGGTGAAACGGTTCCCGGATGTGCGCTATGTGCTCGAGCCGAGGCCGGGACTGGATATCGCCCGGAATGCGGGGGCAAGGGCGGCGCGAGGTGCTATTGTGGCTTATACGGATGATGATGTCGAGGTCTCTTCGACCTGGACTTGTGGAATAAAATCAGCATTTGCCGATCCGCTGGTGATGGCAGTTACCGGGATAGTTATCCCCAGCCGGCTGGAAACAGTATCACAATATCTTTTCGAAAAATACTGGGGTTTTAACAAGGGTTATTTACCCCGGGACTTTGATCAGGCATGGTTTAGGTCGCAATTGCCTTTTGGCGCGCCTGTGTGGGATATCGGCGCCGGGGCGAACATGGCGTTTCGCAAGGATGTCTTTTTATTGGCGGGCTGGTTCGATGAACGGTTGGATGTGGGCGCGGCTGGTTGTAGTGGGGATTCCGAGATGTGGTACCGGATATTGGCCGAGGGCTGGAATTGCCGGTATTTGCCGAAGTTGGTGGTCTTTCATCATCATCGGAAGACAATGGCGGAGTTAAGGCGGCAGCTTTTTTATTATATGCGGGGGCATGTGAGCGCCCTGCTCGTACAAAATGAGCGATATGGGCATCCCGGTAACCGCAGGCGATTATATCGGGCATTGCCTTTGTATTACTTGAGTCGTTGGTGGCGATGGATCAGGCACAGGAATGAAGAGGCAGCTACGGTAGGAATAGAGGTCCGGGGTTGTTTCTCGGGATGGTGGTATTACCGATCCATTAAACGGATCAAGCCGGAAAGAGAGGCGATCGGCTTGCCGGATATGCCGCAAGGAAAGCCGGAGGGGGCGCTGGTGAGTGTGGTGATACCGTGTTACAATCATGGGCATTACCTGGGGGCGGCTATAGAGAGTGTGCTGGCGCAGACTTATCCTCATCGGGAGATCATCGTGGTCGACGATGGGTCGACGGATTCGACGGCGGACGTGTGCAGGGCCTATGAGGGGGTACGGTATTTCCGGAGTGACCGGGTAGGGCCATCGGTAGCGAGGAATATCGGCGTCGTTGCCAGCAAGGGGAGTTTCGTGAATTTTCTGGATGCGGATGACGTTTTGTATCCCAATGCCCTGGAATTGAATCTTTATTATTTCGGGTACTACGCGGATGCGGTATTTATATCGGGGGGCTACGACAGGATCGATGAGCGGGGTTGGCCCTTGGAGGCGCCTGTCCCGTTGGAGCGGGTAGGGGAAAATTATCAGGCGTTGCTCAGGGGCAACTATATCGGGATGGAGGCGACGGTGCTTTACAGGCGCGAGTTGTTCTTCCGGTATTTTTTTGATCCCGGCGTAAGCGCCTGTGAAGACTACGATTTGAATCTTCGTATTGCCCGTGATTGGCCGGTTTATGGGCATGCGCATAAGATAGCCGCTTATCGTATCCATGGAGGGAACCGATCCGGAGATAGAGCGTGGATGGCTCGCATGGCGATCGCCGTGCTGAAGAAGCACAAAAGGCAGGTGCGGACGGCGGAAGAAAGACGAAGCTACGAGGAGGGGCTAAGGAACTGGAAGAATTATTATCAATAATAACTGAAACCCTATGGTTATCGATCGTATACCTCTATCGCCTCCACCGGTGCCATCATTGAATGGTTGCCAAGAGCGACCGTTGTGGTCGGTGATGGTACCCGTGTACAACTGTGGAGCTTATTTGCCGCAGGCCCTGGTCAGCGTACTGATGCAGGACCCCGGACCGGAGCTGATGCAAATCGAGGTGATAGACGATTGCAGCACCGATATCGATGTCGAGGGACTGGTGTGTTCTATCGGCAAAGGGAGAATTGGTTATTTTCGGCAGCCGCAGAATGTTGGCAGTTTGCGGAATTTTGAGACCTGCCTGAACCGGTCAAGGGGACAATGGGTGCATTTATTACATGGCGATGATTACCTGGAGCCGGGATTTTACGAGGAGGTTGCCGACCTGTTCGTGGCTTATCCGGAGGCGGGTGCTGCCTTTACCGGTTATTATCAGGTGAGAGCCGACGGAGAGCTGCTTTATCCGAATCCCACACTAAGCGAGAAGCCGGGGTATGTGGAGAATTGGATGGATATCGTAGGACAATCGCAGCCGATCCAGCCGCCTGCGATGGTGGTCAAGCGAGCCGTTTATGAGCAGCTGGGGTCGTTCTTTGCTGTGCGGTATGGAGAGGACTGGGAGATGTGGGTACGCGTCTCGGCGAACTTCCCGGTGGTGCATAGCCCCAGGCGACTGGCGAATTACCGGATGCATACGGCCGGCATTTCGAGCGAATGTTTTCAAACGGGTGAAAACATCAAAGATATTTCCAAGGTGATCAGTATTGTGCAAACGCATCTGCCGCCGGGGAAACGGCGGCGAATGGAAAAGCTCGCACGAAGGAACTTCGCTTTGTATTTTGCCCGGACGTCGGACATGGTATACCATGGGTACAGGAGTCCGAGCCAGGCCTTACGGCAGGCGATCGGAGCGATGAGGATGAGTGCCAACCGGATCACCTGCTACTATGTGTTGAAGATCGCGTTAAAGATCCTTATTCGTTACCGGTTTGGCCAGATCAGGGAGCCGGCTGGGACGGGGCGCACTAGTATACGTAAAATAACGTTTAAGCCGACTGATAGGTAGTTCCAGCAGATACCACGAGACGCTGGCGAAAATAGCCGTAAGGATAAAGTAGAAGATCAGGCTTACTACCGGATTGACTAGCACCACTGCAAGCGGTGTCAGCGATATCTGGTGTTTTTGCAAAAGCCAGCCGGCGATATTGTTATATATTTTCCAGAAAACATAGGGCAGGAGCAGGTGGTAGAGATAGATGCCATAGCTTATTTTCCCCAGGTAGATTACCCATGGATGCTGAAGGAAGCGGCCGAAGGCGTTCTTATAGCCTTTGTCGGCGCCGGCGATGAGGATCACGGTTCCAATGGAGCAAAAGGCGCGGTCGAAGCCTAAAAGCAGCATCCGTTGATGGGTGGCGATGAGCAGGATCCAAATGGGAACGACGATGGCAAAGATCTTTTTGTATAGGGGAATCTTGTTTCGGCGATAGTACTGTTGCCAGGCGAGGAGTCCGCCATAGGCAAAGGTGTCCATACAGGAGGGGGTGAGGATCACCATGGGTACGGTTTGTTCCGCCGAGTGGACATGCAGGATGAAATAGAGGATGCGAAAAACGACTCCGGCTACCATGATCAAATAAAACGTGAGGGGCAGGAAACGGTCGGGTATCAGCAGGATGACCCATAGCCATATGATGTAGAACTGTTCTTCTACGGACAGGGTCCAAAGATGGGAGGTCAATATATCCCAGTATTGCACGGCATAGGTGCGAAAGTTCGAGAGATAGAAAAAATAGGACAGCGGATGTGTGCGAACTTCCCATCCGCCGATGGGCAGCAGCAGGAGCAGCAGCAGATAAAAATAGTAGGCTGGGAAGATGCGCAGGGTACGGCGGAGGAGAAAGTTGTAGGCCGTTTTGCCGTTGGCGCCGTGTTTATTCTTGTTGCTGAGAAGGATGGTGGTGATGAGATAACTGCTGAGGACAAAGAAAAACGAGATGAAGGTGCCCATTTCCACGGTAAAGGGCAGCTCGAGCCGGCGTAGCCAGGTAGAATAATGATAAAAGAGCACCCCGAAAACGGCGAGGAAGCGGAGACCGTCAAGTTGTGGTCTATAGGCAATGCTTGGAGTGCCTTGTGGCGAGGCAGTGGGCATAGGATAAAGATAGAGGTTGGCGGGCTTAAGTGGAAATATCCGCCGGCTAGTTTTTCATGAAAAAGTATACGGTTTAGGTGAACTAAGTCAAGGGGTTATCTAAAATACGGTCTTGGCGGCATAGCCAACTGTTAAAATTGAATACCTTTGCGGCCATGCAAAAACCTGTGTTGGTCATCAAATTAGGTACGGCGGTGCTTACGAATGAGCGGGGGGAGATCGTCCAGGCCACTATCAAGAAGGTAGCGGCGGGGATTGCGGCGTTGGCCGGGAATTACCGGGTGATCCTGGTGTCGAGTGGTGCGGTAGGCAGCGGCCGGGGATTTTTTGCCGGATATAAGGGGACATTGGCGGAGCGTAAGGCCGCGGCGGCAGTAGGTAATCCCATCCTGATCAGGCATTATGAAAGGCACTTTTCCGCTTATGCTATTCCCGTGGCGCAGGCTTTGTGTGAACGGCAGCATTTCAGCAACCGCATCCGTTTTCTGCAGCTCAAGGAGACGTTTGCCGAATTCTGGAAGAACGGCATCCTGCCTATCATGAACGAGAATGACCTGGTGAGCAATGTAGAATTGAAATTTTCCGACAACGATGAACTGGCTACGCTCACGGCAATCGGGTTCGATGCCGAGGCCTTGCTGCTTTGTACGAGCGTGGGTGGGTTTATGGATGCCGATAAGAATATTATCCCGGTGATCGAAAAGGTCGACACCCGGATCATGGGCTATGTGCAAACCGGCAAGAGCAGCCTGGGGTTGGGCGGGATGCTGTCGAAGCTTACGTTCACCCGGCTGGCTTCCTCGTTGGGCATCCGGGTGGTTATTTGCGGGCTGGCGGGCAATACGCCTTTTGCCGATGCCCTGGCAGGCAAGGTGGGAACGAGCTTTATGCCGAGACCAAGCAATTTGCGCGCACGCCAGAAATGGCTGGCCAGCGGGTCGATAACGCTGGGGAGCCTATATATAGATAAGGGGGCGGCGAAGGCTCTGCAACAGCGGAGAAGCCTGCTGAGCGTCGGCATTCGAAGCGTACAGGGGAAATTTGTCGCGGGCGAGGTCGTGCAGCTGAAGGATGAGGAGGAGCAGATCATCGGTGTCGCCAAGGTAAAGCTGAGCGCCGGCGAGGTGACGGCGCGGATGACGAGCAAGAATACGGTGGCCGCGCATGCGGATGATATCGTTTTATTTTGATACTATATGCAAAATGTTCATACACTGATCCAGCGGACTTATGGCGCGGGGGTACATTTACGGAATGCCGGCGACGGGCAGATAAAGAAGGCCTTGCAGGCGCTCGCGAAGCTATTGGAAACGGCGCATGGGCCACTGTTGCGGGCCAATGCCAGGGATCTTTCGCGCCAGGAGCCAGACAATCCGCGGACGGACAGGCTGTTGCTCAATGAGCAGCGAATACGGGCTATCGCCCAGAGTATCCGGAAGGTAAGCCGGCTGCCCGATCCTTCGGGTAAGCTGTTGGCAAAGCGGACCCTGGCCAATGGTCTTAGGGTCGAAAAAAGGAGTGTGCCGCTGGGTGTAGTCGGTGCGATTTATGAGTCGCGCCCGAACGTGACCTTCGATATCGCCGCGCTTTGCATGCGAAGCCGGAATGCCTGTGTGCTCAAGGGCAGCCAGGAGGCGGAGGAGACTAACAAGGCCGCTATGGAGCTCATCCGTAAGGCGTTGCGGTCGGCGGATATCGATGTGGACTGTGTGTGTCTTTTGCCGTCGGAGCGCGAGACGGTGGAGGCGTTGTTTACGGCTGATCGTTGGGTGGATGTGTTGATCCCGCGTGGTTCGGAGTCGCTGATCCGGTACGTCCGGGCCAATAGCCGGATACCGGTGATCGAGACAGGTGCCGGCGTATGTCATGTCTATGTAGAAAAGGAGGCCGATATCGACAAGGCGGTAGCCATCGTGGTCAATGCCAAGGTATCGCGGCCGTCCGTGTGTAATTCGATGGACACGATATTGGTGGATAAGGCCATTGCGAAAACCTTTCTAAAGCGGCTGTCTGCGCCTTTGGCGGCTTATGATGTGGAGGTCTTTGCGGATGAGGCCGGTTTCCGGTTGCTCGAGGGGTATCCGCATTTGCAGCAAGCGCAGCCGGAGGATTATGACCGCGAGTTCCTGAGCCTGAAGTGTGCGGTGAAAATAGTAAAGGGGATCGACGAGGCGTTGGCGCATGTTGCGATGCACGGCACGCGCCATTCCGAAGCCATTGTTTCGCGGAATAAACAGCAATGCGAGCGTTTTCTGCGGGAGGTCGATGCCGCGGCGGTCTATGCCAATGCCAGCACCCGCTTCACGGATGGAGAAGAGCTGGGGCTGGGGGCAGAGATCGGCATCTCTACACAGAAATTACATGCCCGGGGACCTTTCGCATTGGAGAAGCTGGTCACGGAGAAATGGGTGATTCGCGGTACGGGGCAGATCAGGAAATAATGCCTTGCAGGAGTACTATTTTTAGGAGCATATACATTATGCGTATTATGCTGTAACCCGCTCCGGTAGCTGTTTTTAGCCAACCGCTCTTGCAATAATCGGGCCGCGACTTTTTCTCAGTCATCGGCGATTTTTTTCCTCAAACGGCACGGTTATTGTTCCGTTTTTAGTCCATTTTATTATGCTAACCTACGTCTCCCCGATCCCCTAGACGCCGCCTGCGGCGGCTTGTCCACGCCCGAGCGAATGCGAAGGGCGCGAATGAGGGCCGCACCGGTGGTGCGGGCCGAAGTTCTGACAGACGTTAGTGTTCAACAAACTTTACGGTATAAACCTATTGTATGAACTGTTCGCCGAGTCGATGCATCGCCGGGAGGTATGCGTTTGCTCAGGCGAGCCGGCAGTGCTATTTCCATTCGGAAAACAGGCTATTGCCGGGATGGCTGGCCGTTGCAATTTCCATTTATTATATCCTTTAAAAGTGCTACATGAAACATTTTCTACTTCTTATTCTTCTCCTTCCCACACTTTGTTTTGCCCAGGGAGATCAGACCATTATCAATGTGCCTATCGATGGAAGCGGTACTACCGAGAAGGCGATCCTGCATTTACCGGATGATTACAAGACAGCGACGTCGACCAAGTATCCGCTATTGGTCTTTTTGCATGGAGTAGGCGAAGGGGGCTCGAACCCGGCGTCAATCTATAATAGTTCTTCGGCCGGTGGCCCTGCTTATATAATCGCCCAGGGGCAGTGGCCATCGAGCTTTGTCAATCCCAAGGATGGCAAGTCGTATAAATTTATTGTGGTGTCGCCGCAAAATAACACCGGCTGGTCTACTTCCTCTGCGCAGCTGGATTATGTGCTGACGTATCTGTATAATACCTATCGGGCCGACCCTGCGCGGTTGTACCTTACCGGTATATCCGCAGGCGGCGAAGGCGTCGAGGAGTATTGCGGCTCGACGGATGGGAGCAACGATCCCGTGACGACGACTCACCCGGTAGCCGCGGTGGTCCCGATGAGCGCCGTTACGAACGCGCCGACGGAGCAGCCGATCGCGGGCAGTATCGTGAAAAAGGGCATCCACTATTGGGGTTTTGGGTCTATGAGTGATGTGTGGGGCGTGCACACCATCGAGATCCAGCAATTTATCGATGCCATCTCGGCCGGTTTGGCGATCTCCACCACCTATACGGGCGGCCATTGCTGCTGGGAGCAATTCTATACGCCGAGCTATACATCGAACGGCATGAATATCTACCAGTGGATGCTACAGTATACACAGGGAACTTCGGCGCCGCCGTCGAATGCGACGCCGCCACCCGCGGATTCGACCACCACCAGCCCATCGTCGCCGTCGAGTCCTTCGAGCCCTTCGGCAGGAAGCAGTACTTATTATAGCCTTCCCGGGACCGTGCAGGCGGAGAATTATGCGCTCGCGAGCAGCGGGGTGACCGCAGAGTCTTCATCGGATGCCGGCAGCGGTCAGGATGTGAAGGGGATGGGCAATTGGGACTGGACGAAATACCAGGTGACTGTCCCGGCATCCGGCTGGTATACGGTAAGCTTCCGGGTTGCGACGGCGGGCGCCGGTGGTTCGCTAAAATTGGAGAATACCATCGGGCAGGTGGTGTGTACGGTGCAATTGCCGGAGACGGGTGGATTGCAGGACTGGCTCACGGTGAGCACGACGGTGAATTTGACGGCGGGATCGCAGACGTTAACATTACAGAGTACGTCCCAGGAAGCGTGGAGCCTCAACTGGCTTAAATTTGCAGGCACGAGCTCGACGTTGACCGGCGGCATGCACAATATACCGGGTACTATCGAGGCCGCGTCGTATGAAGACGCGACGGGAAATATCGCCACGGCGCCGACCTCGGATGCCGGCGGTGGGCAGTGTGTGGGCTGGATCGATAACGGCACTTATATGGATTACTACGTCAATGTTGCGCAGTATGGGACTTATACCGTTTATTTCCGCCTCGCCACGGCTGACGCCAATGCTTCCTTCGAAATGCTGGACGCCAGCGGGAACGTGCTGTCGACGGTGAATGTTCCCAATACCGGCGGGTTCCAGACCTGGGGGACGGTGAGTTCCACGGTGACATTGCAGCCGGGGTTGCAGACGATCCGGGTGCAAAGCACGTCCTGGGATATCTGGAACATCAATTGGATGCAGTTCGTTTCGGGCACGGGCGCGGCCTCCACGGCTTCCAGTGCGAGCACGGCAACGGCGGCAAGCTTTGCCGACAGCGTGGCCATCGCAGCCACCGCCGCAGCGGCGACGCAGGTTTGGCCGAACCCGGTGAGAGGCATGGTGACTATCCAGGTGAATGACAATACCTCCGGGGATGAGATCATCCAGGTGGTGGATGCGCTGGGCGTGGTGCGGCAGACTACGAAGTTCACCAAAGTACCGGGTGTCAATCAATTCCAGCTCGATCTTTCCACGCTTGCTCCGGGGGTATATAATATCCGCATCCTGTCCACGTCCCGGCAGCAAACCGTGAAGATATTGAAGGTATAATTTTATTAATTGTCAAAAAAACGCTTATCTTGGGGATTCATAAACGATTAAGATCATATGAATCCCCTAACTTTTTTTGGTGTTTTATTAGTTGCGGCTATTCCCTCGGGCGTTTTTGGCCAGACGCCGGTGACCTTGTCTATCAAGGATACTTCCGGGCCAACCATCAGCAGGAATATCTATGGACATTTCTCCGAGGATCTCGGCAGGTGTATCTACGATGGATTCTGGACGGGCGATCATATCCGGATGGATGTGGTCGAGGCTTTGAGGAAGATCAGAGTTCCGGTGCTCAGGTGGCCGGGTGGGTGTTATGCCGACCAATATCACTGGCGGGACGGCATCGGGCCAAGGGAGCAGCGGAAGCAAACGGTGAACACCACCTGGGGGATGGTATCGGAGGACAATAGTTTCGGAACCCATGAGTTTTTGCAGCTTTGCGAGCTCCTGGGATGTCAGCCCTATATCGCCGGGAATGTGGGCACGGGTACTCCAGAGGAGATGGAGAACTGGTTGGAGTATTTGAATTTCAGTGGAAAGAGTACGTTGGCGGATATGAGGAGGCAGAACGGTCATCCCCAGCCGTATGATGTTTCCTTTTGGGGGGTAGGTAATGAGAGCTGGGGTTGTGGCGGGAGCATGACGCCGGAGTACTATTCGGACCTGTACAACCGGTATTCTGAGTTCTGCAAGAGCTATCCCAGAGCACCGTTGAAATTGATCGCCAGCGGCGCGAACGGCGATGATTACCACTGGACGGAGTCGTTGATGAAGCATATCGACCGGGGGCGTACCTGGGGTATCTCGATGCATTATTATACGCTGGTAGGGTCCTGGGAGCACAAGGGTTCGGCTACGAACTTTGGCGAAGAAGATTATTTCAAGGCATTGAAGTCCTGTCTACGGATGGAAGACATCGTGCATGGGCATTCGGCCATCATGGATAAATACGATCCGAACAAGAGGATCTCGTTGGTTGTCGACGAGTGGGGCATCTGGACGGATGCCGAGCCGGGCACCAATCCGGCCTTTCTGTACCAGCAGAACAGCCTTCGCGATGCGTTGATCGCGGCCACTACCCTTAATATCTTCAATAATCATGCGGACCGGATCAAGATGGCGAATCTTGCTCAAACGGTGAATGTGCTACAGGCGCTGATCCTTACCGATAAGGACAAGATGCTGCTTACGCCGACTTATCATGTTTTCGATTTGTACAAGGTATTCCAGGATTCGCGTTCCCTGGCGATCCAGGTGAAGAGCCCGGACTATGCATATGGGGGCGGGAAGATCCCTGCCGTGAATGTTTCCGCGGCGCGGGACAGCGATGGGGTGGTGCATGTCGCGCTAGTCAATCTCGATCCGGCAAAGAAGATCACCATACGGACCGAGCTGCCGGGTATCTCCTTTGGCGCGGTGCAGGGGCGTGTACTGACCTCGGCCAGATTTACGGATGTCAACAGTTTCGAGATGCCCGATAAGGTGAAACCGGCTATTTTTACCGGCGCGCGGAAAGAGGGCGCAGGATTGCTAGTGGAATTGCCTGCCATGTCGGTGGTTGTTCTGGATTTAAAATAATTGTCGATGCGAACCCTAGCCTCTGCAGCCTTTATTCTCCTGGTAAGTGTTGTCCATGCACAGGTTGCGATGGCGCCGCCGATGGGTTGGAATAGCTATAATTGTTTTGGCTCCGCCGTCCATGAGGACGAGGTGCGGTCCAATGCCGATTATATGGCGCAGCATCTGGCGCGTTATGGCTGGAAGTATATCGTGATCGATTTTCTTTGGGCGTACGATAACCCGCCGGGGAGCAGGATCGGAAACCCGTATCAGCTGCGGCTGGGCGATGGAAGCTATGTGCCCTGGCTGGCGATGGACGAGTGGGGGCGGCTGCAACCCCATGTCGACAAATTTCCCAGCGCGTTCGGTGGTCATGGGTTCAAGCCGTTGGCGGATTATGTCCATTCGCTGGGGTTGAAGTTCGGCATTCATGTGATGCGGGGAATACCGCGACAGGCCGTTTGGGCGCATAGCCCGGTGATGGGGACAAACGGCATCCGTGCCGATGAGATCGCCGACACTTCGTCGACCTGCACCTGGATGAATCACATGTATGGGTTGAATATGCAAGCGCCGGGTTCGCAGGAATATCTCAATTCGTTGCTGGCATTGTATGCGAGCTGGGGTGTCGATCTGATCAAGGTAGACGATATTTCGCGGCCTTATCATGCGGCGGAGATAGAGGGGTATCGGAAGGCCATCGCGGCATGTGGCAGGCCGATCGTCCTTAGTCTTTCACCGGGGGAGACACCCCTGGCCGATTCGTTCCATGTCAAGACCTATGGCAATATGTGGCGGATGGCGGATGATTTTTGGGACAGCTGGCCGGAGATGCTCAAGATGTTCGACTATGCCGCCAGATGGCAGGGTGTGGGCGGACCGGGGCATTGGCCTGATTGCGATATGTTGCAGATCGGGAAGATCTCGAAACGCGGGCCCGTGGGACCCGAGCGATACAGCAGGTTCACCGATGATGAGCTGCAGACGCATCTCAGCTTTTGGTGTTTGTATCGTTCGCCGTTGATGATCGGCGGCAATCTTCCCGAAGACCGGTCGATCGAGCAGCGGCTTTTGTCCGATCCCGAAGTATTGGCCGTTAACCAGGAGGGCAGCCATCCGAGGCAGGTGCTCAAGGAGGAGCGCAGGATGGTATGGATCTCGGATGCAGGCGGAGGGGCGTTGTATGCAGGGCTGTTCAATCTCAGCGATAGCGCGCAGGATGTAGCTGTTCGTTTCGATCTATTGGGCCTTCGGCGGTCGGTGCTGGTTCGTGATCTTTGGCAGCGGCAGGATCTTGGTATCTATAAGAAGGAAATCAGCCGCAAATTGCCGGCACATGGTTGTGCTTTGTTAAAAATTAGTTCGAGATAATTCATTTTCCCTACCTTTGGTTTGCACTTTAGGGGTGCTCGCGTATGCGGGCTGAGATGATACCCTCAGAACCTGATCCGGTTAATACCGGCGAAGGGAAAAGACGGACTTACTCTTTTTCTGCAATTCTGCAGCACCTCTTAATCGATGTCCAAAGATGCCGGAGGCATCTTGCCCGAAGGGCAGACATTATTTTCAATCATGCGTCAACCCGGATGTTATGACAGAGGTGGAGATCAATCAACGGAAATTTCAATTATCCGAGCACGGCACATTGGCCGATGTCCTTCCCTTGTTGCAGATTGCGCAGGCGGATGGCATTGCCATTGCCGTCAATGAGGAGGTGGTGTCCGGCAAGGAATGGGCGAGATATGTGCTGCGGGAAGGCGACCGGGTTTTTGTGATCCGGGCGACGCAGGGAGGATAAAAAAAAATTTATTTATATGAAGAAGGCAGTTATGCCGGGCAGCGAGCTCATCAGCCGTGATCCTTTCCCTGCTTCCCGGAAGATTTATGTCCCGGGGACATTGCATCCGATAGCCGTCGCCATGCGGGAGATCGCCGTAGGAGATACCAGGGATGATTATACGCAGACGGTGCGGCCCAATGCACCGGTGGTGGTTTATGATACCAGCGGACCCTATACCGATCCGGCGGCGGACATCGATATCCACAAAGGATTGCCGAAGCTTAGAGCGGGTTGGGTTGAAGGGCGCGGCGACAGGACGCGGTCAAAGAACGGTGAGGCGGTGACGCAGCTTTATTATGCGCGAAAAGGGATCGTGACGGCGGAGATGGAATATATCGCGATCCGTGAAAATCTAAAGAATGCGCAAAGCCGGATCACCCCCGAATTTGTGCGGGCGGAAGTTGCCGCGGGCAGGGCGGTGATCCCGGCGAATATCAATCATCCCGAGACGGAGCCGATGATCATCGGGCGGAATTTCCTTGTAAAGATCAATGCCAATATCGGCAACTCGGCGGTGAGCTCGGGAATCGCCGAGGAGGTGGAGAAGGCGGTTTGGGCCTGCAGGTGGGGGGCGGATACGATCATGGATCTTTCCACCGGCAGCAATATCCACGAGACGCGGGAATGGATCATACGGAATACCCCGGTGCCGGTAGGCACGGTCCCGATCTACCAGGCGCTCGAAAAGGTTGCTGGTAAGGCGGAAGAACTCAGCTGGGAGATTTACCGGGATACGCTCATCGAGCAGGCCGGGCAGGGGGTGGATTATTTCACCATTCATGCGGGTGTGCTTTTGCGTTATATCCCATTGACGGCGCGGCGGGTCACGGGTATCGTTTCGCGTGGCGGGTCCATTATGGCCAAGTGGTGCCTTGCGCATCACCGGGAAAGTTTTCTGTATACACATTTCGAGGAGATCTGCGAGATCATGCGAGCATATGATGTCTCGTTTTCATTGGGAGATGGGCTGCGCCCGGGGTCGATCGCCGATGCCAATGATGCGGCACAGTTCGCAGAGCTGGAGACACTGGGAGAGCTCACGAAGATCGCCAAGCGGCATGATTGCCAGGTGATCATCGAAGGTCCGGGGCATGTCCCCATGCATCTGATCAAAGAGAATGTCGACAAGCAAATGGAGCTTTGCGAAGAAGCGCCTTTCTATACGCTGGGCCCGCTGACGACGGATATTGCGCCGGGTTACGATCATATCACCTCCGCCATCGGGGCGGCGATGATCGGTTGGTATGGTACGGCGATGTTGTGTTATGTCACGCCCAAGGAGCACCTGGGGTTGCCGAATAAAAAAGATGTGAAGGACGGGGTGATCGCCTATAAGATCGCGGCGCATGCCGCCGATCTGGCCAAGGGGCATCCGGGGGCGCAGTACCGGGACGATGCGCTAAGCAAGGCGCGGTTCGAGTTCCGGTGGCAGGATCAGTTCAATCTTTCGTTGGACCCCGATACGGCGCGGAGCTTTCATGACGAGACGCTGCCGGCAGAAGGCGCCAAGATCGCGCATTTTTGTTCGATGTGCGGACCGCATTTCTGCTCGATGAAGATTACGCAGGAGATCCGGCATTTTGCCGGTGAGAAGGGGCTCCCGGAGGAGCAAGCGGTGGAAACGGGCATGCAGGAGAAGGCCGAGGAATTCAAACAGGCCGGATCGGAGATATATTTATAGACGCCATGGGCGACTCTTTATGAGCAACTTTTTATTAACCGTGTTAAGCCGGCCGGGACCATTTCCCGGCGAGGCGGACTGTATGGAAGCCCTGCTTGCGGCAGGGCTAGGGAGGCTGCATCTGCGGAAACCCGAGGCTGCCGCGGATGAACTGGAAATGCTGGTGGCCCGACTGGCGCCGCGGTGGGGGGAGCGGCTGGTGCTGCATGGACCCCGAAGCCGCGAGCTGGCCCTGCGTTATGGCGCGCCGAATGTACATGGCGCCGTGGGGTATACGGATGGGCTGGGATACAGCGGTGGCGGGCCGGCCGTGGATGGCGATGGGTTGCTACGTTCTACTTCCGTGCATGGCTGGGAGGAATTTAGCCGCCTGCCTGATGGTCTGGCCTATGCGTTCATAAGCCCTTTGTTCGACAGCATCTCGAAACGCGGGTATCCCGCCAACGCCGGGTTGTTGAAACAGCCGGAGGGGAGGCTGCCTTGTTTGCCAGTGGGATTGGGTGGCGTGAGCGGCGAGACCATCGGACTGATGGTGGAACAGGGCTGGAAGGGGGCAGCGATGCTGGGTTGGATCTGGGAGGAACGCGGCAAGGAGGTCAGGCGGTTGGAACAATTACAAAAAATCATAGGCTATGAGTGAAGGCCGCCCAAAGGTATTGGTGATCGCCGGATATGATCAGAGCGGTGGGGCGGGGGTGCTTGCCGATATCAAGACACTCGAGGCAAATGGTGTATACGGATATGGGGTCTGTACGGCGATGACGTATCAGAACGAACGCGAGATCCGGCGTATCGACTGGATGCCGGAGGCCGATGTGCTGGAGCAGATCGATGTGTGTTTTGCGTCCGCTGCTTTTGACTGGATCAAAATGGGGATTACGGCGTCGATGTCTTCCGCGGCGGCTATCATCCGGCATGTGCGAAAGTGCAATCCCAGGGCCAGGGTGGTGTTGGATCCCGTGATCAAGGCGAGCAGTGGTGCGACCTTTTGGGCCGGGGTGGTCGAAGCCGCCGGGCATGGAGCTGTGGGGGGCGGAGCGCTGTCAGGCGCGGGGCATGGAGCCGCGTCGGGGAGCGATTCGGTCGAATGGCTCGCCTGGGAGGAGCTGGTGGCGGAAAGTTTTGTGCTGACGCCGAATTGGGAGGAGGTAGGCTGCTTGTATCCCGGCGGAGAGGTGGAAGATCGATGCCGCGAGCTCAGCCGCAAGGGCAGCTCGATTTACCTCAAGGGGGGGCACAATCCCCGGTTTCCGGGCCGCGATATCCTTTGGATCCGGGGTGAGGAGACGGTGATGGAGTCGGTGATAAATGCCGGCACGGTGTGTTCCAAACATGGGTCGGGTTGTGTGTTGGCTTCCGCCCTGGCAGCGGGGCTGGCGTTGGGGTATGCGTTGCCGGCGGCGGCCTTGCGGGCCAAGCAGTATACGGCGGAATTTTTAACCAGCAATAAAAGTCTATTAGGATGGCATCGTTGGAACGATTGTATTTTTTGACAATGGATGAAGCTCACATTGGGCATATAGCGCAAGTCGAGGCCGCCTGTGCCGCGGGGATCCGGTGGATCCAGCTGCGAATGAAGCTGGCCTCCGACGACGAGATGCGGGAGGTTGCGGTTGCGGCGAAGAAGATCTGCGATGCGTATGGCTGTACTTTTTCGATCAATGATCGGGTACATATCGCGGCTGCGGTGGGTGCGACCGGGGTTCATTTGGGTAAGGAGGATATGAGTGTAGGGCTGGCGCGGCGGGTGCTGGGCCCCGGCAGGATCATCGGCGGTACAGCCAATACGCTGGAGGACATTCGCGAACATTGCCGGCAGGGGGCCGATTACATCGGACTGGGACCCTACCGGTATACGACTACGAAAAAGAACCTGTGCCCGGTGCTGGGGCTGGGCGGTTATCAGCGCATCATGGATCAGCTACACCGGGAGGGGATCACTATTCCGGTGGTGGCGATCGGCGGTATCGGCAAGGAAGATGCCCCGGCTTTGCAGGAGGCGGGGTTGCATGGCGTCGCTTTTTCGGGGATGCTGGTGCATGCGGAGGACCGGCGGGGGATGGTAAACGAGCTAAAACAAAATGTGATATGTTAACGATAGCGGATAGACAATTTGGCTCCCGGCTGTTCACGGGCACGGGGAAATTCGGGTCGCTTTCCCTGATGGAGGAGGCCTTGCTGGCGAGCGGCAGCGAGTTAGTGACGGTGGCCTTGCGCCGGGTGGAATTGGGGGAAGCGGCCAAGGGCTTGCTGGAACACTTGCGGCACCCGCAGCTGCATTTGTTGCCGAACACGTCGGGTGTGCGTAATGCCCGCGAGGCCATTTTTGCGGCTGAGCTGGCGCGGGAGGCCCTGGAGACTAACTGGCTCAAGCTCGAGATCCATCCCGATCCGCGCTGGCTGATGCCTGATCCGGTGGAGACGCTGACGGCGGCGGAGGAGCTGGTCAGGCGGGGCTTTGTAGTCTTGCCGTATGTGCATGCCGATCCGGTGCTTTGCAAACGGCTGGAAGAGGTGGGGGTCGCTGCGGTGATGCCGTTAGGATCGCCGATAGGCAGCAACAAAGGGTTGAAGACGGCAGATTTTCTGGAGATCATTATCGCACAAAGCCTGGTGCCGGTCATCGTCGATGCGGGTATCGGCGCGCCCAGTGATGCGGTGCGGGCCATGGAGATGGGAGCGGATGCGGTGTTGGTGAATACGGCGATCGCGGCCAGTGGTGATCCGGTGCAGATGGCGCGGGCGTTCCGTATGGCGGTGGAGAGCGGGAGGATGGCTTTCGAGGCGCGGTTGCCGGCGATTGCGGGACCTGGGCCGGCGCCGGCGGTGGCAAGCAGTCCGCTGACGGCATTTCTCGATTAGAAAAATCAGGCAACGTCCCGGCCGGGGCGGCGAGAATAAAAACTTCAAGCGATGTTTTCCGAAATATTTGAGCAATATAGCTGGGCGGCTGTCCGGCAGAGCATTTACAGTAAGACGACCGCGGATGTCGAGCGGGCACTGGGGCGCACGCGGCGCGACCTGGAGGATTTCAAGGCGTTGGTGTCGCCGGCGGCGGCGCCGTATTTGGAGGAGATGGCACAGCAGAGCCACCGGTTGACGCAACGGCGTTTCGGAAAGGTGATGCAGCTCTATGTGCCGTTGTATCTCAGCAACGAGTGTCAGAATATCTGTACCTATTGCGGGTTCAGCTATGATAACAAGATACGGCGGCGGACCCTGAGCGCCGGCGAGCTGCTCGTGGAGGTTGCGGCCATCAAGGCGATGGGTTATGAGCATGTGTTACTGGTGAGCGGCGAGGCCAGTGTGACCGTGGGAGTGGATTATTTAGCGAAGGCCCTGGATGTGCTGGGGCCGCATTTCGCGCATCTCTCGATGGAAGTGCAGCCGCTCGAAACGGCGGAATACCGGCTGTTGATGGAACATGGACTGAATACGGTGCTGGTCTATCAGGAGACCTACTGTGTCGCCGATTATAAGTTGCATCATCCGAAGGGGCGGAAATCGAATTTTGGCTTCCGGCTCGGAACGCCGGACCGGCTGGGGGAGGCGGGGATGCACAAGATGGGGCTGGGGGTGTTGATCGGGTTGGAAGACTGGCGAACGGACAGTTGGTTTACGGCCCTGCATCTCCGGTATCTGGAGCAGAAATACTGGAAGAGTAAATATTCGCTGTCCTTTCCAAGGCTGAGACCTTATATGGGTGGGCTGCAGCCTAAGGTCGGGCAAACGGACCGGGAGCTGATCCAGCTCATTTGTGCGTACCGCTTAGTGGATGAGGAGGTGGAGCTGTCGTTGTCGACGCGGGAAAGCCCCGTATTCCGGGATCATGCGGTGCTGCTGGGCGTTACGGCGATGAGTGCGGGTTCGCGGACGAATCCCGGCGGGTATGCGGTAGACCCCGAATCGTTGGAGCAGTTCGAGATCCATGACGACCGGAGCCCGGCGGAGATCGCAATGATGATCCGGCGGCAGGGTTATGATGTGGTATGGAAGGACTGGGATCCCGTGTTGCAATAAAAAAAGGCCCACGAGGGCCTCTTTTTTTATTTAGAGTAGTATTAGCGTAGTATTTGGGTCACCAAAGGCCCGGTATTGGTTGCCATGCGCACGAAATAGATGCCGTATGGCAACGCCGAGATTTGTGCCATGCCGCCGGAAAGCTGCGGATGTTATTGGCGCCGGGGCCCTTGTTCCCCACGAGTGTAGCGAAGTTCGAGGAGAGTGTGGTAGATTGACCGGCGATCAGCTGATGGGCCTGGCCGTCGGGGGCGGGTATCTAGCCCCAGAATTCGATGGTGAATTCACCGCTGGCATCGATGGGGTCCTGGCCGACGATATAGTTAGTCCGTTGAATTTAAAGGCTTCGGGTTGTTGTGCCAGGAGCGGCGAGGAGAGGAAAAGACATGCCGGCAGCGGGAGAAAAGTAAAGTTTTTTCTTATAGGATTCAGATCTGTTGTAAGAGAAAGAAAGTTGAAAAGGCGGGATGGCAATGGAAACGGCGTGCATTAACCTTGCTGTACGGGGAAGACCTGAGGCGCCGATGTGGGATTTTTCTACAATTTTTTTAACTTGCGGAATCAATGCAACACACCAGCGTAAAATCACTAGCGCGATTGGATAATTTCCTTGGTATCTCTACTGCCCAGCGGGATGAGTTCCGGGATAACGGGCACCTGCTGGTACGCGGTTTGCTAACAACATCAGAGGTCGGCGTTTATCGTTTGCAGGTGGTAGAAGCAGCGAAGCGTCAGAGCAAGGAAAAGCGGAAGATGCCGGAGCGAGGTATCTATGGCAGGAATTTCGGCCAGCTCGTGAATCTGTGGAGAGTGGACGAGGGGGTCCGTCAGCTGGTATTGTCGAAACGCCTGGCCAAAGTGGCGGCGGACCTGCTGGGTGTCTCGAATGTGCGTATCTATCATGATCATGCGCTTTTCAAGGACGCAGGAGGAAAGGCGACATATTGGCACCAGGACCAATATTACTGGCCGTTGGATACTGCGGATACGATTACGGTAGCGATCGCGCTCGTGGATCAGAGTATCGAGATGGGGATGTTCGTATTCGCCAGTGGTTCGCATAAGCATGGGACGATCATGGACCCTAAGCTTTCTTCGGAGCCGGATGGATCTTACCGGAAGTATATCCGGGAGCATCAGTTTCCCCTGAGCCGTGCAGCGGGTATGCGTGCGGGAGATGCGAGCTGGCACTATGGCAACACAATACATCATACGTCGGCTAATCTATCGGATAAGCGCAGAGAGATCATGACGATCACGTATATGGCCGATGGAGCTAGAGTAGCGAGACCGGTGCATCCGGCACAGGAGTATGAGCTGCAGAATTGGCTGAATGGTTTGCCACCTGGAAGGCTGGCGACTTCGGAGTTCAATCCACTGGTTTTGTAGGGGTATAAATACGGAGCAATGGAAGTGTTAGTACGTGATTTTGGTGAAATTCTAAAAATACCCTCTTATGGGTATTTGAAGATTAGGGAAAAGTTCCCAATTTGCGCCTGGGTTCTAAAAATAGTCCTGGATTTATTTGAATAATTAAAAAAATACTGTATTTTTATGCCACTAATAATGCCTGCCATGTTCAAATCCTCTGAATAGTCGGCAATTTAACTCTTACATGAATCTCTGAGTTGACCCACTAATCCTTGAAATTCCTCTTTTTTTTTCTCATTGTACGCGCTTTTATTATAATCCACGTCACTATTTGGTAAAGCCAACTTTTCGACTGAAAAGTTTTACGCCAATACCTAGTGTTTAGCTATTCATTTCCATTTCGCAATCCTGGAAAAATTAAGTGTCAACTTAACACCCTAAAATGATTTTTGGTAATGAAAAAGCACATTCTGGCTGTAGATGATAGTAAGGCGATCAGATTTTTGTTGCAGACGGTTTTAGGAAGAGATTATCAAGTGATCACGGTGCCGGATGGTTATTCGGCGATGTATTATCTTTCAAATAGAACACAGCCTGACCTGATCATAGCAGATCCCCAATTGCCGGACATGGAAAATTGGGAATTCGTTAAACAGCTTTCGACCAGTGGACTGCATGGGGGTATCCCCGTAGTAGTACTTTCTGGACTTGACCAGCGGGAGACAGAGAACAGATGCGCGGAGTATGGGGTAGTGCGTTATTTTCTGAAACCTTTCAATCCCGTCGAGCTCATGGAATCGATCAATGACCTCGTAGCGTCGCTAGTCGATTAAACAAAATGCCGAACCCAGACTCTTATACCGATTGCCTGAACATGTGAACCAGTGTGTATCTGAACCACCGTATTTATGAAACCGTAAAGTAAGCTGTTGTATGGATTTACTATTTCAGCCCCAGACTGTAGGAAAGGGAAAAAGGATCATCACGCCTTTTACCTTTAGAACTTATTCAATGCCCATCACGGGCGAATATCAGTATAGCGGATTATGTTATATTGGGAAGAACACCGCTTTTATTGCCAGGTTGATTCGTATCTACAACAAGGCCTACGTGGCCGACAAGCTGGAGCATGCCAGAAATGAGCTGCTCCGCCGTGTAGATTCATCAGCCGATGAGATCCCTGAAATTATTATCTGTGAAGCAGGTTTTGGGCTGGATGGGATCCGGAAGTTCACTAATTTCCTTCGCCAGCACCCCGTTTTGAATTCCATTTCTTTCGTACTTGAGGGGAGCAATCTTCAGGAGAAGGAGCTATCCTTATGTAAAAAGAGCGTCCGCGTGGATGAGATCCTGTTCATGGATCAATGCGAGGACCGGGACCTCAAGCAGAAATTCCAGTTCCTGCGCAAGGTCAAGGCCAAGGCGGCGATTGCTGCTGCCCGGCTGGCCGAAGACAATTTAAGGTATCGTCGTGCGGGCGCTCCGCCCAGCAAACGGGCCTTCGATATTCTGATCTCGTCCGTTGGACTGCTGGTTCTTTCGCCGCTTTTTATGCTGATCGCGGTAGCCGTTAAATTGGAGTCCGGCGGGCCCATTTTCTATATCTCCAAGCGGGCAGGACGGGGATACCGCATCTTCAATTTTTACAAATTCCGGACGATGTACAAGGATGCCGATCAAAAGATCGCCGCCCTCAAGCATCTCAACCAGTATACGACAGCAACCGCAGGCCCGGTGTTCTTCAAGATCAACAACGATCCACGTATCACGCGTGTCGGCCGCTTTCTGAGGAATACGTCGCTCGACGAATTACCCCAGCTTTTGAATGTTTTCCTGGGCGATATGTCCCTGGTAGGCAACCGGCCTTTGCCCTTGTATGAGGCGGCCACATTGACTACGG
Organism: Chitinophagaceae bacterium; assembly: GCA_025934485.1. Taxonomy (GTDB): domain Bacteria; phylum Bacteroidota; class Bacteroidia; order Chitinophagales; family Chitinophagaceae; genus Puia. The sequence continues at coordinate 70,531 of JAICXX010000008.1, forward strand.
ATGATTATGCCGCCCGCTTTATGGCGCCCGCGGGGATCACGGGTCTCTGGCAGATCAAGAAGAGGGGAAACAAGGACATGTCGGTAGAAGAGCGGATCAATATCGACATTGATTACGCCGCCAATTGCAGTTTCGCGACCGATTTCTGGATAATAGCGAATACGCCTTCCGCGTTGTTGCAAAAGGAAAATGTATAGAGTATCTTAGCGTCGCGTCCGAGTTCGACTTGGCTTGTTTGATCGTATTTTTCTCAAAATGAACCTAACATGTTGAAGGATAACCCTTTAATCTCGATTGTTGCGCTCACTTGGAACACCACTGAGGTAACCGTTGATTTCCTCCGCTCTATCAACGAGCAAAATACCTATAAAAATATCGAAGTTATCGTCGTTGACAACGGGTCCCGGGAAGATCCCACCGCTGTCTTAACGGCTGTATATCCCGCTATCAAGCTGATCCGGAACCCCAAGAATCTTGGTTTTACGGGGGGGAATAATGTTGGTATCAAGGCGGCGACCGGGGACTATCTTTTTATCGTCAACAATGACACCGAGTTTACACCCGGATTGTTGGAAGGGTTGTTGGAGATCTTCGCCCAGTATCCCGATGCCGGTATCGTAAGCCCGAAATTTCATTATTTCTTCCACAAAGGAACCATCGAATATGCCGGTTACAATACGGTGAACATGTTTACCGGCCGGAACGGGATGATAGGCTGCCGTGAGAAGGATGAGGGGCAATACAACGATATCAAGGTGACGAATTATGCGCATGGCGGCGGGATGATGGTGCCGAGGAAGATCATCGACGAGGTGGGTGGTTTGCCCGAGGACTTTTTTATTTATTATGAAGAGTTCGACTGGTGCGATCAGATCAAGCGCAAGGGGTATAAAGTATATTATCAGCCTAAGTCACTGATCTATCACAAGGAGTCGATGTCGACGGGAAAAGCGAGCGCTTTTAAAACCTTTTACCATACAAAGAATCGCATTTATTATATGCGCAGGAATGCGCCGAAGGCGGGGTTGCTTGTCTTTTTTGCCTGGTTTACTTTTATTACGGTTCCCAAGAACACGCTGACTTTCCTGCTGAAAGGACAGAAAGCGCATTTGCGGAGCTTCTGGCGGGGCATTTTTTGGCATTTCAACCGTTCAATCACTTTTAATTAATTGCGATGTGTGGTATTGCGGGTTTTATTGATTTTCGGAAAAATTCGGGTCCTGATGTGCTCCGGCGCATGACGGATGCGATGACGCACCGTGGGCCGGATGACGCCGGCTACGAAGTGTATGAAGCTCCGGGTGTGTTCCACGAGTCCCCCGGGGCTTTCATTGGCTTTGGCCAGCGGAGGTTGTCCATTTTGGATCTTTCGCCGCTGGGGCATCAGCCCATGCATTTCGGGGATCTCATCGTGGATTTCAACGGTGAGATCTATAATTTCAAGGAGATCCGCAAGGAACTGGAGGAGAAGGGTTATACATTTACGTCATGGTCCGATACGGAGGTGATCCTCAAAGGGTATCACTGCTGGGGTATGGAGGTCGTGCAAAAGTTCATCGGGATGTATGCGATCGCGTTGTACGACAAGATCCAGGAGAAGGTGATGCTGATCCGGGACAGGGCGGGTGTCAAGCCGTTGTATTTTTTCCGGAAGGAGGATGTCCTGCTTTTCGGCAGTGAGCTCAAGGCGTTATACGAGCATCCGGCTTTCGAGAAAAAGATCGATGCCAATAGTCTCGCTTTGTTCCTGCAATACAGCTATATCCCTGCGCCGCATAGCATTTTCCGGGATACGTTCAAGGTGTTACCCGGCCATTACCTGGTGGTGGATCTCAAAAACCGGCAGCAGGAACTGATAAAATACTGGGACGTTTTCGATGCCTATAACCAACCCAAGATCGCGGTCAGCGATCAGGAGGCGATCGACGAGACGGATAAGCTGTTGAAGAATGCGTATGAGTACAGGATGGTAGCCGATGTTCCGGTGGGGATCTTTCTGAGCGGCGGGTACGACAGCTCGAGTGTCGCCGCGCTTTTGCAGACGGGCCGTACGGAGCGGTTAAAGACGTTCACCATTGGATTCCATGAGGATGAGTTCAACGAGGCGCCGGAAGCCAAAAAGATCGCGGATTATCTCGGGACGGATCATACGGAATGGTATCTTACCTCCAAAGAGGCGGGTGGGGTACTGGATCTGCTGCCGGGGATCTATGATGAACCTTTTGCGGACAACAGTACGGTGCCGACGGTGCTGGTGAGCAAGCTCGCGCGTCAGCAGGTGAAGGTAGCGTTGAGTGCGGATGGCGGTGATGAGATCTTTGGCGGATACAACAAGTTCAACCAAGCGGAGCGGTATACCACCCGGATGCCGGCTGCTTTGCAGGGGCTCCTCAGCGGGACGATGTCGCTGATCAATCCGAAGCATATCCCGTATTTCAACAAAAAATACAATTTCGCCACCCGGTATGAAAAGATGAAGCTGATCTGGAAGAGCCAGGACCCGGTGCAGGCAGTGAAATATATCAGTCAGTACATCACCGAAAGCGAGGTCGCTTCTTTCCTCCGCGAGGATTTCGAGCGCTATCCTACTTTTTTTGACGATGGCGGCAGGCTGGAAAAGAACGATGGCATCGTCAACCGGTTGCTGGCCATCGATTATAAGACTTTCCTGGTTGATAATAACCTGGTGAAGGTGGACAGGGCTACGATGTCGGTGGGGCTGGAAGGGCGGGAGCCGATGCTGGATCACCGGGTTGTGGAGTTCCTGGCCAAGCTTCCTTCGTCGTTCAAGATCCGCGATGGGGTCAACAAATGGCTCCTGAAGCAGGTGGTGCATAAATATATACCCAGAGAGCTCATGGAACGGCCAAAACGGCCTTTTATCGCGCCTTTGCTGGTTTGGTTCAAGGACGATCTCAAGGAGCAGCTGAAATATTATCTGAGCGAGCGGGCATTGGGGATCACCGGGATGTTCGATGCCGCGCCGATAGTGGCGTTGAGAGACCGGTACTTAGCCGGTGAAAAGGTCAACTACCAGAAGCTTTGGCAAGTATTAATCTTCCAGCTTTGGTATGACCGCTGGATTGCAAAATTATAGACCTCTTAAAAATTTGTAAAAACGCACAAAAAAATAAAGCAAACATGAAAACAAACGTACTTGTGACTGGGGGAGCCGGATTTATCGGATCACACGTAGTCAGGCATTGCCTGGACATGGGTTTCAATGTGGTGGCTATGGATGATCTGAGTGGCGGGTTCGAAGATCATATCCCAGAAGGCGCTCATTTTATAAAAGGCAGCGTGACGGATCATGAGCTGATCACGGACCTTTTTAATGAGTACCGGTTCTCGTTTGTATATCATCTGGCAGCCTATGCCGCCGAAGGGTTATCCCATTTTATCCGGCGGTATAACTATGAGACCAACCTGGTTGCCAGCATCAATCTGATCAACGAGTCGGTGAAGCATAAAGTCAAGTGTTTTGTCTTTACTTCCAGCATTGCGGTATATGGCAAGGGTCAGCTGCCGATGACGGAAGCGATGACGCCGATCCCCGAGGATCCGTATGGGGTGAGCAAGTATGCCGTAGAGCTGGATCTGCGCGCTGCCCACGAGATGTTCGGGCTTAACTACGTGGTCTTCCGCCCGCACAATGTATATGGTGAGAACCAGAACATCGGCGATAAATACCGGAATGTGATCGGCATCTTTATGAACCAGATCATGCAGGGCAAGCAGCTCACGGTCTTTGGCGATGGCGAGCAGACCCGGGCCTTTAGCTATATCGATGATGTGGCTATCCCTATCGCGAAGTGTGTCAATATTCCCGCGGCCTATAACCAGGTGTTCAATGTAGGCGCGGACAAGCCTTATACGGTGAACGAGCTGGCGAAAGTGGTTTGCGCCGAATTCGGGGTAAAGCCGGATATCAAGCATTTGAATGCCCGTAATGAGGTGATGCATGCCTATTCAGATCACAGCAAGGCCCGCGAGGTCTTTGGTGCACCTACGGATATCTCGCTGAAAGAGGGCATCGCCCGGATGGCGAAATGGGCGAAAGTCGTTGGCGCGCGTCAGGGACAGGAGTTCAGCAATATCGAGATCACCGAAAAATTGCCTGATGGCTGGGCCATCGCGAAGGTATTAAAGTAGCCCGGGCATGACCAAGAAGATCCGGGTATTGGAATGCATCAGGCAGGGAAAGATAGGCGGCGGGGAGTCACATTTGTTGAGTCTCACCGCAAATCTCGACCGCAATAAGTTCGAACCGGTAGTTCTTTCGTTTACGGATGGTCCCATGATGGAGCGGCTTAAGGAGATGGGAGTGGAGACGCGGCTGATCCATACCGAGAAGCCTTTCGATATCCGCATCTGGGGGCAGGTGAAACGCCTGTTGAAGGCGGAGGCGCCGGATGTGATCCATGCCCATGGTACGAGGGCCTGTTCCAATGTTTTGTGGGCGGCCCGGAAGCTGGGGATCCCCGTGATCTATACCATACATGGCTGGTCATTTCACCAGGATCAACATTCGCTGGTGCGGCGGCTTCGGATCAGCGGGGAGAAGTATCTCACGTCGCGGTCGCGGATGAATATCTCCGTTTCGGCGAGCAACCAGCAGAGTGGCAGGGAGATGATCCCACAGTTCCGCAGCGTCGTGATCAACAATGGCATCGATCAGCAGCGGTTCGACCCGGACCGGAGCTATAAAGATATCAAGTGCGAGCTGGGCATCCCGGCGGATAGCATTGTTGTCTTATTCATTGCCCGGTTCACGGCGCACAAGCAGCCGCTCGCGCTTATCCGGGCTTTTGCCAAAGTGTTGACCCAGCTCGAGGCGGGCACGGGTGTACATCTGCTGATGGTAGGCGATGGAGACGAAAAGGAAGCTGGGGTAGCATTGGCCGGAGAACTGGGATTGCAAGGCAAAGTGCGTTTCCAGGCGTTCCGGCAGGATGTTCCCGATGTGCTGCATGCCGCCGATATTTTTGTATTGCCGTCTTTGTGGGAGGGATTGCCTATAGGGTTGCTGGAGGCGATGGCTATGCGGAAGGCGGTGATCGGGACACGAGTGGATGGCACCAGGGAAGTATTGCAGGATGGCGAGAATGGGCTCATGGTAGAGTCGGGGGATGTGGATGCGCTGGCTGCGGCGATCGCCCGGCTGGTAGCTGATAAAGCGTTGCGGGAGTCGCTGCGGACAAAAGCGTATCAAACGGTCCGGCTGCGTTTCGATGCGGCCGCGATGACGAGAGCAATTGAAGATATCTATTTAAAAGTTATAGAACCCTAAAAACTATCGCATATGGAATTCGAACGGTTCGCCGATGTGAAGCGGCTAAAATTTATTATCGATGTATTGGAGGCCAAGCTGCCTGCAGGCGCCGAAGTGTTGGACGTGGGTTGTGGGAACGGCGTCATTTCGCGTAGCCTGGGTGAGAGGGGATTGAACGTTAAAGGCGTCGATGTAAGTGAAAAGGCCATTGCCAGAGCGCGGGAACTGAATAAATTCCCGAATGTTCGTTTTGATGTGGTGAGCGCCGAGCAACTGGTGGCGGACGGACACCGTTATCATGCGGTGATCTGCAGCGAGGTGCTGGAGCATCTCAATGACCCCGGCAAATTGCTCAGCGTGTTGTATGAGCTCCTCGATACGAATGGTGTATTGATCGTGACAGTACCCAATGGGGTAGGGCCGAGGGAGCTGTTCGTCACCCGGCCGATCATCGCGATGCAAAAAAAGAATAGCTGGCAGTGGGCGTTTGTACAGCGGGTAAAAGCAATGTTCGGTTATAAGGGTACGACTGTTCAAAGCAGCGCCGATGACCTCACACATATACAATTTTTTACTAAGTCGTCGCTGGAAGATCTGGCGAGCCGGAACCGCTTTCATATCGTGCGTTTCGGCAAGACCAATTTCATCGAGGATGTATTCCCCTTTAGCTTTTTCTCCAAGAAAATAAAAGTCTTGCAGCGGGTGGATTGCGCATTCGCCGAGGTCCTCCCATACCAGTGGAATGGCGGTTTTATGACCGTTTGGGAGAAGCGCTTGCATGATTAGCATTTTGATGCTATCTTTGGACTTCTTCCTACGAACAACCTGCTCGTTCCCTTTCCTGCGATTAACCTTCTGGCTTTTTTCTTTCCTTAGAGAGATCATACTTATTAAAAGCGCCTGTGACTAATGCCATTGGAGAAGGCATTCGTAAACTCATTTATTACGCTCAAAAATGAAAAATTCTACACGGATTTTCTATTGGCTGTTGATCGCCACGACCTTTCTTTTTGTCCAAAACCCTGCAGAGGCGCAAGGCATCCTGAATCCCAGTGACACGGTGGTCACCTTTAACCCGGCGGATACCCCCGCGATCCCTGCTTATGGGCAGATCGCCAGGTGGGTTCGGACGAAGCGGATGAGCTGGAATACGAGCAACTGGAAGTGTTATATCTACAACGGGAACCAGTTCAGGCTGCGTTTTCCGCCGGATTATAACCCCACGGCCAATGACGGCAAGCTCTATCCCATCCTCATCTTCATGCACGGTGATGGAGAAGGGGGATCCGTGTATGACAATGAATATTCGCTTTATCATGGCGGCAATGTTTTCGAGACGGCGGTGTCGAACGGAACGTTCGACGGCTATGTGCTGGTGATGCAAACGGGCGGAGGCTGGGGAGCCAACCAAATGGTAGCGGAGCAGTATATCGTGGACTATATGATCCAGAACAACAAGCTGGATCCTTTTAGGATATACCTCAACGGTCTTTCGGCGGGCGGAGCAGGCGACTGGCAGTTCTACCAGAGCGCCCCTACTTATCCGGCGGCGGTGTTGCCGATGTCCTCGGTGGCCATTTCCCTGGACAATGCGGATACGGTGTCCAAATATAAATTTACCCCGATATGGCTGGTCACCGGCGGCCTCGATGGCTCGCCCGCCCCCTATACGGCGCAACAGGTAACCAATGCTATGACGGCCCAGGGTGCGCATTTTACATGGTTGGATATGACGACGCAAGGGCATGACACCTGGGACAGCACCTGGTCGATGAAGACTTTCTGGCCGTGGATCAACGCACAATATGCTTCGAATCCGTGGTGTCTTTTCGGGAGAACGCAATTCTGTCCTGGGGATTCCATTAATGTCACCATTGGTTTAGTGGCCGGTTACGAGGCTTATCAATGGCGGAAGAACGGGGTGGTGATTTCGGGGGCGACTTCGAACACGATCAACGTTACTTCGGTGGGAACATATGACGCGCGGGTCGAGCGAAATGGGTACTGGTCGAACTGGTCGCCTACGCCGGTGGTCATCGCGATCAAGGCGCCCACCGTCACGCCACCCATAACCGTTTCCGGGTTGATGAGCGATGTGCTCCCGGCAACGGATGGCAGGAATTATGTGACGCTTACCGTGCCTGACAGCAATTATACCAGCTTTACCTGGGAAAAGGTAGGCAGCGATTCGGTGATCGGGACGCATGGTACGTTGAAGGTCACCCAGCCGGGGCAGTACATCGTGAGTGTGACGCAGCAATACGGTTGTTCGAGCAATTTCTCACCTCCCTTCAGGGTGGTGGGGGCCGGCGGGCCGAATCCCCCCAGTGCCGCTACCAACCTGGTCGCGAGTGCACTGTCGTATACGCAGGTGCAGCTGGTGTGGGCGAGGAATCCGCATCCGGCCAACCCAGAGACGGGCTTTGAGGTCTACCGGGCCACGAATGTCACGGGGCCCTATACGTTTGCGGGGCTGGTGCCGGCCGACACGGTGGATTTCATCGACAATGGGCTTAAACCCAATACGCAATATTATTATGTGGTGCGGGCCGTCGATAGTACGGGTGCTGCTCCTTTGTCAAACCAGGTCACGGTGATCACCCAGTCCGACAAGACGCCGCCTGCGGCGCCGGCCAGTCTGCGGACGGTCTCTACTACGAGCACGTCGGTAACATTGAGCTGGAACAGTGCGACGGATAATGTAGCGGTGACGGGTTATTATATCTATGTCAACGGCGCGAAGAGTTATGCCACGACCGCCGGCGATACCACCTTTGTCGTGAGCGACCTGGTGTCCAACCAAGAGTATTCCTTCTTTGTCGTCGCCGTGGATGGCAGTGGCAATGCGTCGGTACATAGCAACCAGGTCTCGGGGGCAACGGTGAACACGGGACTTTATTACAGTTACTATAGCTTGAGCTCCGCGCCCAGTGTCATGCCGAATTTCGCCACACTGACGCCCTCCTTTACGGGCAATATGCCGAGTGTGAGTATCGCGGGTGCGACGGCGACAACGAATTTCGCGTTCGAGTGGAATGGATTTATCCATATACCGGTGACGGGGAATTATGTCTTTCAGACCGTTTCGGATGACGGTAGCCAGGTATGGCTGGGTAGCCTCAACCAGACGACTTTCCCTTATAGCTATACGGGTACCCCGATTGTGAACGCCAACAAGACGCAGGGCGCTACGGCAACCAACAGCGCTACGCTTGCGCTGCAAGCGGGTGTCTACCCCATTAGTATTGCCTACTTTCAGGCAGGTGGCGGGTATTCCATGGCTCTGAACTGGTCGACGCCGCAGAGTAATGGCTCTTTCGTGGCTGTACCTGCCAGCGCCTTCGCGGCCGGCTTTACCCCGGCGGGTACGGCTCCGGCGCAGCCCACGGGTGTGACGGCATGGGCTACGGCTTATAATAAAGTAAGCATAGGCTGGACAGACAACAGCAATAACGAAACGGGTTTCGAGATCTATCGTGCTGTCGCCAGTGGCGGAGCGTTGACCATCGTGGGAACCACGGGCCCGAATGCGACGAGCTTTGTGGATTCGAGCGTATCGGGTTCCACCACTTATTTCTACCAGGTCGATGCGGTGAACACTTATGGCAGCTCCGGGTTCGACAGTGCTTCGGTAAGCGGGGTGGCCTATAACTATTACCAGGGTACATTTACCAACCTGGCCGGGCTCCCTGCCCTGGCGCCGGTGTCTACGGGCCGGCTCAACAATTTCTCGTTATCGCCTGCAACGACGACGACGAATTTTGCCTTTGAATACCTGGGCTTTATTACCATTCCCACTACGGGCACCTATACCTTCTATACGACGTCCGACGATGGCAGCGACCTATATATCGGCGGGTACGACAGCAGTCACCTGGTGGTGAAGAATGACTTCGCACAGGGGGCTACCCAGCGGTCGGGCACGGTGAGTCTCACGCCGGGCCGGTATCCGATCTATGTCACATATTATCAGGGGGGTGGGGGCTATTCGTTGGCGGTCGCTTACAAGGGACCCGGCATCGCCCAGCGGAATATCCCGGATTCCGTGTTGTATTGTAAGGCGTCGATGACGAAGACACCAGCGTTACCGGCGATCCCTTTCGCGCCGTATGGAGTGGCGGCGACGTCGCTTTCGTCTTCTAAAGTGAGTATCTCCTGGACGGATAGTTCGGCTACGGTTACCGGTTATCAGCTTTACCGGAGTATCGGCGACACGGTGCATTTTATGGCCTTTACCACGGCAGCGGCAGGGACGACGACCTTTACCGATACCGCATTGTTCGCCAACACAACCTACTATTACAAGATAGTGGCCACCGGGGTAGCGGGTAATTCCGGTTATTCCGCTACGGTCTCGGCGGGGACGCCGGATGTGCTGCCGGTGATCAGCAAGCTGCCGGCGGGTGAGCAGGCGCGTTACGGTACGACTACGGTATTCAAGGTGAGTGCTACGTCGGTGAACTCGGGTGCGCTGACGTTTACGGCTTACAATCTGCCGGCTTTTGCGTCCTTCGCG
>JAICXX010000031.1 GCA_025934485.1 Chitinophagaceae bacterium
CACGAGACCCTGGTGTGGGATAAAAAACAGAACAAGTTCCGCAATCTCTGGCGCATGACGCGACGCATCCGGCGCGAAAACTACGATAAGGTCATCAACGTGCAACGATTTGCGGCAACGGGGATCCTCACGGCTTTTTCGGGTGCGAAGGAAACCATCGGGTTCGACAAGAATCCGCTGAGCCGTTTTTTTACGCGCCGTATCCCGCATGTGATCAGTGCCCATGTAGAACCCGGCAAGATACCCACCGGTCCTACCATCCACGAAGTCGAGCGGAACCAGGCGCTGATCGCGGCGTTTACGGATAAGCAACCGGCCCGGCCGCGGCTCTATCCCACGGCTGCCGATGTACAGAAGGTCGCGTCCTATAAAGATCGACCCTATATCACTATCTCGCCCGCGAGCGTATGGTTTACGAAACAATTTCCCGCCGGCCAGTGGGCGAGCTTTATCCACGCGTTGTCGGCGGCGCAGACACCCCCGAACATATACCTGCTGGGCGCACCCGGCGACCGCGAGCTTGGTGACAGCATCATGGCCATGGCCACAACCACCAACATCGTCAATCTCGCCGGCGAGCTGAGCTTCCTCCAGAGTGCCGCGCTGATGAAGGGCGCCGTTATGAACTTTGTCAACGACAGTGCACCCATGCACTTCGCGTCGGCCCTCAACGCCCCGGTGACGGCCGTCTATTGCTCGACGATACCCGGGTTTGGGTTTGGACCGCTCGCCGACGATAGCCATGTCGTCGAGATCGAAACGCCATTGAGCTGCCGGCCTTGCGGACTGCATGGTTATAAGGCCTGTCCGCAGGGGCATTTCAACTGCGCCCGGAAGATCGGGGACAGCCAGTTGCTGGCGACGCTCGCGAATCAAAACCCTGCCACGTCCTGAGCCGCCGATCAACGGCGATGCACCCGCACGGGCGACCGCAAATCCTCGGGCATTCCGGCCTCATTTCTTTAACTTCGCGCATTGCGGCCCCTCGCAAGGATCAGGGCGGCGACCGATTATGGATATCAACTGCTCAGAAAAAGAACGTTTCGTCTTCGAAAAGATCGCCCGTGCCGCCGCTGCCCTGGGAACGCAAGCCTATTTGATCGGCGGTTTCGTCCGGGATAAACTTATAGGTCGTCCTACCAAAGACGCCGATATCGTCTGCGCCGGCGATGGCATCGCGCTGGCGCGTAAAGTGGCGGAAAACCTCTCGCCAAAACCCGCAGTAGCCTGGTTCAAGAATTTCGGAACCGCGCAGATCAAATGGAATGATTGGGAGATCGAATTCGTGGGCGCCCGCAAAGAATCCTACCGGGACGAGTCGCGCAAACCGGACGTGGAGCCCGGCACCATCGAAGACGACCAGCTGCGCCGTGATTTCACGATCAACGCCATGGCCATCAGTCTCAACGATGCGGATTATGGGACCCTCATCGATCCTTTCGACGGACGTAGTGACCTGGAGAAAAAGCTGATCCGGACACCGCTGGACCCCTTGAGGACCTTCAGTGATGACCCGCTCAGGATGCTCCGCGCCATCCGTTTTGCCACACAGTTAGGCTTCTCGATCGTGGACCCGGCGATCAAAGCGATCACCGAGGACGCCCACCGCATAAAGATCGTTTCGCAGGAGCGGATCACCGATGAGCTGAATAAGATCATCATGACCGCAAAACCCAGCGTGGGGTTCGACCTGCTGTATAAGACCGGATTACTGAAGATCATTTTTCCGCAAATGGTCGATCTTGCGGGCGCGGAATACGTCGATGGGATGGGGCATAAGGACAATTTCTATCATACCCTTCAGGTGCTGGACAATATCGTGCCGAACACGGACGACCTGTGGCTGCGCTGGGCGGCGATCCTGCATGACATCGGGAAACCGGCGACAAAGAAATTCGAGCAAGGGCATGGCTGGACCTTTCATGGCCATGAAGTGGTGGGTAGTCGCATGGTTCCCAAGATCTTCAATAAACTGAAGCTGCCGCTCAACGAGAAAATGAAGTTCGTCCAGAAGCTGGTGGAATACCATTTGCGTCCGATAAGCCTGACCAAAGAGAATATTACGGATTCGGCCATTCGCCGCCTGCTTTTCGATGCCGGTGACGATATCGACGCATTGATGACGCTTTGCGAAGCCGACATCACTTCTAAGAATAAGATCAAGGTCAGGCGCTATCTGGATAATTTTGAACTGGTTCGCCAGCGTTTGAAAGAAGTGGAGGACAAGGATCGCATCCGTAACTGGCAGCCACCCGTCACCGGCGAGCTGATCATGGCGACCTTCAACCTGCCGCCGGGCCGCATCGTCGGCGAGATCAAAAACGCCATCCGCGAGGCCATTCTGGACGGGGAGATCGAAAATAACTATGATGCTGCCTCTGCGTTTATGTTGAAAAAAGCCGCCGAACTTGGCTTGCCGGCGCCTCGGAGCTAAACCGCCAAAATTCTTGAATTTATGTATCTTGTGACCTTAAACTGAATTGTAGCCATGGCGATATTGAAATTTCGGGTGTATTTCGAGGAAGACGATAGTATTTACAGAGATGTGGCGGTAAAGCATACACAAACTTTTCTGCAACTGCATCAGGTGATCCTGAAAGCCTATGAATTCGACAGCAAGCACCAGGCCACCTTCTACCGCAGCAACGATCACTGGCAGCGTGGCCGGGAGATCTCGCTGGAGAAGTACGATAAACCCTATAAGGTCGCACCCTTACTCATGGCGGATACGGTGATCCGCAGCGAGATCTTCGACCCCAATCAGAAATTCGTCTATGTCTACGATTTTGTGAAGAACTGGAGCTTCCTGGTCGAGCTGATCAATGTCGCCAAGGAAGATTCCTCGAAACTGGACTATCCCGCCGTGGTCAAGGTCGAAGGGATCGCGCCGTCGCAATACGGCACCAAAGGTCTCGTGGGGGACAAGCTCACGGAGATAGAGGAGAAATATGATCTCACCAAAGGCACCGAAGGTTTTGGCGTTGAGGGTGAAGTAGGAGAGTCCGAGGAGGGGGAAGAAGAAGCCGGTGAAGGCGGCGAAGGCGGCGAAGGCGGCGAAAGCACAGAAGAAGAAATACTCTGATCAATGGCGGGCACTGTAATCATCGTCGTCGGGCCGACAGCAGTAGGCAAAACCGCCGCCGCGATCCGGCTGGCTCAAAAGCTCGGCACCCGCATCATCTCGGCCGACTCGCGGCAATGTTATCGGGAGCTGGATATCGGCGTGGCCAAACCGACGCCGCAGGAACTGGAGACCGTTCCCCATTACTTTATTAACTCACATTCGATCGCCGAGGAGGTCAATGCCGCCACGTTCGAAGGACTGGCCCTGCAATGGACCTCCGAGATCTTTCAAACATCTCCGGTGGCCGTCATGGTAGGTGGAACCGGATTGTATATTCGCGCCTTTACGGATGGGCTCGATGCCATTCCCCCCGTGGACGGATCGATCCGTGCTCATATCCGTGATCACTATGAAGAGCACGGTCTTGCCTGGCTGCAAAGCGAGATAGAGAAATACGATCCCGATTACTATAATAAAGGAGAGATACTCAATCCGCAGCGGCTCATGCGGGCGCTGGAAGTGCGGATGAGCACCGGACAATCCATTCTGAGCTTTCAAAACCGGGAGCCGCAGACCCGGCCTTTCCAGGTGAAGATCATCGGCCTGAACCTGCCGCGCGAGCAGCTCAATCAGCGGATACACACGCGGGTCGACCAAATGATGAAGGACGGGCTCCTCGCCGAAGCCGAACGCCTCCTCCCATACCGGCATCACAATGCGCTGCAGACGGTGGGGTATAAGGAGCTGTTCCATTATTTTGACGAGGGAGGCAAGGAAACCCTCGATCAGGCCATTACGGCGATCAAGAACAATACCCGGCAATACGCCAAACGGCAGCTCACGTGGTTCCAAAGGGATCTTTCGATCCGCTGGACCGACCCATCCACCCCCCTCGAGACGTTGATCTGATCACGCCGCCCCGTCACCCGCGCCATCCGCCCTCGTCTCCCGGTCCCTCCCCCGGGCGATCCACCCCACACGCCCCAGCCCTGTCAATGCCCACCCGCCCCATGCAACCCGCCCTCACGCGCCCCCGGCCCCAAAAAAACATAACCCAATCTTAATATGCATTTTAGACCCTTTGGCTAAAATTTGCGGCTTAAAAGTTCCAGCGGCCGATGGACCAACTGTATAAACTGAATGCCAAAGAGTTCGGCGACGATTTTTTATGGGGAGTAGCTATGGCCGCCGTTCAGAACGAGGGGGCCTGGAACAGTTACGGGAAAGGTCCGTCGATCTGGGACACCTTTTCGCGCCGCCAGGGCAAGATCAAGGGCGGCGGCAAGCCGATGGTGGCCTGCGATTTCTATCACCGGTACAAAGACGATATTCTCCTGGCCAAGGCGCTCGGCTTTACGGTCTTCCGGTTTTCGCTTTCCTGGGCCCGCATTTTACCTGAGGGTGTGGGTAGGGTCAACAGAGAAGGTCTTACCTTTTATCATAAGGTGATCGAAGAATGTCTGAAACTGGGGATGATCCCCTACGTTACCCTTTATCATTGGGACCTGCCGATGGCGCTGGAGAAGGAAGGCGGGTGGACGAGCCATCTGATGCTTCGGTGGTTTACGCGGTTTGCCACGCTCTGCGCTACGGAATTCGGGCCCACGGTGAAGAACTGGATCGTGCTGAACGAGCCCTTTGGGTTTACGAGTCTGGGTTATATGCTAGGCAGGCATGCCCCCGGTCGCATGGGCTTGTCAAATTTCCTGCCGGCGATCCATCATGCTGCGCTGGCCCAGGCGGAAGGCGGGCGCATCTTACGGCAGCATGTACCGGACGCGCATATCGGGACCACCTTTTCCTGTTCGGAGATCATCCCCTACACAAACTCTGCCGAGGACATTGCAGCCGCGAAACGCATGGACATCCTCATGAACCGCCTGTTCATAGAACCCGCTCTCGGCCGCGGCTATCCGCGGGAAGACTTCAAATTCCTCGAACGCCTCGAACTCCATAACCGCTCGTGGAAATATACCGAAAGGATGACCTTCAATTTCGACTTCATCGGTATCCAGAACTATTTTCCGGTGGTGATCCGTTACAATCCCCTGATCCCCATCGTTCAGGCTTCCGAGGTCCGCGCTCCGGGCCGCGGCGTGCCGCACACCGCCATGGGATGGGAGATCAACCCGGATAGTTTCTATCGCATCCTCAAACGCTTCTGGCTATATGGCGGTGTCAAAGAGATTATTGTCAGCGAAAGCGGCGCCGCCTTTAAAGACGAGGTCGTAGGCGGCATCGTCGACGACCAGCCCCGCGTCGACTACTACCAGCAATACTTGCTCGCCCTGCTCAGGGCCAGGAAAGAAGGTGTCAATATCAAAGGCTTTTTCGCCTGGACGCTGATGGACAATTTCGAATGGGCCGAAGGCTACAAGGCCCGTTTTGGACTCATCCACGTGGATTTCGAGACGCAATTACGCACGATCAAACGTTCCGGTTACTGGTTTCGCGACTGGTTGAACGGATAGAATAACTAAATTTTAGCTGCAATTTTTCCTGTTTCATAAGAAATTTTTAAGACGCTGAACTGGTTTCTTGCGTCTTATAATGCGCGCAACTTACTCAAGGTCAATGGTTCATTGATTTAGTATATTATTTAACTAATCCTAACTAATTAAAAATATTAACAACTTCATAATATTTTTATAAAAGTTTTTTAACTTTATCGGAGACAAGCGCAAAGGTTAACACCAATAACAGCCATGAGCGAAAAAAACTTGCTTTACAAAGGGAAGATCATTAAACAGTTGTACTTCGCAAGTTCCTTGTCCTGTTCAGACATCAGTACATTGATCGATACCAGTTTGCCCGTGACGACCAGGATGATAAATGAGCTTGTAAAAGAAAACGATGTCCTGGAGACCGGGTTAGCTCCTTCCAGGGGTGGTAGGAGACCGCAGCTATATGCGCTGAGGCCGGATCGGATGTATACGGTGGCTGTTGCGATGGACCAGCATTTTACGCGGATAGTTATTACGGATATGTTACGTCAGCCCGTTTCGCGGCTGGAAAAGGTGGAACTTCATCTGGCTAGAAATGCCGATGCTTTGGAAATGCTCGCCCAAAAGCTGGACGATCACATCGGAAGAACGGGGATCGAAAAGGAAAGGATCGCGGGGATCGGCATCGGTATGCCCGGCTTTGTAGATTCCAGGAAGGGCCTCAATTATTCTTTTCTTTCGTCCGGCGAGATAAGCATTACTGAGTATATACAGGAACGCGTGGGCGTTCCCACTTTCATAGAAAATGATTCGAGCCTTATCGCCCTCGCCGAACTGAGCTTTGGCGCTGCACGGAATAAAAAAAGCGCGATGGTCGTGAACCTTAGTTGGGGAATCGGCCTTGGTCTTATCCTGAACGGCAAATTGTTCAGAGGATACAATGGGTTTGCAGGTGAGTTTAGCCATCTGCCACTGTTCTCGAACGATAAACTTTGCTCCTGCGGAAAAATGGGTTGCCTGGAGACTGAAGCATCACTGGTCGTCGTTGTAGACAAAGCATTGGAGGGGGTCCGCAACGGCCGTGTGACCATGATGAAAGAGGAAATGCTGGAAGACAATCTCGACAGCGCGTCTTACGCCGTTATCCAGGCCGCCAGTAAAGGCGACAAATTTGCTGTTGAACTCTTATCCGAATCCGGCTATAATATTGGCCGGGGCGTTGCTATCCTTATTCACCTACTTAACCCGGAAACCATTGTATTGGGCGGCCGTGGTGCTGCTGCCGGTAAGATCTGGCAGACGCCTATTCAACAAGCGTTGAATGAGCATTGCATCCCGCGGTTGGCCGGAAATACGCAGATCGAAGTTAGTGCGTTAGGTTATGATGCGGAATTGATTGGCGCGGCTGCATTGGTCATGGACAACTCACTGGTCACTTAGCGTTTATATTCATTTTTCTTAACACACACATTTAAAATCAAAACACACTGCTCATGAAACGAACACTCAAGCCATTGTTCGCATTTGCGATGCTATCGCTCGCCTTTTTGCTGCTTGGGCTATCCGTAAATGCCCAGGAGAAAAGGTTGATCACCGGCGTGGTACGCGATACCTCCGGTCTCCCTGTTCCAGGTGTCACGGTCAAGGTCAAAGGGGGGGCTGCCAATACGGGCACGATCACCGATGAGACCGGCGGCTTTTCTCTCCACGCATCTCCGGGACAAACACTGGTTTTCTCCTCTATTGGTTATGTAACCAAAGAAGCCACGGTTGGCGCCGGAGGCAATGTCTCCGTACTGTTGGACAAGAACAGCAGTGCCCTCGGCGAGGTCGTCGTTACCGGTTTCGGTGGACGCACGAATACCCGGAAACTCTCCTATTCCGTTACGGAGGTAAAAGGGAGCGAGTTGGTCGCTGCCAACAACTCCAATATCGGCGATGCCCTGCAAGGAAAAGTAGCAGGTGTGACGATCTCGCAGGGGACCGGCGGTCCTTCTTCGAGCTCGCGTATCCAGATCCGCGGTAACGCCCGGTTATCGGGCAACACGGAGCCGCTGGTGGTTCTCGATGGTATCCTGCTTCAACCCTCGACTACCGGCGCCGACTCGTGGGGCACGGGTGCCGACTTTGGTAATATCGTCAAGGATCTGAACCCGGACGATTACGAAAGCATTACGGTGCTCAAGGGCGCCGCCGCAACTGCAGTTTATGGTGAAATGGGTCTGAACGGTGTTCTGCTCATCACCACCAAAAAAGGCCATGCGCGCAAGGGACTGGGTGTTACGTATAACCAAACGGTCTCTATCGATCACGCCTATAAGTTCCTCGATCTCCAGAATCAATTCGGTGGTGGTCTGAGCCCCACCTTTGCTACCGATGCGCAAGGCAACCGCCTGGTGGACAATACGGCTACCCCTTATGTCAACCCTAACGGTGGTTATTCCTACGGACCTGCTTTCGACGGCAAACCTGTAAAGGACATCGACGGCCGGATCATTCCCTGGAAGGCGAACAACCCCCTGAAGGATTTCTTCAAGGATGGCCAGTATATCAACTCCAACGTAGCAGTCGAAGGCGGTAACGAGAACGGCAATTTCCGCGCGTCCTGGACCAACCTCTGGAATACCAGCGTGGTGCCGAACAACAGCCTGAACAAGAATGCCTTTACGTTGCATGCATCGCAAAAATTGTCCAGCGTCCTGAGTCTGGATGTCAGCGGCAACTATACCAGCACAAAGGTTATCAACCCCGTTCAGCAAGGTGGCGGCGGTGATATCCAGAGTCTGGGTGGCAACGGTAACCCGGTGCAGGACTTCGTTTACCTGGCTTCCCGCGGCGCCGATATCAATTACTACAATCATAACTATATCGCAGCAAACGGTGGTTTGAAACACGGTCTGGCGAACGACCCCTATTTGCTGGCCGCTTCCATCTGGCCGATGTATCAGAACAACAATATCCGGAATGAGAATGTGTTGCTGGCGGACGTGGATCTGAATGCCAAGATCTTGCCCTGGCTCACCGGTTTGGTCCGCGCCAACGTGCAGAACTATAACGACGAGACGCAGCTGAAATACAATGGGATAGGCAACAATTTCTCCGGCGGCTCCTATGAGCTCATCGAGAGTGATTACAGGAAAACCCGTTTCCAGGGTTTGTTGACGGCCAACCGCCAATTCGGCGAAGATCTTGTACTAAACGTCTCCGTAGGTGGCGAAACGGACCGCTGGCAGCTTGGTGATATTACCGATGCCAAAACCGTTGGCGGGCTGCAAACCCCGAGCCTGTACTTTATTTCCAACTCCGTAAGTGCGCCGACGATCACGCAAACCTACAATCCCACCTACCGGACTGATGCCCTTTTGACTTACGGCGATCTTACCTGGAAGGATATGTTGACATTCAACTTCAGCCTCCGGAACGACTGGTCCTCTTCGCTGACCTATGCAGATGGGCATGGTCATTATAGCTATGCTTATCCCAGTTTGGGTCTGGCCTGGGTATTCACCGAACTCCCAGCCTTCAAGAACCGAAATTCTATCCTCAGCTATGGCAAATTGAGGGGAAGCCTTGGCTGGGCAGGGTATGATGCCGGTCCATATCTGACTAACCAATATGGCAACTATGGTTCCGTGGGAACATTCTATGGTGCCAGTGGCAACCAGACACTGTATAGTTTTTCGGATGGTCAGGGTAACTACAACACTACGCTCGGCAATCAGAACCTCAAGAACGAGCTGGCCCGTGAGCTCGAGTTCGGCGCCGATATACGGTTCTTCAACAACCGGCTGGGTTTGGATGCCGCCTGGTACAAAAAGAATTCCTTTAACCAGATCATTTCGCTGCCTGCGGACCAGGAATCGGGTATCTCTTCGCGTTATATCAACGCGGGTAATATCCAAAACGAGGGTATCGAGCTGTTGCTGAATGCGACTCCGGTCCAGACCAAGAATTTCAACTGGAATTTCACGATCAACTTTACGCGTAACGTCAACAAGGTCATTGCGCTTTATCCCGGTGTGCAGAACTATCAGCTTCAGCTGGCCTTTGGTGCCGACGCCGCAGCTTATGCCGTTGCCGGACAACAGTATGGTCTTGTCACCACGGGTTATGGGTATGCGAAATACGTAGGTAAGAATGCCGCCGCCACGGGTCAAAAGGTATTGGGTCTGGCGCCCTACGGGACTACCGCCAATGCATATACCTATATGCGTGAGAGCGATTATAGACCCGGCACGCAGGATACGCTCGGTACCATCATGCCGAAATTCCTGTGGGGAACCTACCAAACCTTTACCTATAAGAACTTCACCCTCGGTATCCAGGTCGACTCCAAAGTGGGTGGTCTGATGGCTTCCGCTACGGACCAGTACGGTTCCGAGACCGGTTCGCTCAAGAATTCGCTCCACGGCCGTAACGCGGCATTGGGTGGTTTGACCTATACCAACGGTACGCAAACAAAAGACGATGGCATCATTCCGAACGGCGTATTTGCCGATGGGACGCTCATTGGTTCAACCGATGTCGGTGGTATGAGTTATGCCGACGCCGTAAAACAAGGTCTCGTGAAGCCCGTTCCGGCCTATGCGTACTACGAGAACCTGTATCAGTGGTCCAGCGGTATCCGTGCCCAGTCCATCTTCGATAACTCCTGGGTAGCGCTTCGTCAGGTGTCGGTAAGCTATAGCCTGCCTCAAACGGTGATTAAGCCGTTGCATTTGCAAGGTCTCCGGTTTACCCTCACGGGACGGAATATCATCTATATCTGGAAAAATGCCCCGGATGGTATCAACCCCGAAGGTTTGTATAACAACCAGGCTGCTTCATTCGCCGAAGGTGGTGGATTGCCCTTCGTCAGAAGTTATGGTGCAACGTTAAATGCTAACTTCTAATTATTCGCAATCATCAAAACAAGATTTAATTATGAAACGATATAAATTTCTATTTCTGGCGATGATACCGGCGATGTTGACGGTGTCCTGTAAGAAGTCGGCTTTTGTAGAAGCAAACATCAATCCCTCTACACTCACGTCGGTAGACCCGGGAGCCCAGTTCCTCTATGCGGCTGTACACGCCACCAATGACTTCGAAACCTATTATGATTATTACCGTGCGATTATGCCGTGGATGCAGATGATCACGAATTCCGCCGGTAACGCCGAAAACTTTACCAACCAGAGCGGGAATTTCAACTACCGCTATGGGAATTTCTACGGCAATGTGGGATTGGCATTGTCCGATATTCCGCATCTGGTAGCAAAGATGACAACAGCGGAACAGGCGGCCCGGGTTGACGAGCTGGCTATCGCCGCTATCTACAAGGCTTACTATGCCTTTTATGTGAGCGATATCAACGGGAGCATCCCTTATTCGCAGGCCTTCAAAGCGCGTTATGGTGGAACGCTGACGCCTACTTACGACGAACAGCAGAATCTTTTCGATTCGCTGGATCTGCAGGTAAAGACGGCGGTGAATACGCTGGAGGCGACTAACGAGTCGACCCAGACGCTTTATGGCGGTAACGACCCGTTCTACGGTGGGGCAGGCGATGAGGCGCTGGCCTGGGAAAAAGCAGGTAATGCCCTTCGCCTGAAGATGGCGATGCGGTCGCTGAAACGCAACCCCAGCGGTGTGGCTACCATCGTTCAGGAGGTGCTGGCCGATACTCACCAGATGTCCGCCTATACCGATTCGTGGGTGTTGCCCGTCGGGACTGCTTTTGCTACCTCGACCAGCGCGAACAGCAACTACAACCCCACCGGTTTCCTGGCCGCAGCGCCCCTGGTAAACTTCATGAACGCGAACAGCGATCCCCGGGAACCCATCTACTACCGGAAAAATGTCCATGGGATCTATCTGGGCAGCCCTACCAGCCCGGATACCTGTACCGACGCTTACTGGCAGAATGTGTATAAGAATGACGCGGATACGTTCTCCGCTGTACAGCACCGCCTTTTCACCCCCGATTTCGACGAGGGTGATGGCAATGGCACCGGTGCCGGAACAGGCTTCTATCCGCTGCTGACCTATGCTGAATACTGCTTTATCCGGGCGGACCTCGCTGCTCGTGGGGTCACTACGGACGATGCCCAGACCTGGTATACCAGCGGCGTAACGGCCTCTATTCAGTTTTACGACAAAGAGGCGCAGAACGCCCAGATCGCCAATTATACGCCCGTTACAGCGACCCAGATCATTAACTATCTGGCTGCTCCGGGTGTAGCCTGGAATGCCGCCAAGGCTGAAGAACTCATCGCATGTCAGGCACATATCGACTTCTATCGTCAGCCGAGTGAAGCCTGGGCCTGGTGGAAACGCACGGGTTATCCCAACACTACCTCCGTTATCGCCTGGTCGACGCTTAGCAGCAATGGTGCGTTCAATACCCTCAACCGCAGGGTGTCGCTGACACTATTGCCGACTTCAGACGCCAACTATGCCAATCAGCAGGCTGCCTACACGCAGATGGCGACCGATCCTAATTTCGGTACCAGCCCCAGTGATGCGCAAGGCCGTGTATGGTGGGATGCGCCTTGATAAATTTTTTCTGATTCTTCTAAACTCCGGGCGAATGTTTCGTCCGGAGTTTAGTATTTTTATAGAGATGTTACGGTTGCCAAAAATCCTTGTGATCCTGGCCGTTTGCGGCTGGCAGACGGGCTTCACCCAGAGCGGGAAAACCTCGTCCGCGGCTGAGGCGGACAAAGCTGCGACGGTGTACGTATTTCTCTCGCCCGAATGTCCGCTTTGCCAGAACTATACCCGCACATTGAATCAATTGGAAACGCAATACGCCGGAAAGATCAGCATCATCGGCATCGTCCCCGGAAAGACCTGGAAGACAGCGGACCTCACGGCTTTCGAATCGAAATATCACCTTTCCTTTCCTTTGCAGATCGACCGTGACCTGCATGTCGTTCACCGGCTCCATGCGACGACTACGCCCGAAGCCATCCTTATCAGGGCAGACAATACCGTTGCCTACCAGGGCGCGATAGACAATTGGTATCAATCGCTGGGCCGCCCGCAAAACCATCCCACACAAAACTATCTGCAGGACGCGATCGACCATACCCTGCGCCACGAGACTCCGCCGGTGACCAAAACGACGCCGGTAGGCTGTCTTATAAATGATTTTTAACTATCGCATGAAACTCTTTTTTTCATCGCTGTTGCTGCTTGTCGGGATCGGCGCCTACGCACAGAAACCCACGTGGTATAAAGACATTGCCCCGATCGTCCTGACCAATTGCGCCCCTTGTCATCAACCCGGAGAGGCCGCTCCCTTTTCCTTGCTGAGCTATGAAGACGCCGCCAAACGGGCTTCTTTTATCAAGAAGGTGGTGCAAAGCCGCTATATGCCACCGTGGAAGGCCGACAACAGCTATCGGCATTTTGCCAACGAACGCACGCTTACCGATGCGCAGATCGCGCTGATTGCCCAATGGGTCGATAACAAGGCCCCCGAAGGTAAAGCCGCGGATGCACCGCCGCTCAAGCCGCTGGTACGGGGTACGCTGTTTGGCCGCAAGCCGGACCTGGTGCTGACTGCAGACTCGTTCCATCTGCCGGGCGATAACGGCGAGCGATTTGTCCTATTCAAGATCCCCTTCGATCTTAAAGACTCCGCCAATGTCGAGGCGATCGAGTTCTTTTGCAGCAATAAAAAACTGATCCACCACGCCAACTATGCGATCCAGGCCGTTCCCGACACGTCGATCGATCTTTATAAGACCGACCCTTATGTCAATGCCACCGACGACGACCGCACCAAGGTAGATCAGTATATGCCTTACCGCAAGATCATGTCCTATTATGGCGGTTGGATCCCGGGTACGAGTTTCGAATATTTTCCAAAGGAATTCGGCTGGGTGATGCCAAAGCGGGGTGTGATCCTGCTGACAGTGCATTATGCCCCCAGTGCGACGGACGAGACGAGTGTGTGCGGAGTCCATTTGTTCTTCAAGAAGACGCCCATTACCCGAACGATGAAGGTGGTGAGCTTTGGCTCGGGCGGCATCGGCGAAGGACAGATCGAACCTATTTTTTATGTCAAGGCAAACACGGTGCAGACGTTTAAACTGGAAGTGACCAATCAAACGGCGGATCAATCCCTGCTTTACGTCTGGCCGCATATGCATCTTTTAGGAAAGGAATACAAGGCCTATATTGTCGGTCCTGCGGGCGATACCACGAACCTTGTCCATATACCGAATTGGGATTTTCGCTGGCAGGAGATCTACCGGTTCCCTCATCCGATCAAAGTGATCAAGGGCTCGGTGATCCACATCGAAGGAACGTATGACAACACTGCGGATAACCCCGCTAACCCCAATAACCCGCCCAAAAATGTATTCTCCATGGGCGACATGAGGACCACCGACGAGATGATGACCCTGATGATGGGTTTCCTTCCCTACAGGGAAGGTGACGAAAAGATCGATCTGAAATGAAACATATTCTCCTCCTCCTTTGCTGCTTCGCCCCTGCGCTGTTGCGTGCCCAGGGAGGGGCGCCTTTGTTCACGCTTATGGACGAGAAACAAACCGGTATCTCCTATCTCAACAAGATCGAAGAAGATGACTCGCTCAACGTCTTCCGCTATGAGTATCTCTATAACGGAGCGGGCGTAGGCGTCGCCGATCTCAACAACGACGGTCTGCTGGATATTTTTTTCTCCGGAAACACCGGGCCCTGTAAGCTTTTCCTTAACCGGGGGAATTTTCATTTTGAAGACGTGACCAGGCAGGCGCATGTCGCCGGTAACGGCTACTGGTGTACCGGGGTCAGCATCGCCGATGTGAATGGGGATGGACTGTTGGATATTTATATCTGTCATTCGGGCAAGTACACCGACTCCATGAAGCTCTGCAACGAGCTGTATATCTGCCAGGGTATAAAGAATGGCATCCCGGTGTATAAAGAGATGGCCAAAGAATATGGCCTGGATGCACCGGGTACGCAATCCACACAGGCGATATTCTTCGACTATGACAAGGACGGCGATCTGGATATGTTCCTGCTCGATCACTCGAACCATACCTATAACCCCTACGTCGATACTCGCAAGACGCGGGCGACACCCGACCTGCATTTTGGGAACCGGTTGTTCCGGCAGGATCGGGATGCGGCCGGCCATATCCATTTTACCGATGTTACCTCAAAGGCGGGCATCATCAATAACCCGCTGAATTTCGGCCTTAGCGCAACCGTAAGCGATGTCAACGGCGACGGCTGGCCGGATATCTATACCACCAGCGACTATACGGAGCGGGATTGCTTCTATCTCAATAATCACGACGGGACTTTCACGGAATCGCTGGAACAATCGTTTACCCATATCTCCAGAAATTCGATGGGTTCCGATATCGCCGACTACAATAACGACGGGAGGCCGGATGTGCTGACGCTCGACATGCTTCCGGAAGACAATCATCGCCAGAAGCTGTTAAAGGGACCCGATGACTACGATGCCTATCATCTCCTGCTGGACAGCGGCTTCTATCACCAGCAGATGCGCAATATGCTGCATCTCAACGAAGGGCTGGACGACCAGGGACATTTGCGATTTTCAGAGATCGGCCAATTGGCAGGGGTATCCAATACGGACTGGTCGTGGTCGCCGCTCCTTGCCGATTTCGACAACGACGGCTGGAAAGATCTGTTTGTGAGCAATGGCTATTTGCGCGATTTCACCGATCTTGATTTTTTGAAATATACCGTTCCGAATGCGCAGCTCGCGGCAATGCGGGAGGGCAATCCCAATTATAAGACGTTGGACCTGGTGCGGGTGATGCCATCTACCAAAGTGAGCAATTATATCTTTCATAATAATGGCGATCTGACCTTTGCCGATGTGACAAACGAGTGGGGATTGAACCGGCCCACGGTGTCCGGTGCTGCGGCATATGCCGATCTGGACAATGACGGCGATCTCGATCTCATCATCTGCAATAACAACGAGCCGGCGATGGTCTATCGCAACAACGAGAGTGAACTGCGAAAGAATCATTATATCCGGTTGCGGCTCACCGGCCAGGGAGCCAACACCTATGCCTATGGCGCCAAGGCGCTGTTGACGCTGAATGACGGGAGCCGTCAATATGAGGAGCTTTACCCGGTGCGCGGATACCAAAGCTGTATGCCCCCGGAACTGTTCTTCGGGTTTCCGAAGGAGAGAATGATCGCGGGGATCGAGATCACGTGGCCCGATGACCGGGTGACGAAGATCGATCAACCGCAGGCGGATCAGATCCTGGCCGTGAAGGAGGAGGGGGCGCAGACAGTCCCGGTTTCGGGCGGTGTGGCCGGGAAGCGGCTTTTTACGGATATCACCACCGCGGCGGGTATCGACTTCCGGCACCGCGAGAACGATTTCATCGATTTCAAAGACGAATCGCTTTTGCCATACCAGCTATCGCGTCAGGGGCCGGCGCTGGCTTCGGCCGATGTCAATGGAGATGGATTGGCCGATGTCTTTTTGGGCGGCGCCATCGGCCAGGGCGGTCAGCTATACCTCCAAACCAGGGATGGGCATTTTCAGCAGGCGCCGTCACAGCCCTGGGCCCTGGATACGGTTTCGGAGAAGGTCAACGCGATCTTCTTCGACGCGGATGGGGACGGCGATATGGACCTCTATGTCGTGAGCGGCGGCAACGAATACAACGACCAGAGCGCAGGGTTCCGGGATCATCTCTATCTCAACGACGGGCATGGGAATTTCACGCTGGCCCCCGATAGCGCATTACCACCCATGCTGAGCAGCAAATATGCTATTGCCGCCGGGGACTTCGATCACGACGGGACGATCGATCTTTTCGTGGGTGGGCGTGGGATGCCAGGTTCGTTTCCGCTGCCGTCGAAGAGTTATCTTTTGCATAACGAGTCGCGTGGCGGCACGGTGAAGTTTACCGATGTCACAGATGCGGTATGTCCGGCCCTTCGGTTACCCGGCATGGTGACAGCGGCGGTTTGGACGCCGGTAGGAGATGCGAATTACCCCGATCTACTCATCGCGGGCGATTGGATGCCGGTGATGCTTTTCCAGAACGATAAAGGTAATTTGACGGATGTTTCCGCTTTGGCAGGGCTCACGGGGCTCGATGGCATGTGGTCTTCGATCACCCCGGCAGACGTGGATGGAGACGGGCGCACCGATTTCATCCTCGGGAACTGTGGACTCAACGTCCAGTTCAAGGCCTCGCCCACGCAACCGCTTTCGCTGTATGCAGCTGATTTCGACAACAACGGAACGATCGACCCCATTCTTTGTTATTATATCCAGGGCAAAAGCTACCCCTTGGCGTCGCGGGACGAACTGCTCGGCCAGATCACGGTGCTGCGTAAGAAGTTCAACAGCTATAAGGCCTATGCCGACGCGACGATCCAGGATATTTTCCCTCCGGAGAAGCTCGCACAGGCCAGGGTGCTGCATTGCAACCAGCTCGCCTCGGGCATTCTGTATAACAAAGGCAACGGGAAATTCGTATTTTCACCACTGCCTCTCGCGGCGCAGTTCTCCAAGGTCTTTGGCTCTTTAGTTGACGATTTTGATCGCGATGGAGTGCCGGACATCCTCGTTGCCGGGAATTTCTTTCCTTACCGGACGCAACTGGGACGGTCCGATGCCAGCCTGGGGATGTTACTCAAGGGGCCGGATTGGCGGCCCATAGACCCTCCACTCAGTGGCTGTTATATTGGCGGCGATGTCCGCGGGATCGTGGAGGTCAAGGATGCCGCCGCCGGCAGGATGCTGATCGTTGCGAAAAACAACGATGCTGTGCAGGTACTTCGATTGAATAAATGATATTTACGTTTCGAAATGCCCGGTTTGAAAAAATATCAGCTTACTTTTTTGCTGGCGCCTGCGATCTACCTCGTTACGGCCCGATGGACGCCGCGCACCGATCCCGCATCTTTGCCCCCCACCGGTGACCAGGCCAAATTCGTGGGGGCCGCCGCCTGCGCGCCATGCCACAAAAATATCTATGCCACGCATCTCCAAACGGCGCACTATCTGGACTCACGGCCCGCTAGCGCAGCGGCGATCAAGGGTTCGTTCAAATATGGCAAGAACCGTTTTGTCTACAACGATCATATGGAGGTTCACATGGAGAAAAAGGGCGGCGGGTTCTTTCAAACGGCCCTATTTAACGGAAATGTCATGGAGAGCGAGGCTTTTGCCATCGTGATCGGTTCGGGCCGCAAGGGACAGTCCTATTTGTATTGGGATGGAGACCGGCTTTTTCAATTGCCCATTTCCTACTATGTTCCGCTCGAAACCTGGTGTAACAGTCCTGGCTACCCGTCCAATATGGTCTATTTTGGCAAACAGGTCCGCGGTCAATGTATGGAATGCCACGGCACCAACGCCAGGATCACCGAGGTGGAGGGAAAGGGGACGATATTCGACAGCGCCAGTATCCGCTACGGAATAGACTGTGAACGCTGTCATGGCCCGGGCTCCGAACATGTGGCGTGGCATACCGCCCACCCCGGTGAAGTTACCGGTCGCTATATAACCAATGCTGCCCATCTCAGCCGGCAACAGCGGCTCGATGCCTGCGCCCTATGTCATTCGGGCTTTCGGAAAGAATTTGCGCCCTCTTTCAGTTTTGCGGTCGGGGATTCCCTGGATAACTATTCCACAGCGGACTACGACACCTCGGCCACTGCAACCCTCGACGTACACGGTAACCAGTATGGGCTGCTGACGGCAAGCAAATGCTTCCGGTTCTCGGACAAGCTGGATTGCGGGAGCTGTCACGACCCGCATACCAATGAATTTGGTCAGGTGGCGGTCTATTCCGCGCGTTGTATGAACTGTCACAATGGGGTTGCGCAGCATGGCTGCACGATGCCGGAGATCTCGAAACAGCTCGCGAAGGCCGCGGCATCGAGCGTCCCAACGGAGAAAGTGGCTCACGCGGTGAACTGCATCGATTGTCATATGCCGGCGTTGCCGTCCAATAAGATCACGTTGCAGATCGATGGACAGGATCAGCCGGTTCACGACCTGGTGCGTACACATCGCGTAGCGATCTATCCGGATATAGCGCGGGAATACCTAAGCGAGCACGGACATTGAGCCGCAAGCCCCCTAAGCCCGGCATGAACCGGGCGGCCGATCAATGAAAATCGCGCTTGATCGCGGCGTCGAAGGTCTTGAGACTCCAGCCACCGCCGACGATGATGCGGCGGACCGTCATCAGGGGATCGTTGCGATCCATCTTGTCCGCCAGCTGAAAGGCCATAATAAAGCCTCTTTTGCGCAGTTCAGGCAGTGCCTGGGGATTCCACAAACCAAAAGGGTAGGCGAAGTAGTTGATCTTCGTGCCGGTGATGGCTTCGAGCTGTTTGGTGGGTTTGTCGATCTGTATCTCCCAATCCTTCCCCTGGTATTTTTTTACATTATGATGGTCCCAGGTATGGCTGCCGAGGACATTGCCGGCGGCATAGAGCTCTTTTACCTGCGCTACCGTCATATAATGCGGAAGCTTGTTGAGACTGATGGTCATGATAAAGAAGACGCCGCGGAAGCCATACTTCTTCATTTCCGGCCAGGCAACGGCAAATTGGTCTTCGTCGGTATCATCGAAGGTCAGCATGATGGGCTTGCTGGGAAGCGCTGCGCCTTTGGTGAGGTAGGCATAGAGCTGATCGGGGAGGATCGTATGATAACCGCTGTCGTGGAGCATCTTCAACTCGGCCTTGAGATCGGCCGGCGGCATGATATAATCTTTGGAGACCTTGGAGTCCGTGGGTTTCCAGTCGCGGATCTGGTGATAACAAAGGATGGGAACTTCTTTTCTTCCCAGGATCACGGAAGGTGGCACCGGGCCCTGGGCCTTTGCCGCGGACGTGGCTAAAACGAATGTTACGATACCGAATACGATCAGCTTCTTGCTCATGTTAGATTTAAAATAATTGCTTCTTAACGATACGGACCGGTTTTTATGCGTTGACGCCCGGAATAATTTTAACCACATCCTCGAGCCATTGCTGATCTTCCCGATCAAAGGCGTTCAATTCTATACTATCCACGTCTAACACCCCTACGATTTGGGCGCCGCTATGGATCGGCACTACGATCTCGGAACGTGAGAGGCCGCTGCAGGCGATATGACCGGGGAAGGCATCCACATCGGGCACGATCAGGGTCCGTTCTTCGGCCCAGCTTGTCCCGCAGACACCTTTACCTTTCCGGATGCGCGTGCAGGCGACGGGACCCTGGAAGGGACCGACGACGAGCTCCCCTGCTTTCACCAGGTAGAAGCCCACCCAAAGCCAGCCGAATTGCTCTTTGAGGGCGGCGGCGATATTAGCGAGGTTGGCCGTCGGGTCCGACTCGCCTTCCATGAGCGCCCTGATCTGAGGCAGCAGCGCAGCATATTGCTCTGTTTTTGTGCCCCGGGCTATCTGTAGATCTTCCGCCATGGGCGCAAAATTACGATAACTCTTTCTTATCTTACAAATATGCCTCCCATACCCCGATTTATTATCGACCCCGATATCGCCCGGGCTCGTACGCTGGATACGGCTTTCTATACCGATCCGGCAATTTTCACGCGTGCCAAAGAAAAACTGTTCGCTCCTTCCTGGCAGTTTATCGGTGATACTTCGCAGGTACCTGCGGCGGGGAATGCTTTGCCTTTTACATTGCTCGAGGGATATCTCGACGAACCGTTGGTGCTGGTATGCGATGCGGCCGGAGCGCTTCGGGTGTTGAGCAATGTATGCACACACCGCGGAAATATCGTGGTGGGTGAGGCTTGTAAGCTGATGCACCTGCGATGCCGGTATCATGGGCGGATATTCGAGCTGGACGGACGGTTTCGAAGTATGCCGGAGTTTAAGGGAGTGGCCGATTTTCCATCGGCGGCGGACGATCTGGTGCGGTTGCCGGTGGAGACCTGGGGGCCGTGGTTGTTTACGACGCTTGACATGGGTGACGGGGCGGCTCGATCCGGGGCCGGCAGCGGGTTTCGCGACTACTGGGGGGATATCATGGACCGGTTGCACTGGCTGCCGCTGGAAAAATACGTGCTGCGGCCGGAACTGAGCCGCGATTTCACAGTAAAAGCCCATTGGGCATTGTATTGCGAGAATTATCTCGAGGGTTTTCACATCCCTTTTGTACATGCCGGACTCAACTCGGTAATAGATTTCGGTAATTACACCACCGAATTGTTTCGCAACTCCAGTCTGCAATTGGGCATCGCCAAAGACGATGAAGAGATATTCGACCTGCCGGCGAGTTCCGCAGACTATGGCAAGCGGGTGGCGGCGTATTATTTCTTTGTCTTTCCTAATTTGATGTTCAATTTCTATCCGTGGGGCCTTTCCGTGAATATTGTGAAGCCCGTGAACCCTGGTGAGACATGCGTTTCGTTCCTTACTTATGTGGCCGATGAAAGCCGGTATAATAAAGGCGCGGGGGCCGGCCTCGATACCGTAGAGCTCGAGGATGAAGAGGTGGTCGAGGCGGTGCAGCGGGGCGTACGTTCGCGGTGTTATACACATGGGCGGTATTCGGTGACGCGCGAACAGGGAACGCATCACTTTCACCGGCTGATAGCTGAGTTATTATGACGCAGCAGCTCAAAAAAAGCATTGGGTTGTGGTCCGCCGTTTCCATCGTAATGGGGAGTGTGATCGGGTCCGGTATATTTATGCGACCGGCCTCGATGGCGCAGCGGCTGGGCTCCCCCAAGCTGCTTTTGCTGGTGTGGCTGGTGGCGGGTGCTGCGTCGCTGCTTGGAGCGATGATCTATTCGGAGTTGGGCACCATGTTTCCCGAGACCGGCGGGCCTTATATCTATCTGCAGAAGATCTATGGCAATTTTGTCGCGTATCTCTATGGCTGGTCGGCGATGGCGGTGATCAATACCGCTTCGCTCGCGGCTATCACCATCGTGTGTGCGCAGTATGCCGGGTTCTTTATCCATTTGCCGCGATTCCCGCGGGCCACGGAGCTTTCGGTTCATCTCCACATTCCGTATATCGGGGAGATCTATCCCCTGGAGGATTTTGGGGTAAAGGTGCTCACTTCGCTGATCCTGGCATTGCTGACGGTAATCAATTATCTAAGTGTGCGTTTTGGGAATGCGGTACAGCTGGTGGCAACGATCATGAAGACCCTCGCGCTGGTGTTGCTGATCGGTGGGTTGCTGTTCTCGGGGCAGGGGCATGTGGCGAATTTTTTTACGAACAGCCCGGATTTCAAGCCTTCCTTTTGGCTGGTGCTCACGGGCTTTATGGCTGCCACATCTGGCGCCTTCTCTTCGTATGACGGATGGTATAACATCAATATGGTTGCGGGAGAGCTGGAAGATCCGCGGCGGAATATCAGCCGTAGTCTTTTCATCGGACTCGGCGCCTGCATGGCGATCTATATCCTGGTGACGCTGGCGTACAATTATATCCTGCCCATCGGGGTGATGGCGCACTCCACGCTGGTGGCGGCGGATGCGGTCCAGCAGGTGCTTGGCACGGCTGCTGCGGGGCTGGTGTCGCTGTTGATCGTCGTGTCGACTTTTGGCGCTACGCATGTGAACCTGCTCACCAATGCGCGGGTGACGTTTGCGATGGGCGAGGACGGGAGCTTTTTTCCTTGGGCAGGGAAAGTCCAGCCACGTTTTGGCACACCGGGAAATGCGGTGATCATCATGGGGGTGTGGAGCATCCTTTTTGTGTTTAGCGGCAGCTTCGATGTCCTGGCGGATATGTTTGCCTTTATGTCCTGGGTCTTTCATGGACTCATGGCGATAGGGCTGATGATCCTCCGGCGGCGGATGCCCGATGCTCCGCGGCCCTACAGGGTGCGGCTATATCCCTGGATACCGCTGCTCTTTGCCGCGTTTACCTTGTTCTATCTCGTAACGACTATTTACAATGATGTGGTCGCTTACCGCAGTGGACAGGCGCCTATGATCGACTCCGTTCTTGCTTTGGTGCTCACTGCTACGGGGATACCTTTTTATTTGTATTTTCAGCGTAAAACCAGGACAGATGCTACATAGATTGCTGTTTCAACTGGCCTTTTTGCTCGTGTGCCGGATGGGCTGGTCTCAGGACCCGCATAGCACTCTCGGCCATTCGCGGGCCGCAGCTCCGGCGACGCATGACACTACCTACGCCTTGCGACCGGATCGGGTCTTCGACGGCGAACAAGTGCATGAGGGCTGGGCGGTGATCGTGCGTGGACGAACGATTGTGGCGGCAGGCCCGGTGGCATCTCTTTCGGTGCCTTCGGGCGCAGTGGTGTTGGAGCTGCGCGGCGCGACGTTGTTGCCCGGGTTGATCGAAGGACACAGCCATCTCTTTTTGCATCCTTATAACGAAGTCTCCTGGAATGACCAGGTGTTAAAGGAATCCCGGGCGGAACGTGTGGCGCGGGCGGTCGTTCATGCCCGGGCAACCCTGCTGGCAGGATTTACGACAACCCGTGATCTGGGTACCGAGGGCGCGATGTATGATGATGTAGGGTTAAAGCAGGCCATCGAGAAGGGCGTTATTCCGGGGCCACGAATTTTATGCGCTACCCGTGCGATCGTGGCAACAGGAAGTTATGGACCCAAAGAGCTGGCCTATGATATCGAGTCGCCGCATGGTGCGGCGGAGGCGGATGGGGTAGAAGGGCTCACCCGCGAGGTGCGGACGCAGATAGGTCATGGCGCCGATGTCATCAAAGTCTATGTGGACTATCGGTGGGGCATCAACGGCGCGGCGGCTCCGACGTTTACAGTGGAAGAGCTAAAGAAGGTCGTTGAAGTCTCCTCCAGCGCAGGCAGGATAGTGGCGGTACACAGTGGAACCATGGAGGGTATGCGTCGGGCCATCGAGGCAGGTGTCACGACGATCGAGCATGGTGATGGGGGTACGCCCGAACTGTTTGCCGAGATGAAGGCGAAAGGGATCGCGTTATGTCCGACCCTTGCCGCGGGTGATGCGATCGCGCAATATGGTGGCTGGAGGAAGGGGATCGACCCCGAGCCGGAGCGGATCAAGGCAAAACGCGCCAGCTTCAAGGCGGCGATGGATGCCGGCGTCACCATTTGTATGGGCGGCGACGTGGGGGTATTTACGCATGGCAACAATGCAATGGAAATGGAAGACATGGTCGACTATGGGATGAAACCACTGGATGTTTTGCGGAGCGCTACTTCCGTGAATGCCGATGTGTTCCGGCTGGCTTCTACCGTTGGTCGGATCAGGCCCGGGTTGCTGGCGGACATCCTTGTAGTATCCGGAAATCCGGCGGTGAACATCTCCGACGTTCGAAAGGTGGTTTGGGTAATGAAGGATGGAGTGATCTACCATCCCGATGCCGCATCGAAATAGCCGGCGCTAAAAGGAACTTGCCGTGTGAGCCGAAACTACCGTGTGAATTGGCGGATCAGATCCGCGTGATCCGGATATTGTGTGCTAAGCGTCCCGGCGTTCGCCAGCTCGAAATCGGCAAAGTCGAAACCCGGGGCGACCGTACATCCCACAAGCGCATATTCACTTCCTGGCGCCGGCGCCGAGGCAAACCAGCTACCGGCTTTTACCACTGCTTGAAACGTTTCTCCTTTTTCGGGGTTGGAGCCGAGTACATGGGTACAAAGCCGGCCGTTGTGCCCGATCTCATAGACATATAGCGGGTCGCCGTAATAGAAATGCCAGAGCTCATCAGAAGCAATGCGGTGAAAGGCCGAGAATTGTCCTTGTGAAAGCAGGAAATAGATGCTTGTCGAGGCGTTGCGGGAGCCCTGGAAAAAAAGGGGCAGCGCGGCCTTGGGTACTGTGAGCTCGGAGCGGTAGACTTCGCGGAACGCTCCGCCTTCTACATGGGCAGTGAGCTCCAGCTTTTCGATCCAGTAAGAGGCGGACGGTCTTATAGATGGACGGGTCATTTTTCGATCACGACATTGGCCGCATAGACATCGGCTATTGAATCTTTGATATGCGTGGTGTCTCTGGGCACGGCGGCTACAGGGAAATAGAGCTTGAAAAAGGTGGAGTCTTTGGTCTCCATCCTGATGTTGAGCCGAAAACCGAGTAGCTGGTTATAGCGTCGCAAGGCATGGACCTTGTTGGGCGTGCGGAGGATCACGAAATGATAAAGGCTTTGACCTTCCGTAGGCACGGGGTCGTGAGGGACGTAGGCCGGGGGCGTGACGGTTGGTACTGCGGTCGGCGAAACTGGCGGTGCGGCTGCAGGTTTGGCGGCGACGGCATCGGCTTTCGCGGTGTCCGCTTTAGTCAATGCACCCGTGACGGTGGGGTTTTTCGATGTCGTCGAATCCGTCGCAGGCGGGTTTGCCGCGACGGTATCGGCAGACTTGGCTGCCGGGGTATCCGGTATAGCCGTGGCCCGGTTCTCCGGTCCGGCCTGTTCGGAAAAATTGTTCCGTTGGTAGAGATAATAACCACCCCAACCGACCACCACGACTCCGGCGATGAGCAGTACCAGCAGCATCGTCTGCCGTTGCCTGACATTATTAGCCTTTGGTTCTTCGCGGGGGGGCTCGTCATAGGAGTTACGGGACCTCTCCCTTTCAGGGCCGGCGAGTTCGTCGATGCGGGGGATGAGATAGTCGCCGGGGGTGAAGTCCAGGTGCCCTTCTTTGTTCTTGAGCAGGGTTCCGACCCCCTCGATAAAAAAAGGTTTGCCGATATTCAACAACTGGCGGCCCGTGGTGAGGTAAAAATCGAGGTCCGCTGCGGCCAGGGACTTCATCTTGCCCGTGTGCTCCTTGATATAGGTGATCAGGGCATCGTCGGGTGTAAAGATATTCGCGTTCTTAAAGCTGATGCCGGAAGCGGGCTGTTGTCCCATACGGTCGGATTCCTGTGGGATGACAGCGGCGGCGTCAAGGGTGAAGCTGCCAATACCCGGAAGGTCCATCTTCCTGGTTTGATATAAGTATTGCGACAATAACTGTGGTAGTTTCAAACAATCGGATTTTAAGACAGGCTAAAGATAAAGAACTTTCATCTACTTACACGTAACTTTGTGGAAACTAATGGTCCTGGTATGCTGTCGAAGGAAGAAAATGATTTTATCCGGTATTGGGAGGCCAACCGCATGCGGCGGAAAAAGACGGTGCAGCAGTTCCTTTTAGGGATACCCGCCGGGTTGCTGATCGTGATCCCGATCGTGATCAATCTGGTTTCGGGCTGGAATAAAGGGGCGGCAATGGAGGCCAACAGCCAGGATTTCAATCCCGGGGTGCTCCTGGTGGCGCTGTTGCTCATCGTTGGGTTCACGGCTATTTTTTGGCAGCGGCATAAGTGGGATCTGTTCGAGCAGCGGTACCGGGAATTGCTGGCGAAGCGGGATCGGCAGGCCGGAGCAACTCAGACCAGTGATGAGGGGCCGGCAGAAGATGAGAGATAAAAGAAAAAAATAAAGCCCCGGAGGATACCAGGGCTCTTAGCAGGTAGTTCATGGTTACTGCACATCAAGCAGATGTATATCAAAATTGGGATGGATGAGACTAATTGAGACTAATGTGATGTGGCGGTTAGAATTGGCTACGACTCCTTCGCAAATACAAGCTCCGTAAAATAGACAACCGGTTATTCGGGATTGCTGCAAGGAAATTAAAAAAACTTCAAAATATTTTAATTTTCTCCGGTTTCCCCTATCTCCGTCCGTATTTCGACCTTCTTAGCCTGATCAGGATCGCCGAGTTAATCCTGCGAAGGGCCTTTATTTCCCTGCGCAATTCCTTTATTTGGTCATATGGCGCAATTGGCTCGTCAATTTCCAGGCCAAGTTCTTTTGGATAAGCTTCTTTGATCCAATCCGTGTATCGCCTGAGAAGTTTGAGGCTATGGGTCTTTCCGCCAACCGGATCACTATAATGGCGGGTTATCGTTGATTTGGTTAAGGTCCGGTCCATTGATCTAA
The DNA here is from genome assembly GCA_025934485.1 of Chitinophagaceae bacterium. GTDB lineage: Bacteria > Bacteroidota > Bacteroidia > Chitinophagales > Chitinophagaceae > Puia. The sequence goes on from JAICXX010000031.1 coordinate 26,408, forward strand.
GCCTGTCCTGAATATCGTCACGGCTGATCTTTTGCGCCTTCAACCGGTCAATAATCTCCTTAAAAGTTGTATGAGCCTGAACGGTATCGTGATATTCTTTGGGTGGCAAGGAAATATTTTCAAAAAAAAGTTGTAAAATTGATCCGAATGGTCTATTTTTGTTCTGAAACGAGGTTCTTTAAGACCTCAGGAAAACAATCGAAGCCAATTGATTGATTTTCAATTGCTGTTTATTGCGCCAAGCTTTCTACGGTGCAATTATAGTATTTTTTGACTTTTATTCCCCAACATTTTTGGACCTATACTTGGCTCAAATAAGTTTATATTTGTACACCAACCTTATAGTGTCCAACACAAAGCGCATCACATGACTCAGGAAGCCATTCAAGCCCAAATTGAGTCTCTCGATAGAGTAGCTGAACGCATCAATACTCCGGAGGCTGCACGTCAATTCCTGATGGATGCCGGAATCATCAAAGTTAAGGCGCCGAAAAAGAAGATAAAGGCGAAGCGCTAGCCAATTAAACGAGAAATAATGGCTTTTCATCAACCCTATCAGGTGATTGGGTTCCATAGTTGTGACCGTGAAGTAGGGTTACGAATGATCAGCGGAAATGATCATTTGCGACCCAGCGACAACCCATGGGACTGGCTAGGACCGGGAACTTATTTCTGGGAGGATAATCCCTTTCGTGCATTGAGCTATGCTATCGATTGTGCGGAAAAGAAACAGAAATTTAGCGGTTCTATAAAAACCCCTTTTGTGATCGGCGCCATTATTGAGTTAGGCAACTGCCTAAATTTGATTGAACCCAATTCGATCAGCATTATCGAAAACGCATATGATAAATTAAAAAGATACATTGAACTTACCGGCGGTCGAATGCCAATGAACAAGGGTGCTAACCGAAGCCTGGATTGCGCCGTGATCAAGTATTTGCATGAATCCAATAAAAAAGACGGGATTCCGCCTTACGATACCATCCGCAGTCCCTTTCACGAAGGAGAGGCTATTTATGACCAGGCCAACTTTACGACCGGACTGCACATCGAGATCTGCGTTATCGACCCCAAACAGATCAAAGGGTATTTTCTCCCTCAGCCGCTGGAGAAATTCAACCCCTGGCTGAACAAAGAGTTTTAACTTTGCCAAAATTCAAGTCTTGCCGCACGAAAGCATTTCCGTATTCGACATGTTCAAGATAGGCGTAGGTCCCTCCAGCTCGCATACGCTTGGACCCTGGCGCGCCGCACAGCGATTTACCGATTCACTGGTCGCCCGGCATGGGCTTGAGGGCCTCCGCCAGGTGACGGTGATGCTGTATGGCTCGCTGGCGAAAACAGGGAAAGGCCACGGAACAGATATCGCCATCCAGCTCGGGCTGGCCGGCGAAGACCCGGTGACATTCGATCCCGCCAACATCGATACGGCCATCGAAGCCATCCGGACCAAAAAGGAACTCAATATCCGCGGCACGCACCGCATCGAATTCGATCCCGCCGTAAACGTGGTCTTTCTGTATGCCGAGAGCCTGCCTTACCATCCCAATGCAATGACCTTCACCGCCGAATGGAAAGACGGCTATCAGCTGGCCGAGACCTGGTATTCCATCGGGGGCGGTTTTGTCAAGAAAGAAGGGGAAGAAACCGCGGCAGGGGCGTCTGTTCAGTTGCCCTTTCCCATAGATACCAATAATGACCTGCTCCACTGGTGCCGGATGACAGGCCTCTCCATCAGCGAAGTAGTGATGGAAAATGAGGCGACCTGGCGCCCGGAAGCCGAAACACGGGCGGGCGTGCTGCGCATCTGGACCGTGATGCACCAATGCGTCTATCGCGGATGCCACGCCGAAGGGATGCTGCCGGGCGGGCTGCACGTACAACGGCGGGCCGCCGCCTTGAATCGCCGGCTTATCGATGGGCAACCCTACGAGAACTTCGAGTCCTGGATACGGGCGATCCGCGCCGGCGGCAACGGGTTCAAATATACACTCGACTGGGTAAGCTGTTTTGCGCTTGCCGTAAACGAAGAGAATGCTTCCTTTGGCCGGGTAGTCACGGCCCCCACCAATGGCGCCGCAGGCGTAATTCCCGCCGTGCTGATGTATTTCGTCGCTTTTTGCGACGGCTTCTCCGACGAAAAGATCTATCGCTTTATCCTCACAGCCTCCGAGATCGGCAGCATCTTCAAAAAAGGCGCCACCATCTCCGCTGCAATGGGCGGCTGCCAGGCCGAGATCGGTGTGAGCTCCGCCATGGCGGCGGCGGCACTTACGGAGGCGGTAGGCGGCAACCAACGCCAGGCCATGATGGCCGCGGAAATTGCCATGGAACATCACCTCGGCCTCACCTGCGACCCCATCGGCGGACTCGTCCAGGTCCCCTGTATCGAACGCAATACCATGGGCGCGATCAAGGCCATCACAGCCTCTCAGCTGGCACTGCAGAGCACACCGGATTTCGCCAAGGTTTCGCTCGATGCGGTGATCCGAACCATGTGGAATACCGCACAGGATATGAACAGCAAATACAAAGAGACATCCGACGGCGGACTGGCAGTGCAGATACCGCTGGGTCTCAGCGAATGCTGACGCGAGACGCTGGCCGCAGCAATACCATTACCGGATAACCATCGGCCCGGGCGTGTTTGCGATCCGAGTAGCGCTAATTCAGCGTCGGGTCCTGCATCAACTCTTCGAGGGGGATGTCCTTGTAGTTCCTGATCTCCTTATAAAGCGTATCGCGTTCGACGGGTTCGCGGCCTACCTGGCGAATTAACGAAACGAGCTGCGCCGTACTGAGGCTGGGCGTTTGCTCCTCGCTGCCCGCCATCGAATAGATCTTCGTGGTATCGTCGATGGTGCCATCGAGGTCGTTTACGCCAAAGGCAAGGGTGAGTTGGGCATTTTGCCGGCCGAGCATGGGCCAGTAGGCCTTGAGATGCGGGAAATTGTCCATATAAAGCCGCGCGACTGCATAAAGCTTCATGTCCTCGACCACCGAAGATTCAGGCACATTGCTCATGTCATTGTCCTTATTCCGGAATTTTAGCGGGATAAAGGTGTTGAAGCCGCCCGTGCGGTCCTGCAACTCTCGCAGCCGCTCCATATGATCGATACGATGCGCATAGCTCTCGATATGCCCATACAACATGGTCGCATTGGTATGCATCCCTTCGCGGTGCGCGGCTTCATGGATAGCGAGCCAGCCATCCGCGTCGACCTTGTCGGCGCAAATGACATTCCTCACATCGGGATGGAAGATCTCGGCGCCACCGCCCGGCATAGAGTCGAGACCCGCGGCGTGCAGCCGTTTCATCCCTTCTTCCACGGAGAGCTTGGCTTTGCGGAACATATAGTCGAGCTCCACGGCGGTAAAGCCCTTGATATGGAGATCCGGACGATGTGCTTTTATCTTGGCGAGGAGCTCGGCGAAGAATTCGAGGTTCATCTTGGGATGCACACCGCCGACGATGTGGACCTCGGTCACGGGCTTGCCGTCATAGCTTTTGACAATATCGAGCATCTGTTGCTGCGTCATCTCCCAACCTTCGTCGCGATGAGCATACACCCGCGAATAGGAACAAAAGTTACAGGTAAAGACACACACGTTGGTGGGTTCGATATGGAAATTGCGGTTGAAATAGGTTTTGTCGCCATGGAGCCTTTCGCGGACGTGATTGGCTAATGCGCCGAGAAAGGGCAGAGGGCCCTTTTCGAAGAGGAGGACACCTTCTTCCGGGGTAATGCGCTGCCGGGCGATGACCTTTTCCCCGATCTGACGTAAATCCTTGTCTACTGTTTCTAAAATGGCTTCGATGCCATTGGTTGTGCTATGAATCATAACCGCAAATTTACTATCTTCCATGTTTGTTCCATTCACATAAGTAAAAAATAGCAAGTGAAGATCAAATTCCGCCTGACCGTCATGAATTTCCTGGAGTTCTTTGTTTGGGGAGCATGGCTGATCTCGTTGGGCGGATATATGTTCAACGTTCTGCATTTCAATGGCCGGCAGGTTGGGAGCGTCTATGGCACCATGGGGGTGGCCTCGATCTTTACGCCCGCGCTTTTTGGCATCGTGGCGGACCGGTGGCTGAATGCGGAGCGGGTTCTCGGCATTTGTCATCTCATCGGGGCCGGGATGTTAATCTGGGCCGCCAACCTGCATGATTTCGGCGTGTTCTATGTCGCGATGCTCTTCAATTCGTTCTTCTTTATGCCTTCCATCGCCCTGAACAATACCGTTTCTTATATCCTGCTTGAACGCAAAGGCTTCAATGTCATCAAAGAATTTCCGCCGATCCGCGTATGGGGGACGGTGGGTTTTATCTGCGCGATGTGGGTAGTGGATTTCTGCGGCTGGAAACAAAGTCCTTCTCAGCTATACCTGAGCGCGGGAGCCGGCATCTTTCTGGGGCTGTACGCGTTTACGTTGCCAGCCTGTTTTCCGGTGCGGACCGGCCCCAAGCCGAGCCTTTTCGCATCGCTGGGGCTGGATGCCTTCGTATTGTTCAAGCGCCGGAAGATGCTCATCTTCTTTATCTATTCCATGCTGCTGGGTTTTGCGCTGCAAATCAGCAATGCCTTCGGGGATGGCTTTATCAGCGATTTTGCGCATGTACCAAAGTATGCCCATTCCTTTGGCGTGCGTCATAGCGTGCTGCTGATCTCCATGTCGCAGATCTCGGAGACCTTATTTATATTGACGATCCCCTTCTTCCTGCGAAAGTTCGGGATCAAACGGGTCATCCTGATCAGCATCTTTGCCTGGGTATTCCGGTTTGGGCTGTTTGGCGTCGGTAATCCGGGCACGGGGCTGCCGCTGTTGCTGCTATCGATGGTCGTTTATGGGATGGCCTTCGATTTCTTCAATATCTCAGGATCGCTTTTCGTGGAGCGGGAGGCCGAGGTCAAGATCAGGGCGAGTGCGCAGGGACTCTTTATGTTAATGACCAATGGTTTCGGCGCCTATGTGGGCACCTTTCTGAGCGGCTGGGTCGTAGACTATTTTACGACGGCCGGTATCCGGGACTGGCATAATATCTGGTTCACTTTTGCCGGCTATGCGCTGCTGCTTGGCGTGTCGTTCCCGCTAGTGTTCCGATATCGCCACACCGAAACGAATGTTGCCAATTAATTTCCCCAATTAACGCTTAATTAATCGATTATTAAGGGCCTGACCCTTATTTGCAGGCACACTCGCATCTGCCTGCATATGAAGAATTTCTATTTAGTGACCACCTGCTTGTTCTTTTCGATCCGGACCCTTTCGCAGCAGCCGGTAACCGTTGCCTGTCTGGGCGCAAGCATCACCGCGGGCGCCACGCTTCCGCAACCCGGGACGCAGGCTTATCCGCAGCAGTTGCAAAAGCTGCTCGGAAGCAGTTACCACGTGACCAACTATGGCGTCAGCAGTGCCACCCTTTTGCGTAAAGGCGATCTGTCCTATTGGAGCACTTCGGCTTACCAAACTGCGCTTCGGAGTCAGCCCGATATTGTCACCATCGACCTCGGGGGTAATGACAGCAAGCTCATCAACCGCATCTACGCCGACGAATTGTTGAAGGATGGCGCCGATCTAATCCGGAGCTTTTTCTGCGGCGGCCATCATCCGCGGATCATCATCCTGCTTCCCCTGCCGTGTTTTCTGGCGGATACCACACAAATTTACGACCGGGTGATCGTGCAGGAGATCGTTCCGCGGCTGCAGCAGTTGGCCAGGGCATTTCACGCGGAGGTGTTGGACCTGCATACCCCTTTTGTCGATAAAAAGAGCTGGTTTCGGGACGGTATCCACCCCGATGAGCGGGGGGCTGCATTGACCGCGGGAAAGCTTGCCGGGCTGATCCGTCGTGGCCCTCCTGCGCACGTGGCGGTAGACTCCCCGCTTTCGCGGACCTTGTTCACGCCGGACTTTGCACCGGGTGAGCGCGCGACGACACCAGCGGAACGTGCTTTTCGGAATGATACCTGTCTCAACGGCTCCTGGCAGTTCATGCCGGTGGCGCTGGACGCCCATCCTGACCGCAGCGCGCTGGAGCAGGTGCAGCCGCCGGCGCATTTTGCCCGTGACCCCACGCCGATACGCATCCCCTCGCCCTGGAACGTGAATAGTTTTCCCGGCAGCAAGGACGGCGGAGATTTTATAACGTATCCCAGCTATCCCGCCCGGTGGGATACCGTGAGAGCAGGTTGGCTGCGGCGATGCATCCCGTATAAACCGGAGTGGCAAGGGCATCGTTTGCTGCTGCATTTCGAAGCGGTGGCCGGTTATTGCCGGGTATTTGTGAATGGTGTTCTCGTCGGCAGTCATTTCGATAATTTTCTGCCGTTCGATCTCGATATTACTCCTGCGATGCGACTGGGAAAGTCCAACGAGCTGCTGGTGTGGGTGGCATCGTCACGGCTCTTTGACCGGCCCGGACCATATGGCCGCCGCCCGTATGTGGGCGGTTCGTTCTGGGGACAGCATATCGCCGGTATCTGGCAGGATGTGAACCTGCTGGTCCGGCCCGCGACCTATATCAGTGAGACCGTGGTACAGACGCTAGTGTCACAGGACTCCTTGCGGCTACAGGTGACGGTATGCAATACGCAGGCACATGCGGTGTCGGTGCGGCTGAGTGCCGTCGTTCGTCCCTGGATCAACGAGGTCGGAACTTCGGTGGTCGAAGCCCCCGAGCCCCGTTGGCGATTGGGGGAGGAGGTGATGGCTTTTGATGGCCCCACGGTGGTGATTCCGGCACGTGCCGATACGACCGTGGCCTTTTCGGTGGTCGTTCGAGGCCGTCTGGCGCGCTGGGAGCCGGCGCACCCGAATCTTTATGGCGTGCTTGTAAAGACGGGAAATGATATTGCCTACACCCGTTTTGGCTGGCGCGAGACGACCATCCGAGATAAAAAATTCTTCTTGAATGGTGAGCCGGTAATTCTCAAAGGGGACTCCTGGCATTTCATGGGTATCCCGCAGCTCACACGCCGCTATGCCTGGGCCTGGTATACGATGCTGAAGGCGGCGCATGCCAACACCGTGCGGCTGCATGCCCAACCCTATCCTTCGTTCTATCTCGATATGGCAGATGAAATGGGCATCCTGGTGTTGGACGAGACGGCGATGTGGGCCAGCGACGGCGGGCCGGATATCACCTCCGGGGAATATTGGACCAGGGCGGCCGATCATTTGCGAAACCTGATCACCAGGGACCGCAATCATCCGAGTGTCTTTGGCTTCAGCGTCTGTAACGAGAATATCCCCGTCGCGATAAATGTATATCATGCGCCGGAGCCGCTTGTACAACGGCAGCTGGCGGAGATCGACCGCTGGGTGAAGATCGTGCAGGAAATGGATCCCACGCGGCCATGGATCTCCGGTGACGGCGAGACGGGCCGGCGTACGACGCTGCCGACCCTCATCGGGCACTATGGCGGAGATGCCGCTTACAAGGGATGGTCATCGGGCCCTGTACTATGGGGCGTGGGTGAGTCGGGAATGGCGTATTATGGTACGCCGCGGCAGACGGCCGCTTACAATGGCGAGGCTTCCTATGTCTCGGCGGCGGGACGAATGCAGGGCGTGGCCGATGAAGCGCTGAAACTGGCAAATGCGCAAAAACGCTACCATGCGATCTACCGTTCTATCTTCAACCTGGTATGGTATGGCCTGAAACCCCTGGAACTGGGGCTTGCCGATACGACCCGTGCGCCGATGCCGTGCGACGGCATCTTTTTTCCTGCTTTCAAAGAGGGACAGCCCGGTGTACAGCCCGAACGGCTTGGACCCTATACGACAACGTTAAACCCGGGCTATGACCCGAACCTGCCGTTGTATCGCCCCTGGCCGCTTTTCACCACACTTGCCGCCTCGTATGGCGATACAGCGGTGCAGGCGGACCCAGCGAAACCACCAACGGCTGAAAGCCCGGCTGCCGGTTCGGGCACGGCTATGACAGGAAGGGCTGCTACGAGCTCGGTGCAGGTGCTGTCCGGAGATCCGGCTTCGCTCGACACATTGCTGCAACAGCTAGGGGTAAGGGTGGACAAAACGTCCGATCATATTCTCATCGATGGCATCCATCTTCCTGATGCCGCGGCGCTGACGATGGTGATGGCCGCCGCGCGAAACGGGGCTTCGGTATTGATCTGGGGTATCCGGCCTTCGACAGTTCCCGCGATCAACGCGGTGTTGCCGCTACCCATCACACTCACGGCGCGCAGGGCGACGTCTTTTATTCCTGCGGATAGAGCGCTTGGTGAGAATGCAGACTGGTATTTCAGCGAGTTGTCGAAACAACCCGTGAGCGAATATGCTTTCAGCGGGGACGCGGTGAGCCATGGCCGGGTGTTGCTTGCCGCGTGCCGTGCCGATTGGCAACGCTGGAACGGCCGGCCCGAATATGCCAAGACAGGGGCCTTGATTCGCAGTGAACGCGAGGCAAAACCCGCCGGTAATGTGCTGGTGAGCTTCACAACCGGCGTTGGCAGAATAGAACTTTTCTCGATCGATCCCGCGACTTTATACAAAGTTTCCAAACCGGCCTTGCGGAACGTCCTCGAAGCCTGGGGCTTGCGACCGGCAGATAGCACTGCCAACACCAATGCCGCTTTAGACGCGGAAGGCCGGCTTGTCCGGGCAATGGTGAACGGATCGGTAACCGCTGTCACGGATGTCGCCGCGCCAATGCAGCTTGGCTTTTGGCTGTATAGCCCACGGTCGCTGGTGAACCTGCTGGTGGAACCCGATATTCCCACGGTGAGCCTGACGGTCCAGGGCAGCGACGATTGGCAGCTACGCGTGGGCGATAGCCCGGCAAAACCCCGCGCGCTGCCTTTGCAGAAAGGCTGGAACCATATTTTGATCGATATCCGGAAGTGTACGGCCGGGGAGTTGAAGATCAGGCTTTCGAGCGACCATCCGGCGTTCTTATCCACCTTCCGTTCCAATGCCCTTGCCGCGGATACGGATGCAACAAATTAAGTATGATGACCCGAAGAAACTATATGCTGATAGCCCTCGCCCTGAGCCTGCCGCGAATGGTCGCCGCTCAGCTGAGCCAATATGACATTAGCTGGGATACGCCCGGACCGACTTCCGCCGCCTCCATGCCCTTAGGCAATGGAGATGTCGGCCTGAATGTATGGGTCGATCCCGGCGGCGATCTGCTGTTCTATATTTCGAAAACCGATGCGTGGGACGGAGAGAAAGACGCCGCGGCCGATCCCTGGATGCAACAGGGCGGTGTACTGATGAAGTTGGGGATGATCCGGGTGCACAATGCCGCGGCGGACGTCTCGCATTTCCGGCAGACCTTGCATTTACAGGAAGGGATGATCACCGTCGAGGAAGGCAACATAGGTTACCGCGTTTGGGTCGATGCGAACCATCCGGTGATCCGGGTAGAGGTCTCCGGTACTTCCCCTACCACCGTTACCTTGCACGACTGGCGGATGAATGGCCTGGGGGATACTGTCATCGGGCACAGCGGAAATGGTATCGAATGGTTCCATCACAATCCCCGTCCTGGCGATCCGCGGCTTGCCGATCCGCATCTGGCGGATATCGCCTTCGGCGCAGTGATCAGGGGGCAAGGGCTGAACAGGAAAGACGATACTACGCTCGCGGGCACGACAAAACTGCTCTCGATCTATCCATTGACGACCACCGGTGGTGATTGGACCGCCGCATCCGACCGGAACGTTGCGCGGCTCGGGCGGCTCGATGTTGAAAAAACCTATAAGGAACATCGCGAATGGTGGGCAAAATTCTGGGACCGCAGCTATATCTATCTGCATGGCGATGCTGCCGCGGACAGCGTGACGCAGGGGTATGTGCTGCAGCGTTTTGTTACGGCCTGTGCCGGTAGGGGCGCCTATCCTATAAAATTTAACGGATCGATATTCGTCGTCGACAATCCTGAATGGAAAGAACACGGCAAACCCGCGCCAAAGAATGCTGATTTCCGCGCCTGGGGCGGACAGTACTGGTTCCAGAATACTCGGCCGATATATTGGCCGCGGCTTGCCGCGGGGGATTTCGATATGATGTTGCCGCTGTTCGACATGTATCTGCACATGTTACCAGAGAATGAAGTGCTGGTCCGGAAATATTACGGTCACGACGGGGCTTATTTCCAGGAGACCGCGCCCTTTTGGGGCGGGTTGCCTTTTATGGGCCCGGACGAGCAGGCGTTATATACCCATCACTATTTCACACCGATACTCGAGCTGAGCATGATGATGCTGGATTATTATGAATACACCGGCGACAAAGGATTCCTACGGAAATATCTTCTGCCGGTCGCCGGCGCGGGGCTCGAATTCTTTGATAAGCATTTTCCGCGGGATAGCGCGGGCAGGCTTTTGCTCGATCCCGATAATTCCATCGAGATGTTCTGGAAGGTGCATGACCCGGCGCCGGATATTGCCGGGCTGCATGCCGTATTGCCCCGGATGCTCGAGCTTCCGGTGGATGAAAAACTAAAGAGCAGTTGGCGGAAGTTGCTGGATATATTGCCGTCCTTGCCTGTCGACAGTACCGGCGCGGAACCCCGGCTGTTGCCCTACACCGGCGCGCAGACGGCAAAGTCGCATAACGAAGAGAACCCGGAACTGTATGCTATCTATCCCTTCAGATTGTTTGGGCTCGACAAGCCGGGGTTGGAGCTGGCCCGTCATACCTTTGACATCCGCAAATGTCCGCAGAAGGGCTGCTGGTCGCAGGATCCTGTGGAAGCGGCGATGTTAGGAAATGCCGATATGGCCAAAGAAGACGTTCGGTTCAATCTTACCCGGAAAGATGCAGACCTGAAATTCCCGGCATTCTGGGCAGCCGGTCATGACTACAAACCCGATGAGGACAATGGCGGGAATGGGGAATTGGGTCTCGAGCAAATGCTGTTGCATACAGATGGGAAGAAAATAATGTTGCTTCCGGCGTGGCCCGCTGGTTGGGATGCTGACTTCAAATTACATGCTCCTTACAAGACCATCATCGAAGGCAAGGTTCGGGATGGGCAACTGGTCGATCTCGTAGTGACACCGGCGGAGCGAAGGAAAGATATTGTCGAGCTGCCGAAGCATAGCGCTACCTCTCGTTTTACCTCTTATAAGGGACTGGTGATGGCCGGTTACCAGGGATGGTTCAACGCGCCCGGCGATGGGGCGGGACGCGGCTGGAACCATTACCATGCGAAAGGTCCGCTGGAAGACGGCAATTGCAAATTCGATCTCTGGCCGGATGTCTCGGAATATCCCAAGACCTACAAATCCCCCTTCACGCATGCCGATGGCAGCCCGGCCTATCTCTTTAGCTCGTATGACAGCAGTACTACGAATGTCCATTTCCGTTGGATGCGGCAGTATGGGATCGACGGCGTTTTTGTGCAACGTTTTGTGGGCAGTGTGCGATCCGATCCCAGCAGGCACGTTAACAATGTGGTGCTGGAGCACTGCCTGAATGCATCGCGTAAATATGGTCGCGCCATCGCCGTGATGTACGATCTGAGCGGCATGCGGGACAGTGTCGATGTGGATGTCGTGATCAACGACTGGAAATACCTCGTAGACAGCCTGCGGCTTACGTCCCGCGGCGATGACCAAACTTATCTCTATGAACATGGAAAACCCCTGGTGGCGGTGTGGGGCGCGGGATTTGGCGATCACCGGCCCTATACCTCCCGGAGTGTGGAGCGCATCCTGAACTTCCTACAGTATGACCCCGTCTATGGCGGTTGCGCGATCTTGCTGGGAGTGCCGACCTACTGGCGTGACCAGGGTAGCGATGCCGATAAAGACCCGTATTGGATGGATCTTTACAAACGGGTAGATATTATCCAGCCCTGGATGGTCGGGCGTTATCACGAAGATACCTATGCACCTTTTAAAGAACGGATCAGGGCCGATATCGCGTGGACGAAGACGCATCATGAGGAGTATGTGCCCGTGGTCTTTCCAGGGTTTAGCTGGCACAATATGTATCCCAATTTTCCTCCCAACCAGATACCGCGGGATAGCGGCAAATTCTTCTGGGAACAGATCACCGGCGATATCCGGGCCGGCGCGCAGATGCTGTATGTGGCAATGTTCGACGAGATCGACGAAGGGACGGCTATCATGAAGGCTTCGCTGGATCCACCCGTAGGCAAGAGCACCTTCGTGAAATTCGATCCGGGGATACCCAATGATTATTATCTGCAGCTTGCAGGGCATGCCGCAAAGCTGCTTCGGGGCGAGGAGCCATTCCGGCCGGACCCGCCGCCACCGGGAGACACGGCGAAACAGCCGCTTTACCTGGACCTGAAAGGTACAACTATTACTCTTGCACAATAAAAATCTGTATATGACACATAATCGTCGTGAATTGATCAAGATGCTGGGGCTCGGCGGCGCCGCATCCATTTTAGGCCCTGTGGCGGCAAAGGCTGCACCGGAGTCGCGGACGGGTCGAGAGCTTCCGCGGATGTCTACGGGCGGACTGCCCCCGGTGACCATTCGTTCCGTGAAGGCCATCGCTACCAACCCGGCAGGCGCGAATCTCGTAGTGGTGAAGGTAGAGACCTCGGAGCCAGGGCTATATGGTGTTGGCTGCGCCACGTTTACACAGCGGGCGGAGGTGGTGGTAACCGCGATCAACAGCTATATGCCCGACTTCTGCGTCGGCAAGGATGTGGATAATATCGAAGACCTATGGCAGTCGTTTTTTGTGAGTTCTTATTGGCGCAACGGTCCCGTGCTCAACAACGCGCTTAGCGGACTCAACCAGGCGCTTTGGGATATCAAAGGGAAGCGTGCCAATATGCCCGTGTATCAGCTGCTCGGCGGCAAGGCCCGGTTTGCGGTGGACTGCTATGCGCATGCCGACGGTAAGACGCCGGAAGAGGTAGCGGCGAACACGCAGAAATATATGGACGAAGGTTTCCGCTATGTACGTATCCAGCAGGGTGGCTATGGTAGCTTGCAATTGGCGAAACGACCGGACTGGCGCGATGCGGGGTTCGGCCGGCCCACCGATGATTTTATGGACCGGCACGCCTATGTGCTGGCCATTCCCAAATTATTCGAGACGGTACGAAAGGCTTGTGGCCAGGAAGTGGAGCTCCTGCACGATACCCACGAGCGGGTACAGCCGCAGGATATGATCAATATGTGCAAACGCCTCGAGGAGTTCGACCCGTATTGGATCGAAGACCCGCTGACGCCGGAGAATATGCATTTGTTTCCGCAGCTAAGGGCGGCGACGACAGTGCCGTTTGCCATGGGCGAGCTCTTCAATAACCCCAACGAGTTCGTGGATTATATCGCCCATCGCGATTTTGATTATTTCCGCTGTCATGTCTCGCAGATCGGGGGCATCACCCCGGCGCTCAAGGTGGCTCACCTCGGTGAGTTCTTCAATGTCCGGAGCGGTTGGCATGGCCCCGGCGATGTTTCGCCCGTCGGACATGCGGCGCAGTGTCATATCGATCTGGCCATCTGGAATTTTGGCGTACAGGAGTCGATCTTTTTCAACGATCTCATCAAGGAGGTGTTCCCGGGTACGCCCGAGCTGAAGAAAGGCTATATGTATATCAACGAGGCGCCGGGGCTGGGTGTGGACATCAACGAAAAATTGGCGGCCAAATATCCGATCAACAACAATGCCGGCAAATGGACGCTACGTGGCCGGGATGGGACCATCATCAGACCGTAGGCAACACGATGACAAAAACAAAATCGAGACCATGCGAATGAGGATAATCGCGACAATGATCTTGCTGGCGACCGGCTTGACCGGCCTAACGCAGAGTCCGCCGCAGGCGGAGATCTCAAACGGGATCGTGCGGGCGCGGTTCTATCTGCCGGATACGGCCAATGGCTACTATCGCGCTACGCGGTTCGACTGGTCGGGTGTGATGCCTTCGTTGGAACATGCGGGCCACAGCTATTTCGGTCAGTGGTTTCCGAGATATGCGCCGACGATCCATGACGCGATCATGGGACCGGTGGAATCCTTTTCGCCACTGGGCTATGGGGATGGAGACACCTTCGTACAGATCGGCGTTGGCGTGCTGGTACGGCCGGATAGCGCGGCGTATTCGCCGTTCCGTTATTACCGGATCAGGGATGCCGGGAAGTGGGTCGTCCGCAAAGGGCTGCGGCAGGTGGAGTTCCGGCAAACGGTCGCGGGCTATGTCTATACCAAGACGGTGAGCCTGACCAGGGGAAAGCCCCAGCTGGTGATCACGCACCGGCTGCGAAACACGGGCAGCCGGCCCATCGAGACCGAGGTATTCGATCATAACTTTTTTGTTACCGACAGCCAGACGATCGCCCCGGGTATCGTGCTGAAGTTCCCTTTCCCACTCGAGGCGGAGCAGGCCCGTGGGCTGAACCTGGCGGCGATCAGGGGTGATTCGATCTCTATCCTTCGGCCCCTGAAGATCAACGAGTCGATGTATGCGATCCTGCACGGGTATGGCCCTATGGCATCGGATTATGACATCCGCCTGGAGAACCATATCACCGGCGCCGCGGTCCGCATCCGCGCCGACAGACCGCTTTCAAAATTGATCTATTGGGGTTCCGTGAAAACCCTTTGCCCCGAACCTTATATCCATGTGAGCGTAGCGCCAGGTAGGACGTTTAGCTGGACGCTTTATTACGATCTTTATACTGTCAACCCCTACTAATGAAACTGCTATTTGGTTGTTGTTTTCTTTTTTTGCTTGCGTGTAACCGGCAGCATGGACCCAATGTCGATTATGCGGTGTATGGCGGGAACAAGCAGAATAATCGTTATTCGGCTTTGCGGCAGATCGATGGTTCGAATGTCAAAGATCTGCAGCCGGCGTGGACGTATAATTCCGCCGATACCGGCGTCTCCAAACATGAGCATGATATCCAATGTCAGCCCATCGTGGTGGATGGCATCTTATATGGGGTAAGCCCCACGTTGAAACTATTTGCGGTGAGTGCGGCAACGGGTCAGCAGATCTGGAAATTCGATCCCTTCAAATTCGCCGCGCCGCGGTTCAACCAATGCCGGGGGATGGCTTATTGGACCGATGGAAAAGAGAAGCGCATCTTCTACTCCGCCGGCCCCAATCTTTATTGTGTCGACGCGCTTACCGGCACCCAGGAACCCAGGTTTGGCCATGACGGCCGGATCTCTTTGTACACCGGTCTCGCCATCAATCATCCCGTAATCGATCTATATGTGACCGCGACCTCACCACCTGTGATCTATAAGAATATCCTGATCGTTGGTTCCGCCGTATCGGAATCGGGCGACGCCGCCCCGGGGTATATCCGGGCTTTTGATGTGCTCACGGGGAAACTGTTATGGACCTTTCACAGCATACCCCAACCGGGCGATCCGGGATACGACACCTGGCCGGCGGCTACCTATAAATGGATGGGCGGAACGAACAACTGGAGCGGTCTTTCGCTGGATGAAAAACGCGGCGTGGTGTATTTCGGCACCGGCTCACCCTCGTCCGACTTCTATGGCGGCGACCGGGCCGGCATGAACCTTTTTTCCGATTGTATCATGGCGTTGGATGCGACCAGCGGGAAGATCAGGTGGTATTATCAGACCATACATCATGATCTGTGGGACCGGGATATCCCCTGTCCGCCGAATCTCACTACGGTGATGCACAATGGGAAGCGGGTGGATGTCGTTGTTCAGAGTACAAAGGACGGATTGGTCTATGTGCTCGACAGGGACAGCGGCATCTCACTTTTTCCGGTGGAAGAACGGCCGGTTCCGACGCATGGTCTACCTGGCGAACATCCCTGGGCTACGCAGCGCTATCCATCGAAACCGTTGCCGTTCTCGCACCAAACGGTAACCGACACAGATCTTACAAACATCTCACCTGCGGCACATGACTACGTGCAGCGCATCTTCGATCAAACGACCAGGGCGCCGAAAAATAAGTTCCTCCCGCCGGACACGGGAGGAACGGTACTCGTAGGCTATAGCGGTGGTGCCGAATGGGGCGGTAATGCGGTCGACTCCGAAGGTGTTTTCTATCAGAATGCCAATGATGCTCCCTGGCTGCTCAGGATGATCTCGATGGAAGCGCGGCAGAAAGAGATCGCGAAATTATCCGTTGGCTATGGGCTGTATATCGCCAACTGCGCGCCTTGTCATGGTGCGGACCGAAAAGGCAATGGGCATGAGATCCCCGAGCTGCTGCATGTTGGCCAACGACTGAAGCCTGCGGACATGGCGGGCATTCTCAGAAACGGCCAGGGGCGGATGCCCAGTTTTCAGCAGCTGCCGGAGGAGCAGCGAACAGCGATCATCAACTTTTTAGCCAGCGGCCACGATGGATACCGGGTCGCGGCAGAGCACCGGGAAACACCGGCAGCGCCGGAGGTGAGGACTCGCGAGCGGGCCGGGACCGAGGAGATAACCTTTCCCTACAAACCACCTTATATCAGCAAGGAATGGGAGAAGCTCACCGACTCCGACGGATATCCCGGTATCAAGCCGCCGTGGGGTACGCTGAATGCCATCGACTTGAATACCGGCGACTATCGGTGGCGGGTGCCGTTGGGTGAATTTCCCGAGCTAACGAAAAAGGGGATACCCGTTACTGGGATGGAATCATATGGCGGCCCGCTGGCGACGGCGGGAGGTCTCGTGTTTATTGCAGGGACGCGGGATGAGATGATCCGCGCTTTCGACAAGGCGACGGGTAAGGTGGTATGGCAGTATCATTTGCCTGCGGCCGGTTTTGCCACACCTATTACTTATATGGTCAACGGCGTCCAGTATATCGCCATAGCGGCAGGAGGGGGCAGGGGGTTGAAAACGGGCGGCGATTATGTTGCTTTTGCGTTGCCACAGTTCGCACATGCCGCCACAGCCCCTGGCGGACCGGGTGGGTGGATACTCATGGGGTTATTTGTGTTGCTCGCCCTGCTGGTCCGGCGTTCGCCCACGCTGAAGGGCTTCTCGTTTACGCTGACGATCTTTGCCGCGGTTAGTCTCGCGATGTATTACCCTGCGTATTTTACACACATTGGAAGCTTCAAGCTGTCGAGGCTGATCTTGCCGCTGATACAAATCATTATGTTCGGGATGGGGACCGAGCTCTCGCTACAGGAATTCCGCAATGTGGTCCGGATGCCCAAGGGTATATTGATCGGAGTGATGTGTCATTATACCATCATGCCGCTGGTGAGTATTGCCGTGACCTCGCTTTTCCATTTTCCCAGCGAGATCGCCGCGGGCATTATTTTGGTGGGTTGTTGCCCCAGTGGATTGGCCAGCAACGTGATGTCATATCTCGCACGGGCAAATCTGGCGCTAAGTGTCTCGGTGACGGCGATCTCGACCCTGCTTGCGCCGTTTCTGACGCCCATGCTAATGAAACTGTTCGCCGGGCAGTACATCGATATCCACCTGGGCGCCATGATCTGGGATATTGTCCAGATCGTGATCATCCCGATCGCTGCGGGTTTGCTCTTCCATTATATTGTCCGGGGACGTTTTCGCTGGCTGGATAAGGCCATGCCGCTCGTGTCGATGGCCGGCATCGCGCTCATCATCGTGGTGATCACGGCTGCGGGGCGCGATAGCCTGCTGAAGGTAGGCGTGCTGCTGATCGTGGCAACGCTGGTGCAGAATTTTGCCGGCTATACCCTGGGTTATTGGGCTGCACGGTGGATGGGACTTGGGGAAGGGGACCGAAGGACGATAGCGCTCGAGGTGGGAATGCAGAATGCGGGGCTGGCATCGGGGCTTGCATTGGGATTAGGGAAGCTCGCGACGGTAGGGTTGGCCCCCGCCGTGTTTGGACCGATGATGAATATTTCCGGGTCGGCCCTCGCGACATGGTGGCACAAGCGGCTGCCGGCGGAGGCCGACATCGCCGAAGATGAAAAAAAATCCCTGAAAATCAGCGATTAATCGCTGGGTTAATCGATAATTAAAGGCTTTGTTAATGTTCCACGCGTTCTTTTGTATTCTATAAAAACAACATTGCTGTATGAAAAAATGTCTGCTACTGCTCCTGCTAGCATTGAGTCTTTTGAGAACAAATGCACAGGACAAAACGGTCAAAGGAACAGTTTCCGATGAAACCGGCAAGCCCCTCGCCGGTGCCACGGTCACTATCAAGGGTACCAATATTTCTTCTGTCACCAACGCCGAGGGCGTTTTCACGATCAACACAGGTAGTGTGCTGAAGCCCGTTTTCACCATTTCTTTTGTGGGGTACGAGAACCAGGAGTACACCTTTAAGGGACGTTCCGGTTTTACCGTTGCCCTTCACCAGGATTCCCGGACCTTAGGTGACGTGATCGTAGTTGGTTATGGTGTCCAACGGAAACGCGACGTTACCGGCGCTACCGCGGAAGTCAAGGCTGCCGACATCGTAAAGAAGCCGATCGTCCGGGTGGAAGAGGCCCTGCAGGGAACGGTTCCGGGCGTGACCGTTCAGAGTGTCAACGGGATGCCGGGCAAAGAGCTGGCCGTGCGTATCCGGGGTACTGCCTCTATTAACGGCAACAACGATCCGCTTTATGTGATCGACGGTCAGATCGGCGGGGACATTTCCACGATCTCACCCAATGACATCGAGTCGATCGAAGTCCTCAAAGACGCCTCGGCGACCGCCATCTATGGATCGCGTGGTTCTACCGGCGTAGTCATCATCACCACCAAGCTGGGGCATGAGGGCAAGCCTCGTATCGATATCAACCCCTGGATAAAGAAAGAGGAGATCGCCAAGGAACTGCCGATCATGAACGCTTATCAATTCGCCATCGCGACCAATGCACAGTATGCGACGACGGGTCAGCCCGCGGCTTTCAGCGACGCGCAGATCCAGTCCTTTCAGACAAATCACGGCACTAACTGGCAGAAGGCCCTCCAGGATAAACCGTGGGTCCAAAACTACCAGGTATCCGTTTCCGGCGGTTCGAACGATGTGAGATATATGGTCTCTTATCTCCACCTGGACAACCCCGGACTGATCATCAACCAATGGTATCGTACGGATATTGCCCGCGCGAATCTTTCGATCAAGGCCAGCGACCGCATCAGCCTTCAGTTCAATCTCACCGGTTCGCTGCCGCATAACCGCAACACGCAATACCAGGGTGATATCACCGATCCATTCGGAGAGGCCTATTCCTGGGACCCGACCTCGCCCATCAGGGATGCCAGCGGCAATTTTATTCTCGAATCGCAATATGCGGCGCTGGGGATCAATCCCATCGCCCAGGAGACGAACGGGCTCAACGACAACACCGGGACTCATTTGGCCGGGACGGGTATTCTGACCTGGCGTATCCTCAAGGGCTTGACCTTTACGTCGAACAATACGTATGCCAACAGCTCGAATATGAACCGTCAGCTCTATGGACCCGGCACGAGCACCTATCTGGCGAGTTC
>JAICXX010000252.1 GCA_025934485.1 Chitinophagaceae bacterium
GGACTTTGCGAATGACGAGCAATTGCGGTATTTCAGTAAGGGGCTTGGGGCATTGAAGGCCGGGAGCAATGGTGATATCGCGCGGTTCAAAGATTATACCATCACCCGTGCTGATCAGAAGTTCGTGGGGACATGGTATATCGTGCGGCCGGAGTACGGTGAGACGAAATTTCAGCAACCGGAGGCAGATATGATAACTAAGACGATCCAGTCCTGGTAGTGTGAATAAGTGTCATATACTAAAAATGGTTTTTAATCGTTAAAATCTTATGAAACCACTATTTTTTCTATTCTTTTTGGTACCGTGTATTCCGAGCCTTGCCAAGGCGCAGTTCACGATCACGAACACATCTACTGTGAGTCTTATGGACCCTCGTACCGGCAATTGGCCGTTGGATCTTCAACGGGTCATCAGAGAGTCGGATACCTGTTATGAGCTGTCGTTCCGGGATCAGCAAGAATCCCAGAGCGTGAATATGGAGACCCTGAAGTTTGGCGATCGTGTGCAGCTTAAATATTTCGAGAAAGGTTTGGAGGCCTTGTCGAAAGGGAATACGGGCGATATCGCCAAGTTCAAGGATTATACCATCAAGCGGATGGATGTGAAGAAGCAAGGACAGAAGGGGGGATTGGTTTGGTATGTCCTCACGTGTAATGATGGGACGATGACTAATTTTCAGCAGCCCGAGGCTGATCGAATGATCGCGGCAATAAAGCCTTTGTAAGAGCGCGCGATATAAATACAGATACTTACAACGACGCGATGTATCTTTCGCTGGGGGCGAAGGTGTCGAATTTCATTTCTACAAAATAGTTTTTTACTCCGCCGGTTTTGGCGGCGGCGAAGAATGCCGGCCAGTCGATGACTCCCTGGCCGATGGGGACCTGTTTCTTGTCCGCGGTCCAGTCCGATAAGTGAGCCGAGATGAACCTGCCGGGATATTTTTCGAAATACGTCGACGCTTTGTAGCCGAGGTTGATGACTTCGGTTTGGAACTGCATCTTGACCAGCTCTTTGTTGAACCGGGCCATAAGCGCATCGTAGATGAGGCCGTTGTCGAGCCGGGCAAATTCCATGTCGTGGTTGTGATAGCCGGTGATCATGCCGGCTTCTTTTACTTTATAGGCAGCGGTATTGAGCGTATCGACCGCTTTCTGGTAGTCGCCGAGCGTCGCGTTATTGGGGAGGCCGAAGGTGCTGCAGATCATTTGGGAGAGGCCCATGGCTTTCGCGAATTCGATGCTTTTGTCGATGTTTTCCTTCGAGAATTCGGCGAAACCGAAATGGCAGCTGGGGCAATGGAGGCCGGCGTCCCGGATGGTCTTTTTGATCTCCGCGGTAGGCATGCCCCAGAGGAAGCCGAAGCCGATGTTTTTATAGCCTATGGGCGAGCAGAGCTCGATGAGTTTATACCCCATGGCGGACATGGTTTTTAGCGTGCCGGGAAAGTCTTTGCCAAGCATGTCCTTGATGGGCCAGGACTGGAAGCCGAGGGGGATGTTCTTGTATTTTTTTGCTGCCAAGGCCGTGGTTTTGTAGAAGGCCAGCGCGGCAGCGGCGGTTATGGTCGTTTTTGAGAATTGTCTGCGATTCATGTTGTTGTTTTAGATCGTGTCGAGGTCCCATCCGGGGCGGTATTCACGAGACAGGTATTTATTCGCGTCCGAGTTATTGGTAATGGTTCGGGTAGCGGGGTCATATCGCAGTGCGGATCGGGAGCGGAGGGCGACGGAATAGAGGTTGATGGCCTCGGTGATGTCTTCCGCTTCGCGGAAGGAGCCGGTGTATTGCTGACCGCTTTTTATGGCATTGAAAAAGGTCTGAATGGCGGCAGTGTACCGGGTGACCTCGTCCTGGCGCGGCGGGGGCGTAGCGGTTTCCATGCGGGTGCCGGAGAGGATCTGCGGGTTGTCGACGTGGAAGCCTGCGAGGATCTTGCCTTTGTCGCCGACGAATAGCATGCCTTCCGGTTCGAGCTCTTTGTTCTGTGCCAGCAGCTCATCGGGGATGGCCGGGCGGATGCCGCCGTCGTACCAGATGAGATCGACTGCCGGGCGGGAACCTTTCGCGGGATAGGAGAAGCGGACCGAGCAGGCCGTGGGGAAGGAGAAATCGTTTTTGATCTGGAAGGGCACGACGCCGTTGAAGGCGGTGACATGGGTATAGTTGGGTACGATGAGGGTAGGTTTCTCCAGCTGGAGGGCTTTGAAGACGACCCAGAGGCTATAGTGGCCCATGTCCGCCATAGAGCCGCCGCCGAAGTCGTACCAGCCGCGGAAGACCATGTTCGTATAATTGGGGCTATAGGGGCGATCGGCTTCGGGGCCGAGCCAGAGATCCCAGTCGAATCCGAAAGGGATCGGCGAGTTATCGGTGGGCAGGGTATCGTATTGCGGCCATACGGGGCGGTTAGTCCAGTTGTGGATCTCTTTGAGGTTGCCGATGACGCCGCCATCGATCCAGGTCATCACCTGGTCCATCGAGCCATTGGCATCCCAGGGCGTAAGGTGGGTAATGACGTTGGAATTGCGGGCATACTCGATGACCTTTTTTCCTTCGAGGAGGCGGTTGGAGAGCGGTTTGTGGACCATCACGTGTTTGCCCCGCTTCATCGAGGCCATGCAGAGGACGCCGTGAAGGTGGTCGGGCGTCATGATCTTGACGGCGTCGATGTTCTTTTCTTTATCGAAGAGCTGCCGGACGTCTGCGTAGGCTTTACATTCTTTGTATTTGTATTCGGGGTGGTTGTTGGCGTAGAAGGTCTCGATGATGGATTTGCCGCATTCGCGGCCGCCGGGGATGGTGTTGTCGCCGCCGGGTTCCCAATCGGCCTTTTTCGTCATCATGCGGATCTGGTTTTTGGTGCCATTGGGCGACCAGTCTCTATAGCCGATGGCATCTTTTTGGGGGTCGGCGATGGCTACGACGCGGACGTTGGGTGTGGACAGGAAGGGGAATATTTCGCGGATCCCTTCGGTTCCGGTGCCGATATAAGCGAAGTTGAGGGTGTCGCTTGGGGCGACGTAATTCTTTCCGCCTAGTACGTGTCTTGGGAGAATGGTGAATGTAACGGCGGCGGTGGCGGCGGTTTCGAGGAAACGGCGCCGGTTGATGTGTGTAGACATACGGCAATATGTTGGCTAATGATTGTCCTTCGGACGAGCCCCTTCGGGGGCTCTGGTCCTTCAATATACGAATTATTCCAACGCGGACCTCACTGGCACAGCTGATCGTAAGGTATTGGGAGCAGGGGGTAATGGTCTGTTTATCGAGATATTGGGGATTCAGGTGTGCAAATTGCTGATTTTTATTATATTTTTCGGGCTCAAACGCCAATAATCTCCTCATTTTGACCGTTTTTAGCATGTGAAAAACCCTACTGCGCAGGAATCAGGGGCCGTAAGCAAGGTGCAGTTCTGGAGGCACAATACCTTCATTGTGCTGGCCATGGGATGCAACCTGATCAACTGCCTTTTCTATCTGGCCGATAGCATGATCAAGAGTGCCATTATCGAGGCCTCGGGGATCGTGATCCTGTTCGGCTTCATGGCGCTTAACCTCAGGGGGCGACTCGAACTGCCAAAAGTTCTGAGTATTCTTTTTGTAAATCTCCACTCTTTTTGTCTTTGTTATGTGCAGGGTACGCGGCAGGGCGCTTATCTGTACCTGTTCCCTTTTATGATGGCGATGATCTTTTTTCTGCGGGTGCGAAAGAATAACCTGCTGGTGACGATCTTTATCACCGGCACGACGCTGAACCTGATGGCCATCGTTCTTTTTATGCCGTACCAGGCGGACCTGCGGTTTTCGGATGTGGTAGAGAATAACCATCTTATCCTCAACATCGTGATAAATTTCCTGCTTGTAATGGTATTCTTTTTCGTGGTGTTGCGGTTGCTCGATGCCAAGGAAAGGCGCTACAAGAGCGAGCAGAAGTTTACCAATACCATTTTGAATACCTCGTTGGATGCGGTGTTTGTCGTCGACCCCGTGAGCTTTTTCATCCAGCAATACAATGACAAGGCGGCTGAGCTCTTTTCGTTAGATGCCTTTGGTAAGAAGCACGTACGGCGGTATTCGGTGGGGGAGGTGCTTGGGAATTCGATGGTCGCGTTGATAGGTGAGTTGTATGAAAAATGCGACGGTTCCGCGGTTAACTGGCAGGGCGATATCAGTTTTGGCCGGGTCAACAGGGTCTCTTTCCATGGATTTGTGAGCATTGTTTCATTTGAATATTCGGAGGCGCCTTTTGTCAAGATCAGCATCCTCGATATCACGACGCTGAAGATCGCCGAATTCGAGATGCTGCAGGCGAAGGAGAAAGCGGAGAAGGCGGCGGCCACGAAGGCGCGGTTCATGAGCAATATGAGCCATGAGCTGCGGACCCCGTTGAATGCCATCATCGGCACCACGCATTTGCTGATCCAGGACAACGTGCCGTTGCAGGAGAGCGAGCACTTCAGGGTGTTGAAGGATTCCTCCGAGCATATGCTGCAGCTGGTGAATGCGGTGCTCGATTTCAGCAAGCTGGATGAGGGCAAGCTGGAGTTCATTCATGAGGGATTCGATCTGGGTTCGGCATTACAACAGGCGGCGGATTCCTTTGCCATGGTGGTGCAGCAAAAAGGGATCAGGTTAGTCCTGGAAGCCGATGCCTTGCCGGAAGGAAAGAAGATAGTAGGCGATGAGATGCGGCTCAAGCAGGTACTGTTAAATCTTCTTAGTAACGCTGTGAAATTTACGGACACGGGTTCGGTGACGTTGAAGACGCGGGTAGGTGAAACCAGCGAGTCCGGCGTAGAGATCTATTTTGCCGTTGTCGATACGGGTATCGGTATACCGGTGGAGAAACTGAAGGTGATCTTTGAAAGCTTTACGCAGGCCGATGCCGAGACCACGCGGAAATATGGCGGTTCGGGTTTGGGGTTGAGTATTTGCAGGGAGCTGGTGAAGAAAATGGGCGGCGAGCTACAGGTCGCCAGTGCACCCGATACGGGAAGTGTCTTTCATTTTACGTTGCGGCTGCCGTTCGAGCAGCGGGTGATGATCGTGCCCAAGGAGAAGCTCATGGGTTTGCAGAAACTGGATGGGGTGAAGGTATTGCTGGTCGAGGACAATGCCGTCAATATGAAGATCGCGCGGCGGTTTTTGCATAGCTGGGGCGCCGGGGTCGACACGGCGGAGAATGGACGGGTCGGCTGGGATCTCTTCCGGCAGCATTCCTATGATCTTTTGCTGGTGGACCTGGAGATGCCGCTGATGGACGGGAAGGAGCTGCTGACACAGGTGCGGAAGGTCAACAAGGAGATACCGGCCATTGCATTTACTGCGGCCGTTTATGATAACATGTATGAGGATCTGCATAACCATGGGTTCAATGGTTTTCTGCACAAGCCTTTCAGACCTGATGAAATGCACCGGAATATTTTGCGTCATTTGGTAAAAAAATAAAATATCCGTACCTATGAGATTCGTCAACTTTACGCTGTTAACGCTGGCTCTCTGTGGCTGTCAATCCGCGCAAAAAAAAGGCTACGATTATTGTTACGTCAATAGCCATGGGTTGTATGTAGGCAACTATGGCCATGATCCCGTGCACGTCTATGTCAACGGCACGGATGCCTGCTTGTCCCCCGATGGTACCCGGATCGCCTATACCGATATGGGCGCCCCGGATCATGTCCGGCGGATCGGTGTTTTCGATCTGGAGGCGGGGAAGGTGAAGCTGATGGATACGGCATGTCATAACTGTTATGGACCCGTGTGGTCGCCGGACGGGAATTATCTCGTCTACAATGCGATGATCGGTAATGAGTGGAGCATCAAGTGTGTCGACAAGGACAATCTGCATCCGCTGCAAATTGCCGATGCCGAGGATTCGCTGCAAGGTTATTTTTCGCCTACCTGGAGTTCGGACAGCCGGAAGATCGCCGTGCAGAATATGTCGGGTGTCTATATCTATAATCTCGATGGGAAGCTGGTGCGATCGATCCCTTTTGGGCAGATCGATACGACCATCTCGTTCTCCAGTACCAGTAGTTTTTGTCTCACCGGGAAGGAGGATAAACTGGTATTTTGGGGAAGCGACGGGACTGCGGCGGTTGCGGCGGGGACCGATGCGCCTGCGGCGGTTTATGTGTATGATCTGGCTACGGCCAAGACGAACCGTATTTCACCCAAGGGCTATGACTGCTGGCGGCCGGTGATCCAGGGGGATACGATCTTTTGCCGTGGGCGGCACGGGAATTCTTCGAAAGAGAATACCTACCGGATGGATATGGATGGGGGGCATTTCAAGTTGGCTTATAAAGACAAAATCGATATTAGCTTCGCGCAGAGGTAGATTCCGTATATTCGGATATGCAAATCATCTTTCCCTTTAGCCGGCTGCTCTGCTGGCTGCTGCCGGCGCTTGCCGGCGTTTGCGGTCCGACAATCGTTTTTGCGCAGCCGGCCGCTGCTTCGACGCTGCAGATCACCACAGCCAATGGTATTGTTCAGGGGACGCTGGAGAAAAGCGGTGTCCGTAGCTTCAAAGGTATTCCCTATGCCGCGCCGCCGGTGGGGGTGTTGCGATGGAAGGCACCGCAACCGGTGGTATCGTGGGCGGGTGTGCGGGCCTGTGATCATTTTGGGCCGCGGGCGATGCAGCCGCCGATCTATTCCGACATGGTGTTTCGCAGCGATGGGATAAGTGAGGACTGCCTGTATTTGAATGTATGGGTGCCGTCTGCTGCTGCGGGTTCGGCTTTGCCTGGTGGGCTGCCGGTGTTGGTGTATTTCTATGGCGGCGGGTTTGTCTCGGGGGATGGCTCGGAGCCGCGGTATGATGGCGAGAGCATGGCGACCAAGGGGATTATTGCTTTGACGGTCAACTATCGGGAAGGTATATTCGGCCTTTTCGCCTATCCGGAGCTGACGAAGGAGTCGCCGGATCATTCTTCCGGTAATTATGGGTTGATGGATCAGGCCGCGGCGTTACGCTGGGTACAGAATAATATTGCTGCTTTTGGCGGTGACCCTAAGCGGGTGACCATTGCCGGGGAGTCCGCGGGGTCGATCTCGGTGTCAGCGTTGATGGCGTCGCCCGTCTCCAGAAATCTTTTTGCCGGCGCTATCGGGGAGAGTGGAAGTCTGATGGGGGCATTGCCGCCGGTACCGTTGAGCAAGGCGGAAGATAACGGTGTTGCTTTTGCCGGGAGCGTCGGAGCCGCTTCGCTTGCCGATCTGCGGTCGATGCCGGCGGATAAATTGCTAGAGGCGGCGGGCAAGTTCGGACATTTCCGGTTTCCTTTTACCATCGACGGTTATTTCTTGCCGCGGGACCCGCGCGCTATCTTCGAGGCGGGTGAGGAGGCGCATGTGCCGCTGCTGGTGGGTTGGAATTCTGCCGAGGGTGACTGGCATGGGATATTAGACGGGGCGGCGCCGACGGTGGCGAACTATTCGGCGGCGGTGCGGCGGCTTTATCCCGGCGCCGCGGCCGATACCGTTTTGCGGCTTTATCATGCGGCTGATGATGCGGCGGTGCCTGCCGTGGCGACGGCGCTCGCCAGTGATAGGTTTA
>JAICXX010000045.1 GCA_025934485.1 Chitinophagaceae bacterium
ATTACGGACCTCCAATGGCGCCCCCCGGGCGATCAAAAGCCGGATCGTCTCCAGATGCGCCCCCAATACCGCCATATGCAACGCATACATTCCATTTGCGGGCTCGCCGGGATCGGCTCCCCGGTCCATCAGCCAGGCCACGACGGCCGTATGCCCATATTCGCTCGCCCAGTTCAACGCGGCGCCCAGCTGCGCATGCGTATACGGCTTTTTTAGCCTTCCCGCCGCATCGAAGAACTCTTCCACCACATCGAGCCGCCCCACGCCCGCGGCACCTTCGAGATCGAGATGCGCACCCAGCTGCGCCAGATAGCTGGCCGCCTCGGGCCGTCCATTGGCCAGACAGGCATTTACCGCCAGCTGGCGTTTTCCCATCGCATCGGGAGCGTCGATAAGGGCACCTGCTGCCAGCAGCCGGTCGATCAACTCTTTCATCACCCCCGCCTTCGCCGGATGAATACTTGTGGCCACAAGCCCGAGCGTCGTATCGCCGCCGCCATACATCGCCGCCTGCGCATTGACCTCGGCGCCTGCCTCCAGCAACACCTCCAGTATCTCCGGCATATTGTCGGGATAATGCCCGCGGAACTCTATCCCGTTGGCGGCAATATAATGCAGCAGCATCCCATGATGCCGCCGCATGCTGCGATGACGGATCAGCGAAGGGTAAAGTCGCAGGAGCGAATGCAAACCGGATGTGTCGCCCGACACGATAGCCACCGCGGCAGCTTCAAAAGACGACACACGCGAACCGGAAGACGAAGCCTCTTCCACCCAGGCCTCCAGATGTCCCCAGCTCTCGAAATAATACCACTCCGCCGTGGCCAGCTTGATATCGGCGAAGGTCACCGGTGCATAAGGATATTCTCCCTCCCCCTGCCAGCGTCTCAACCGGGGATGATGGCCGCGGATAAAAGATTGCGCAGTGGATTCGCCGGCCATAGAGGCGGCGTAAAGCTCTTCGGCTTGCCGTCGGTATTCGACGATTCCCGCAGTCACAGGCAATGGCTCGAACATCATAAGAAACAAATTACAGATTTTCGACGGTCTTACGCTCCCATAAGATGCCAAGCGCAGCCACCGTAAAGAAAAAAAGCAGGACTATCGGCAAGATCTGATAACGGAATACACTCGGACATGCGGCAATGCAAAACACGGCATTCGACAGCAGATAAGCTGCCGTAAGCTCCAAAGATCCCATGAACACAAGGTTCGCCTCGCGCCGCTTCCGGGAGAACAGATACCATAACGTCGTGATCACAAAGGCGAAATTCAGGTATAACGCAATCCAGGGCCAGGGCGCCAGAAGCGCCTCCTGCCCCGTAAACGACCAGGCGCGCACCCGCTTACCGCGATACCGGAACCAGCGGACCGCTACCATATCCACGGTGGGCTTCCCTTCGTTGTATACGCCGAATACGTCCAACGGCGATACAAAAAAGCTCATCGCACTGTTCCAGCCATAATACCGGATATAGGCCAGCGGATGACGCCGTACAAGAAAATACCCATATTCCGTAAACACGGGCGCCACCCTGTTCCAAGCCGTAAAATAGGTCGTATGCTGTCTTTTGCGGAGGGTATTCATATAAATATGCAGGGGTGAACCGGGTACCCACATGTATTCCGTGGTCGACACCGGGCCCCGCTTCAATAGCTCAGGCCCCGATCGCGCAAAGAAATCCCGCACGTCCGCCGCCAGTTCGGTAGTCGCCGGCGAAGGCAGGCCGGCCGTATCCACCGGGAGAAAGGGATACAGATGCAAGGCATTGTTCGCGATCTGCCAGCCGCTGAACGCCGAAAAGGTCTCGGCGCCCGTTTCGTCATAGGTGATGCGCTTGATCCAGTTCGTGCAGATCACCACTACGCCGATGCTGCAGGCAATCCCGGTGAGCTTGAAGTACACCGACGCTTTTTTTCGCAGCAGTAAAAAACTCAGCGAAGCAACGGCAGGATAATACAAGGCAATATACCGCACATTGAATATCACGAAAAGCAAGACCACCTGCAACGCCAGCCGCCACCAGGTCGGTGCGCGCAACAGGCCCATTAATACGGTAAGCCAAATGATGCTCAACCCTACGAACAGTGCATCGCTGGACACATAGTTGCAGAGATAGGGGATCGTCGGATCCAACAGCACGAATGCCAGCAGCACATTGCTTGTGCGCGGTCCCAGCCCGCAGCGGCGAACGAGCGTGAGAAAAAGACCCAGACAGGCTCCCTGCACCAGCATATATTGCACCGTGACCAAAAAGGTATCCGAAGTCCACACCGCATGTACCAGCCGCAGGAATAGCGAATAGCCTATCGGCCGGTAGCCGATCGCATCATGATTCGCCGCGGCTTCGATATAGCTGTACGAGTCGGTAAAGAAATCCGCGAAAGGATAATAGCATTTGAAGAGGATCCATTCAACGGCCAGTACCGGAATGGCTATGTAGAGATATTTCACAGGCCCCCGGCCCGGTAACCGTCGGAAAAACGAGGATAATGCCACCGGCCAAAAATAGCGGTAAATCCCTAGAATTCAAATTCTCCCCCTACGGGCCATTTTAACGGTTCTTTGGCAATCTTTTTATATATCTTTCGGTCAGATCGGCGTTTAAATCACAATCAATCCCAAAAGATCCGCATGACCACTCTCTACCCTAAAATAACCATATGTTACCCCCTAACACCCGGAGAGGTAATTTGCTCATCGCGGCGTTCCTATTGTTGCTTTCGGTAGTATTTGAGCAATTTTTTATTGCCCCGTTCTTCCCCATGGTCGACGCCGCGGGAAGCCTCCGCCTCATGATCGTCTTTTTGGATATTCCGCTTTCGCTGCCGGCTATCGACCCCCTTCCGGTCACGATCCTCTTTTGTATCTTTTATGCAGTCGTCATCGGCCCCCGCCTTTCGCGCACGGAACCAAAGGGTCTTTTGGGCAAACGCGTCTGGAAGGCCCTCACCGGCTGGTATCTCCTGCTGGGCTGCATCGCCGCAGGTGGCGGACTGTACTGTCTGATTGAAGGATATCTCCCGAAACAGGTCGCGAATGGTATCGACTCGTTCGGTATCAGCACCGATCTAACACTCCCCTATCCTTCCGGAGAGCTCATCCATCTTCACGGGAGTGTGATCGAGCTGCTGTTCGGCTTGCTGGGCCTGCATTGGATGGCCCGTCGCACCGCTATGCCGCAATCTTCGGCCGCCGTCGCCGAAGCCCAGGCCATCATCAATACGCCGCCGCCACCGCAACGAATACCCACAGCGACGTTTATCAAAAGAAAACGTCGCGAACCTGCGATGGCCGCTGAGCCCGCGCCAGTAGGAGCCGCTACAGCGCCCGCGCCATGTCGTTCGTCCGTCTCCGTTACTCCGCCGCCCGCGGCAAGAGCCGCCATTCCGGCGCATGAACGTCAGATGCCCGTGCAAGAACGTCCTGGTGTCGCGCAGGCCCGCCCTACGCAGGATCGCCCGGCCGTTATGCCGCCAGGTCCCGCCTTTCCCGGCGAACCGCCTACCTGCAGGCTGACGACACCACCACCTATCGCCATCGTGATGCCGCGTGCCGCGCCCATCGTGGGGAAAACCCACCCCTGCTTCGTCATCGGCGGGTTAAAACCTACATCGAGGAAACAGGCATAGGTGTGCTATTCTTTGATCATCTCGATCAGGTTCTGGTCTCCATCCAACAAATAGAACGCGGCAAAGATCATCTCCTGCTCCGCGCTATGGTTATCGAATCGCCGGACACGCGCTCCCGCGGGTTCATAAAAAGCCGACCCAGCCGGCAACACCTGCGGATCCTCTCCTTCGACCTCCAGCACCGCCGTGCCCTTTACAATATATCCCGTGACGGGACAGGGATGAAAATGCAATCCCGCCTTTTGGCCCGGCGCAAACCGGATCTCCTGTGCATGGACCTTCGTCACCTGCCGCGCGCCCAGCTCCGCCGTGAGCAAAGACCGCCGCTGCAGACCCGGCGTAGCATTACCCGCGGCCCCGCCCACCTTCCCGGCTCCCCGGACCATCTGCGCCACGCCGTTCCCAAAACTCCAGTTGGCATCGGTATTCTCCAGCACAACGATAAACACATTGGCGGCGGCAACCGGTGTGCGTGCTGCAATCCGCCCGGCGATCCGCGCGTACAATTGCTCCTTCATGCTTACCGTCCGGCCTTCGCGGCAAAAGATCTGAATAGCGACAAAAGGAAAAGTATGCTCGACTCCCAGGTAAGCAGGAGGAAAGACAAGCGAATCCCGGTTCAATCCCTGTATAGTTTGAAAAAGATCGTCGGCAGGTATCCTGAATATCTCGACCAGGCTCTCATGGATAGACTCGGATATGGCCTTCCGCGCCGGCGCATCCAGCTCCGCGGAAACATTGATCTGTACAAAAGGCATAACACTCGGATTTGTTGAGACCCAAAGGTAGCTTCGATGCCAAAAGCAGTCTTGTAAAATATTGCGCGGGATTTCCCCCGGGGCGTCGCCCGGTTACTCGCTACGCAACGCGTTCACCGGGTTCATCAGCGCCGCCCGCACGCTTTGAAAACTTATCGTCGCTGCCGTAATCGCCATCGCCAGCAGGGCCGCGAGCAAGAACACCCCGGGGCCGATGCTAATGCGATAATAATAGCCCTGCAGCCAGCGCTCCAAAAAGAGATAGGCGATCGGTGCGGCGACCAAAAAACTCACGCCAACGTGTAGCAAAAACTCTTTGCCGAGCAAGGCAACCACCTGCACCACCGATGCGCCCAGCACTTTACGGATACCGATCTCCTTCGTGCGTTGTTCGGCTTTATAGGCAGCAAGCCCGAACAGGCCCAGGCAGGAGATGAACACGGCCAAAACAGCGAAAAGCGCCACCAGCCTGCCTATCAACGCTTCCGTATCGAATTCGGCGGCATATTGCGTATCTACAAACGTATAAGTATAGGGAGTCCGTGGATCGATCTTTTCGAAGATCGTCTTCAGGGTGGCCAACGCGACTGCCGTATTTACCCCGGGCGCGAGGCGATAGGTCAGGGCAAAACACCATTCAGGCCGATAAAGATACATCGTGGGCTCTGCCGGTCGCCAGGGCGACTCACCAAGGGCATCTTTCACGATCCCGATAATACGCAACCGTTGTAGTGCACCCGGTGCGCTCCAATAGATGAACTGGCCTATGGGCTGAGTCAGCCGCATGCGCTTCACCGCCGCTTCGTTCAGGATCACATCGGTGCTATCCGTACCATAGTTGCCGGTAAAATTCCGCCCTGCCACGAGTGGCGTACCCAGGGTCTTGAAATAATCCGCATCGGCCACATTATTCGTCGCCATCATCAGTGCTTCATTGGGCTGCCGCCCGGGCCAGTGGTCTATTGATTCCCGTATGAATATATGCATGGGACCCACATTCGATTTCGTCATGCTGACGACCATTCCCGATCGCATCACCTCTTGCTTCAGGGCCTTATAAGGGTAATAGGCGGCATCGGTGGTGATCAGCCGCTCCCGGTTCAAACCGAGGGGTCGCGCCCGGGCGTATTCCAACTGCTGATAGACCACTACGGTGCCGATGATCAGTGCTATCGAGCAGGAAAACTGCACCACGACCAGGATCATCCTCGGCCAGCTACTGCCCGTGCCACCACCCCCGCCTTTGAGCACTTTTGCCGGCACAAAAGAGCTGAGATAGAATGCCGGTCTGATCCCCGCCAGCAATGCCGTGACAAGCACATAACCCACCAGGATAAGCCAGAAATTCCGGCTTGTCCAGGGAATACGAATGTTCGTTTTCGTTAGATTGTCGAACGCCGGCAGGGCCAGCTGTACCAGCACCAGCGACAACACAAAGGCCATCAGCGTCAGCAGCAGGCTTTCCCCCAGGAACTGAAGGATCAATGCGCGGCGCGAGCTACCAATCACCTTTCGGATACCTACCTCCTTTGCCCGCTTCTCGCTGCGGGCCGTACACAGATTGACGAAGTTGATGCAGGCGATCAGTAGCACCAGGACCCCGATGATGGAGAACAGCCGGATATAGTCGATGAGGCCGCCGCTGGGCGCGCCATTCTTGTATTCCGTATACAACCGCCAGTCTTTCATCGGTTGCATCGAGACCTGAGCCTGCGTTTCCCGGAAAACTTCCGGCGCATATCGTTTCACCAGCAGTCTGATCTTAGACTCGACCTGCGCATAGCTCGTACCCGGTTTCAACGAAACATACAGTGGACAAAAGTCCTGTTTCCAATCCGTGAGCGCCGTTTTCCAATAGCCCTCGGCGCTGGCGGCATCGAAAACGCTCAGATAGCTAAAATTAAAGGTGGAATGATCGGGCAGGTCTTTCACGATCGCCGTCACCCGGCGTGGAGTATTGCCGTCGATCAGCAGCGACCGGTTCAGCACATTCGTGCTTCCAAAAAGCGCGCGGGCCATCGATTCGGTGAGCACGATGGCGTTGGCATCCTTCAATGCCGTATGCGGATCACCCGCAATCATGGGAAACCCAAAGACGTCTAGGAATTCGCTGCCTACGACAAGCCCTTCCGGATAGAGGCTTTTTGTTCCGACGCCAAGCATATTACTCACCGGTCCAAACGCCGGAGCCACGCAAGCCACTTCCGGCACATCGCGCCGCAAAGCATCCCATAGCGCCATGCTGCTATTGGAAAAAGTGTGTATCTCCCCATGGTTACTGCGGCTCGTCTTTACCTGGAACGCATGGTCAAACCCCGCCAAATATCGATCCCACCGATACTGGTCATGTACCCATAGTCCGATGACCAAGGCTACCGCCATTCCGATGGACAAACCTAATATATTGAGGAGGCTATATATTTTGCCGCGAAGGATCGCGCGCCACGCGGATTTGAAAAAAGTCGGGAACATATCTATCTGCAACCCAATCCAATGCCGAAACATAACTTCATGGTTACAAACCTCTTACAAACGTCGTCGGGTAAAGTCTGTCCGCTATCGATACACCGGATGTCCGACCTGCGAGGCAGCTACTTTTCACCAAAGCCTGCCGAGCCGCGATAGGTGGCAGGCCGCATCCCCGTATATTCGAGGAAGGCGTGATGAAAATGTGCCTGATCATAAAACCCCGCCTCCAATGCTGCTTCGACCACCGGAACCTGCTGCCGCAATAACCGGCGTGCCCGCTCCACCCGAACGATCTTCAAATAGGCATTCGGCGTAACGCCCGTGTATTTCCTGAACTGCCGGATGAGCTGATATTTATCCCACGAAAATCGCGCTGCCAGCCCGTCCAGGCCCAGTTTGTCCGCACAATGGTCCGACACCCACTCGCGAACCTCGATTATACGGGCGGCCAGCGCCGAATCCCGCGGCCCATTTTCGAAGCCCGCCACCGCAAATAACCTCGCGACCAACGTGCCGAGTTCCGCGGCATGCAGCGGGGCCACTGCTTTATCGGCCAACGAAGCCCGCGCCGGCTTTGCAATTCCGGTCTTCGCGGCATCGCGGGATGCGGCATCATGCAAACGCATAAACGCGGCAAAAAGCTCCTCATCCTGCACGACCATCCGGCCGAACCGTCCGCCGGCCGGCTGCAGATAGCGCATCAAGTCCGGGCTGAGATAAAGACTCCGGTGACTCCAACCGATATCATTCAGCGGATAATGCGCATGCAATTGCATCGGGTTCGTCACGAGGATGGACCGCGGCGGAACGATATACGTTCCTTCCCCATCGGCAAATTCCTGCAGCCCTGCCGTAGAAACGCCGATCATATATTCATAATGGAAATGAAGCGGGAATACATGCGTCATCCGCTCCGATGCCGCAAACTCTATATTGTCGAAGTCGCGTAGCCGCCAATGTACCAAATTTACCATATCGACGCCAGCTTCATCAACGTCAATTTCTTAATGACATACACATTGGTAGTATTGACCCGCAGCCGGATCATTGGCGCCCGGGAAAAGTATACCGCCGTCATCACCGTCACCCCGTTGTCGGCAAAGACTTCCAGCGAACTGCGGTCCATCACGAATTCCAGATCGAGGTTGTTGTTGTCGCTCAGCCTGGGCGCCGTATAGGTGCTCCCAAAACCCGGATGGAAGTTTACGTTGCCAGCGCCGCTGCGGTCTATCCAATACTGATTCTTATTAGGGTTATAACCAAAGATGAGCTTCTCCCCCGCCGCGCTTGAAAACACAAAATCGACGCTCTCGTCGGCAGCGCCCCGGATGTTCAGGATATATCGTCCGGCGGTATCTTGCAGCACATTCGTTAGATTTCGCGTACTGTCGACCGTGAGATGCGTGAGCGCCGTGGTATGCCGCGAGAGTTTGTAGACCTCCGGAGCGGGCTTTGACGCCACATACAGCCTGCCGCCCGTCTCTTCCAGGAACAGATTCCGGGGAATGGTCATGGCGTTGCGCCAGGTAGCCGTGGGAACCGTGGTAGCATACTCCCAGTTACTCATCCAGCCCAGGAATATCCGGCGTCGGCCGGTATTGCTCCAGGTTACACCGGCATAGTCGTCTGGGCCATAGTCGATCCACCGGGTTACCGTGTCCTGTGGCTTGAACACATGCCCATCCCACTGGCCGATAAAATACTGCGTGCCAGAACCAAAATTTGGTCCGCCGGGGTTGTTGCTGACGATCAGTATCCAATAGGTCTTCTCGCGCTCATGTTCCGTCCGCACCAGCGGAAACAGATTGGGACATTCCCAGACGCCGCCATGTGACCCGATGCCTTCACCGAACTCGCTTTCCTTGGTCCAATCCTTTAAGTCCGGCGAAGAATAAAAGCTGATCCGGTCCTTTGTGGCCAGCGTCATGATCCATCGCCTGGTCCTGGGAAACCAGCTGACACTCGGATCACGAAAATCGGTGATGCCGGGGTTCTTCAGCACCGGGTTGCCCGGATACTTCGTAAAGGTCGTCCCGTTATCGAGGCTATAGGCCAGACTTTGGTTCTGAAAATTGTTGGTATGCCGCTTCTCCCCTTCGGGGTCGTGCTGCGTGAAGATGGCTACCATCGCCCTGGCGCCAACGCCCAGGGTATTGTTGCTGTCGATCACGGCGCTGCCGGAGAAGATATACCCGATACTATCCGGATACAACGCTATCGGCTGCTGCTGCCAGTGAACCAGGTCCTTGCTGGTCGCATGCCCCCAGTGCATCGGTCCCCAGACGATATCATTGGGATAATACTGAAAGAACAGATGATAGACCCCGTCGTACCGTACCATCCCATTGGGGTCGTTCATCCATTTCTCCTTGGGGGAGAAGTGGAAACCGGGACGATAAAGCTCATGATAGGGCTTCTGTGCCCGGCACCAGGCCGAGAGCAAAAGCAATAGCGAAACATGGAATATTCTCGACATATGTATAGAACGATAAAAATACTATTAAATTTGCCCTTCCATGACTTTATTCATCGCATCGCTTAATTCCGGTAGCAACGGCAATTGTTACTATGTTGGTAACCAGGAGGAAGCTGTCCTCATCGACGCCGGCCTTTCCTGCCGTGAGACGGAACGGCGCATGCGACGCATGGGTCTCCCGCTGTCCCGGGTACGGGCTATCTTTATTTCCCATGAGCACGATGACCATATCCGCGGTTTGGAGGTGCTTTCCCATCGTTATCAGCTTCCGGTGTACATCACCCAGCCCACATTGGATCAATGCCGTTTTCCCCCGCACCAGGACCTCGTGCGGGCATTCGATCCCGGGGCGGCGATCACCATTGGCGGTTTGACGATAAAAGCCCTGCCCAAGAATCACGATGCCTCCGACCCTTATAGCTTCACCGTCGCTTCGCCCACGGTATGTATCGGCATCTTCACCGACATCGGCGTCGTATGCGATAACCTCATCCGGCATTTTACCCAGTGTCATGCCGCCTTTCTCGAAGCGAACTATGATGAAGACATGCTGATGAAAGGCCGCTATCCCTGGCCTTTGAAGAACCGCATCCGCGGCGGTCATGGGCATCTGTCCAACGGGCAGGCGCTGGAGTTATTCCTGGACTACCGCCCGCCTTTTATGAGTCACCTGTTGCTCGCGCATCTCTCGCAGGACAACAACCGTCCCGAGCTGGTGCAGCAGCTTTTCGAAGACCGCGCGCACGGCACCACGATCATCGTCGCCTCGCGGCACAACGAGTCGGAAGTCTATGCCATCGACGGCGCCTATCACGGCATCCCAGGCCACGCCTGGACGCCTGAAGGTAACCGCAAACCAGCCCCGGCTCCGGCCGCGGCGCCTCCCGTGTCCCCGGCCGTCGCGATATCCGCAGCCCGCCGTCGCAAGGCGCTCGCCGCCGGCCAGTCCAAACCGTCCTCCACCCAGATCTCTCTATTCTAAAAAAGACCCATGCTCACCGCCAAAATAGTCACCACGGATCGGGAAATAGATCTCATCTCCGCCCTGTCTAAGGCGAATCTGAAATCGACCCTCTCCGCCGAGGAGAAAGACAAAGAAGGCTTCGTCACCTGGGTCTATACCCCGGAAATTCTCAAAGCCATCCATGCCGTGATCCCCTCCGTGGTCGTCAAAGACGGCGACTTCGTTGCCGCCTATTGTCTTTCACTCTCCCCGGCCTGCGTCGAGGTATACCCGCCCATGGCGCCGACCGACAACCTGATCT
This sequence comes from Chitinophagaceae bacterium, assembly GCA_025934485.1. Taxonomy (GTDB): domain Bacteria; phylum Bacteroidota; class Bacteroidia; order Chitinophagales; family Chitinophagaceae; genus Puia. The sequence goes on from JAICXX010000045.1 coordinate 10,602, forward strand.
CGAAGATCGAATACGACGGCCGGCCGCTGGGTCAGCAAAAGATCTATTACTGCGGCCAGATCTGCGTAGCTCAAGCCTATCGAGGCCAGGGCCTCGTCGACATGCTCTATCAGTTCCATCGCCGTCATTTCAACACGCAGTTCGATCTGCTGGCAACGGAGATCTCCACGGCCAACCCCCGCTCGCTCAAAGCCCATGAGAAAGTAGGCTTCCGGCGCATAGCCACCCACCGCGACGAAATGGATCAGTGGGATGTCGTTCTATGGGATTGGAAAAAATAGCTTAGTGTTGTTCGGCCTGCACATCCGCAGGTTTTGGCTCTTTCACTATTTCGGCGGGCGCGGATTTGGGCTCACTGGCGACTTCGGCAGGCGTGAGTTTAGGCTCTGCTAACGGCCCAGCTGGAGATCCGGGCCCGCCGCTTATAGTCGCGGCAGGTCTTACCGCCTCCTCGGCCCGGGGCCGCAGCACCTCTCGTAACATCGCCTGGGCAATGATCACCCGTTTGGGGTCTTTCTTGAGATAGCTGTTAAAAATGGTCATCGCCTTCTGCACGACAAAATACTGTAACAGGGTCTCGAAATCGAACTCGCCGGCAGGGATCAGCATCGTTCCTTTTGCCCGCTCCTTATAGGCCCGCATAAAAAATCCGCAGATATAATGCGCCCAGAAACCCGCCATCGGTAAGAGCCGCTGCGTCTGCTCGCTATGGATCGGCACGTCGGCGAGAAATCCGTCGAACGCCACCTCATGGAAGCTCGCGATCATCGAAGCCAGATCGACAAATACACTCCGCCGCAACCGTCGTTCGCTAAAGCTCAGCGCCGGATCCCCGCTGTAATCGCTGATCGCGAGATCCTTTCCCGTGAACAGGATCTGCGCCAAATGATAGTTGCCGTGGATACGCAACTTCGAGACATCCATCTTCCCCGCATAGATCTTCTTTAGCGTCGTCAGCAACTCGCTCCGGTAGGCGATGATCCGGTCCAGCCGCTCCTGCATGCCGGCAGGCAAGAGCTGTTTATGTCTGCTGAGGTTCTCATACGTCTCCCGCACCAGCGAGGTGATCGAAGAATACAGCGATCGCTGATAATGCAGCGAAAATGGTTCCGGCTTCATATCCTTCCCTGTGCCCGCCGCCAGCGCCAGATGCAGCTCCGCCGTACGGACACCGATCAGCCGCGCCTGATCGGCCGCATGCGCACCGATCAACGTCTGCAGCTCCGGCGCCAGCTCTTCAAAAGCCAGCGGCTTAGCCAGCGTACCTTGCCGCTCCTGCGGCAGCGGACCGTTTTTCTCCGAAGCAATCAACCGTTCGATATAATTGACTATCCGCTCCTGGAAATATCCATATCCATCGCCGTGATTCTCGATCATCTCCTCCAGCAGGCCCAGTACGATACATCCGCGCTTGTCCTTCCATTCGATGCTGCCGATAAATGCAGGCAGGTAGGGGAATTTTACCTCGCGGCTCAGGTACCGCGTCAGCTCCTGATCCGGATTGACCGAACGATCTACCTTCCGGTACAATTTTAAGAAGAACAAGTTATCATAGCCTATCGACGTATTGTAAAGATCGGAAGTATGCACTTTCGGGAGGATATCGGTCCTCTCCGTCATCAGCTGCCGAACCCTGGCACTCCCTTCGAACACGATCGGTGAGACATGCCCATTCTTTGTCCCGCTCAGCTTCTGCAACAACGTCATCTGCCACTCCGGTGAGTAAAAAGCATCCACCAGTACACCGTCGCCTTCCTCCGACTTCACCTGCGCGATCAATGCCTCGGGGAAGGGCCCGGCAATCCGTCGGACCACATCGTCCTTCACCAGCCACAAGGGCAACTGGTACAGTCCCGGCAATCCATCGTCACCCGTGATCTCCAGCAACAGCCAAAAGATCGGATGGTCCCCGTCCGCGGTCTGCAACACGGTGTAATCGGATATGACCACCTGGTAGGTATTCCGTTCCTTCGGGATAAACCATTTAGCCCGGACCAGGTAGCGTGGCAGGATGCTGTTCTCCATCTGTTTTTTGGCCGTGCCATCCATGAGTCCCGCCCATTTACGGATCAACAACAGCGGCAGTGGCTTTTCCTCGTCCATATCGGGGTGCGCTTTTTCCAGCACAAACCAGTTGTAGCTGTGAGGCGCCAGCGTAAAAAAATATTGCCCGTCATCACGGATCACAGGAAACCGGTTGCGGCTGAAGACATCCACCGGCACAAAACCTTTATAGCTCTGCAGGTCGACTTCCGCCGCCTGCGAGAACTTCGAAAGATTGACGATGACGAGCAGCGTCTCCTCCTCATAGGTCCGTGTAAACGTCAATACCTTGGGATTCTCCACGCTCACAAACCGGAGATTGCCCCGTCCAAACGTCTTGAACTTCTTGCGCACAGCGATCATCCGCTTCATGAACCAAAAGAGACTGGACGTATTGCTCCGCTGGGTCTCCACATTCACGGATTCGTAATGATATTCCGGGTCGAGGATCAGCGGGAGATATAGTTTCTGGGGGTTGGCCATGCTAAAGCCGGCATTGCGGTCGGGGGACCATTGCATCGGCGTACGCACCCCATCCCGGTCGCCCAGATAAAAATTGTCGCCCATGCCGATCTCGTCGCCATAGTAGATCACCGGCGTCCCCGGCAGCGCAAAAAGCAGCGAGTTGAGGAGTTCTATCTTCCGCCGGTTATTGTCCAGCAAGGGCGCGAGGCGGTGCCGGATACCCAGGTTGATCCTCGCCTTGGGATCACGGGCATAGACCTTGTACATATAGTCCCGCTCTTCATCGGTGACCATCTCCAGCGTGAGCTCGTCGTGGTTGCGTAAAAAGATCGCCCATTGACAGGTAGCCGGGATCTCCGGCGTCTGATCGAAGATATCGGTGATGGGATAATGGTCCTCCATCTGCAATGCCATGAACATCCGCGGCATCACCGGGAAATGATAGTTCATATGACATTCATCCCCGTTACCGAAATACGACGCGGAATCCTCCGGCCACATGTTCGCCTCGGCCAGCATCACCGTACCGGGATAGTTGGAATCGAGGTGTTTCCGAAGTTTCTTCAAAAAAGCGTGAGTTTCCGGAAGGTTCTCCCCGTTAGTGCCTTCGCGTTCGAACAGGTAAGGCACCGCATCCAGCCGGAAGCCATCCACACCCGTCTTGCACCAATAATCAATGATCCGGAAGACCTCCTCCTGCACCTCGGGATTGTCATAATTGAGATCCGGCTGATGATGAAAGAACCGGTGCCAATAGTATTGCTCCGCCACCGGGTCCCAGGTCCAGTTCGAATTCTCGAAATCCTGAAAGATGATCCGAACGTCCTTATATTGGGTTGGATCATCTGTCCAGACATAATAGCTCCGTTCCTTCGAACCTTTCGGAGCACGCCGCGCCCGCTGAAACCACTGATGCGCATCGGACGTGTGGTTGATGACCAGCTCCGTGATGACCCGCAGATTGCGCTGATGCGCCTCTTTCATCAAATGTTTGAATTGGGAAATGTCCCCATAGGAAGGGTTGATGCTATAATAATCGGCGATATCATAGCCATCATCGCGTAACGGTGAGGGATAAAACGGCAACAGCCAAATGGTGGTCACCCCAAGATCCTGCAGATAGTCCAATTTCTGCAGCAATCCCTGAAAGTCTCCGATACCATCCGCATCGCCATCGCAGAACGCCTTGATATGCAGTTCATAAATGACGGCGTCCTTATACCAATGTAAGTCGTCATCCAGCGCGGTAGAGTCTGCCATACCAGCAGCCCTTCAAATCCCATGCCCGCCCCAACCTCCCGGAGTGCCGTCGGGACCGCCGGCGCGCCACTATTCCATTTTTAAACTCTCGATAGGATTGCTCAGTGCCGTCTTTATACTTTGTACCCCGACCACCGCCAGGGCGATTGTAAGCAATAACAACGGCGGCAATGCCAGGATATACCATTCCACTCCGATATGAAAGGCATAACCGCGCAGCCACCGGCTTGCCCCGATATAGATCACGGGAATAGCGATCATCGAAGCCCAGCCCACGAGCCGGATGAAGTCTTTGCTGAACAATAGCACCAGGCTGGTGACGCTTGCTCCCAATACCTTGCGGATACCCGTCTCCTTGGTCCGCAACCGGATCATAAAGCTCGACAGTCCCAGCAGTCCGATACAGGCGACAAAGATTGCCAGGATGGTGAACAAACCGAAGACCTTGCCGAATCGTTGATCGCTCTGGTACTGCCGGTCAAAATATTCGTTGAGAAAGAAATAATCACAGGGGTTACCGGGGAAGATGGTCTTATAGGCCTCCGAGATCGAAGCCAATGTCTGCGACAGATGCTCCGTCGACATCCTCACGGAAAAATAGCTCCAGTTATCGTGCGCCGGATAACAGTACAGCATGGGATCATAATCCTCTTTCAATGACCGCTGATGATAGTTGCGGACTATGCCCACGATCTTCGCCGGTACTCCCCCCGGCCCATAACCGAAGATGACATCCTGGTTGAGCGCGTCCGCGTCGGATCGGTAGCCCAGGCTCTTCGCTACCTTCTCGTTGACGATCACGCCCACGGTTCCCTTCACATTAAAAGGATCCACGGTATCGGCGCTCTGCTCCAGATTACGTCCGGCGACCAGTTCCACTCCATAGGTCTTGAAAAAATCTTCGTTGACATCGGAGATATAGGTCGCCAGGTTATGCGTTTTGTCGTCGATGGACCTGCGTACGAAATTACGTCCGACCACCGTTTTGCCCGGGATATCGGAAGAGGGTGCCACATCACTCACTGCCGGGTCCTGTAACAGTCTTGTCTTGAAAACAGCGATCCTTTTGCGGAAGGTCGTATCCGTGATCGCCGGCGCCTTGACCACCAATACCTGGTCCTTGTTATAGCCGGCCGATGCATGCTCCATATACGAAAGCTGTGCATAGACCGTAATGCTGCCGGCGATAAGCAGCAGACTCAGCACGAACTGTACCATCACCAACGCCTTCCGCAACGCCATCCCTTTCCCGGAATTGACGAATTTCCCCTTCAGCACCGCCACGGGTCGGAACCCGCTCAAAATGAATGCCGGATAAGCGCCCACCACCAGCGCGCTCACCAGGTAGATCGACACCACCGTGATCCAGAAAAGCGGCGCATGCCAGATGCCGGCGTCAGGGGTGCCATGGCTGATATCCCTTCCGATGAACCCGCCGAAGAAAGGAAAACAGATCCAAACGATAGCGGCACCCAACATCAACGCGAGCAGATTGATCAGAACGGATTCCAGCAGGAACTGACCGATGATCTGCGCCCGTCGTCCCCCGACCACCTTGCGCAGCCCTACTTCCCTCGCCCGTTCGGTCGACTTGGCCGTGGACAGATTGATGTAATTGATCCAGGCGATCACCAGGATCAACACGCCGATGAGGGTCAGAAACGCCATCTCTTCTTCGCTCGCACCTGCCTCCGGCCCCTTGATCTTTTGTGAATGAAGATGGATATCCGCCAATGGCTGTAAATGGAAATAGGTTTGAAAGGCCAGTTCCCGCTGCGCCTTGCCGAGATAGTGTTCCACAAAGGCCGGGAATTTCGCCTCGACCCGGCTGGGATCGGCACCCGGCGCGAGCCGCACATAGGTATAGAACTCCGGCCAGTTCCATAACACGTCAAAACCACCGCCCAGGGTGGTGAACGACATCAGCATGTCAAATTTCAAATGGGTATTCTCGGGTACATCTTTAAAGACACCCGTGATCTTCAAGGGCATTCCCGCATTGAATGTAAGGGTCTTCCCCATGGGATCGGCCGCACCAAAATATTTCTTCGCCGCCGATTGCGAGATCACCACCGTGCGCGGCTCACGCAGCGCCCGTTCAGGATCACCCTCCACAAAGGGATAGTTGAACATCGTGAGAAAACTGGAATCGGCCAGGAACATCCGGTCCTGGTTAAAGCTCACGGTCTCGCGCCTGGGGTCCGTATAGCTCAGGGTCGTGCCCGAAAAGAAGATATTCGACGGCACGACCCGCGCAAAAGCCCTGACCTCGGGGAAATCTTTTTGCATCGCCGGACCCACCGCCGGATGATTCGTCGCCGTAGCAGGGAATTCACCATTCGCAAAACTACCGCCATAAGAGACATTCACCCGGTAGATATCCGCGGCAGCGGCATGCCAGCGGTCATAGCTGGACTCGAAATGGACATAGGCAAAAATGAAGAAACAGGCGGCCATGCCGATGGCCAGCCCGAAGATATTAACCAGCGAAAAGACTTTGTTCTTAAGCAGAGTCCGGTAGGCGATCTTGAAGAAGTTCACTAACATGGGCGACTCGCTGCGAAGGATATGCCAGATTCAGATTTATCTGATGATCAATTAAATGTACGCTATCTCGTTTTTCAGTCGTCCGCTTTCGATGCACCGGTCTGTTCGGTTTTCTCATGGGCGGCTCCATCGGACTCCCGCAAAATAAACCGTCCTGTCCGCTTACCTTCTTTTCATATATCAAATTACTATAATACAAATAGCCTTGATGGAAAATAGTCCACGCTCACCGGCTCAACCCGACAGACCCTGGGGTCCTAGTTGACATTTTACGTACTACCACCCATCCCTGGCCGTTTAATTGTCGTACTTTTAATTTGAATGCTCCGAGACATGTCCTTATTAAAAGCTGCAGGCCACCTGTTCCTGGCAATGTTGTTTTTTGGCCTGGAACCTGTCGCAAGCCACCCACTTTCCCCACCCTTGCTCACCGGGCAACCGGTTGCGCTTGCGCCATATTTCAGCATTTTTCAGGACTCGACCGGTCTGCTTCCGGCGGACGATCTATACCGCCGCCCCTCTGCCTTTGTTCCACTCGCGGTAGCCGCCAAAGGCAACCCGCTGGGTTATTATTGGCTGCGCACCAGCTTCTATACGGACACCGCCATGAATCCCGGGCAGGTGCTTACCTTCGACAACCTTACTTACGTCGATGTCTATCTCTATTCGGACAGCGGTCTTGTCGTGCATAAGGTGGCTGGCGCCTTTCGGGCCCGTAGCGAGCTGGACCCCGACGATGGCCGTTTTCATACGATGCTGCCACTGGCGCCCGGCCGAAGCTATACGCTTTTGCTTCAGGTCCATCACACCAAACATTTTCAACCCATCTACGATTTCGCACTCCAATCCCGGCGAGCGTTTTACAAAAACGACCACCTCCGGTTGTTCTCCGATGCAGCGCTCATGGGAGCGGTGATCCTTTTCTTCATATATACCTTCGTATCCTGGATCGTCAGCCGCTTTCGTCCTTATGGCTGGCTGCTTCTGTTCATCAGCGGCATCGGGCTCTACGTGCTCGGAGCCAAAGGCTACTGGATCGAATGGTTTGTCCCGGAAGACCCTGCTGCGGGCTGGCTCCTGAATGTCCATTTTCTCCATGCCGGCTTACTGGGGATGTATTTCCTTGTCGTGGATTTCTGGCGGTTAAAAACGGATTTTCCCCGCTTCTATCGCTGGTGCCGTTGGCTCCCCGTGCTCATCGCCGTCACCTCGCTCTTCAATTTTTTCACCGATTATTTCACCGGCGATTACCGGCTTACGAACCTGATCCACTATGTCGAGAATCCGGTGGTCCTGGTTTTTATCATAGGAGCGATCTATAGTTGCTGGTCGCGTCTTAGCCTTGCCCAACGCTATCTGGGGTATGGTATCATGCTATGCGGTGCGACCGGCTTATTCGTGGCCGCTAATGCCCTGCTGCATCATGAGCGGGCTCTGACGAGTACTGGATTCGTCGCGGACTGCCTGATCCTCACCGTGGTTCTCCTGTTTTCCACGGGTCTCAAAGAAGAAATGCGCCTTCACGAAGTCGCCAAATTAGCGGCGCTGGAACAACTCAACCAGCTCCAACAACATCAGAACAGCATTCTCGAGAAAAAGGTAGCGGAACGGACCGAGGAGCTCGGCATCTCCAACCGCCGGCTCCAAAAACAAAAACAGCTGCTGGCAGATCGGAATACCAAGATCGAGACGCTCATCAATGAGCTCAACCACCGGGTAAAGAACAATCTCCAATTGCTCTATAGTCTGCTTAGCCTGCAGCTACCCATGGTCCGCGATGGCGCCGCGCGCGACATGCTCAAAGGCAATATCGGCAAGATCAGAGCGATGATGCTCGTCAACCAAAAACTCTTTAACTTCGAGCAAGGCCGCGGTGTAGGCCTTTGCGAGTTCATCGCCGAACTGGCGGCCCATCTGCAAAAGATCTACGACACGCGCGAACAGACCCGCATCATCCAGGATATTCCCGGTGATCTCCGGCTTGGCGACAAACATACCTTGTCCTTTGGCCTCATCCTATCCGAACTGTTCACCAATACTTTTAAGCATGCCTTTAAAGACCATCCCGATCCCTGTATCCGGGTCCAGGCTGTCACGATCAACGACCAGGCCCTGCAATTTATCTACTCGGATAACGGCATAGGGATTGCTACCAAGGACCACGGGGAACGGTTTACGATGGGCATCCCGCTGATCCGGGATCTCACCCGGCAGATGAACGGACAAATGTCTGTAACTACCGACAACGGATTAAGCTATTGTTTTACAATACCTTTTAAACAAGAAACTTCACCAATACTACGCTACGACGCACATGGTAAGGACACTGATTATTGAAGATGAGATCATCATCGGCCGATTTATTGAAAAGCTGCTGAATACCCATTTCGAATGCGATACAAGGGTCGCCGTCTCGGCCGGCGAAGCACACAATGCCATGGCAGACTTCCTGCCGCATCTCCTGCTCTGCGACATCCAGCTTGAGGAGGAGCTTTCGGGCATCGGTCTCATCACTGAACTACGCCGCCGTTTTGCCTTCGAGGTCATCTATATCACCTCATACCAGCATCGAAGCATCATCGAACAGGCGGCGGCCACTCTCCCTGCCAATTACATCATCAAACCTATCGATGAGACACAGCTGCTGGCCGGCGTTCAGCTCGTGATGAGCCGGCTGCAGACCGACGACCAGGCCGGCAAAGCCTATCTCCGGTCGAATGCGATCTTTACGGATATCGAACTCCGCATCCTCCGGTTGATCCGTGAGAAAAAGACGACCATCGATATCGCCGAGACCCTGCATCTCAGTCGCTATACCATCAAGAACCACCGCCATACGATCTGCCGCAAGCTCCAGCTCGAGGACGAAAACAATGCCCTTCTGAAATGGGTCGTCCAGAATGGAAACATGCTGAAATAAGGAAGCCGGGTGCGCCCAGTGCACGGCCGGCCGTCAACGTGGCTGCTTCACCATGTTGGGGTTGTCCCGGATATCGACCTCAACCACCGAACTGATCAACCGGATATCATCGGCGATTTCCTGCAAAAATCCGATGTCGTTGTCGGCCTTGTAATAGGCAGCCTCGATCATCAAGCTGCTGCCGCCCTCATCGACTTTGACATCCCTGGCATGCCCACGCTTCAGCAACAAGAGGACCTCATTCCGGGTGGTTGCCCCGGGAACACAGTCGATGTGCATCAGATAGGAATCGTTCATGTTTTCGCTGGCCTGTCTCGGGACCTCGCAGGCCGCCAGGAACAAAAAAGAGAGAAGGGGAAAGAACAGTTTTTTCATACGCGTGGTTTTGATGTTGACAGATACTATCGGTCAACCCACTACGATGCCAAAATCGCCCGTGTTGGCTATCAGGACTTTAAACGATTACCATCTACGAAGATGTTCGTTTTTAGTACGAAAGTGTTCGTAAATGAACGGTCGTGCAATAGATATAGGCCCGCGGCGGCGTCCTGCGGACTCACGGTAACGTGAACGCCACATACGAATCGCCCGACTTTTTATGAAGCTTTCCGCCACCACAGGCGATCACCACATATTGTTTCCCGGCGACCGCGTAAACGCTCGGCGTGGCAAAACCCGCCACCGGCAGATCGCCCTCCCACAGCAGCTGCCCCGTACGTTTGTTATAGGCCCGGATCTTTGCGTCGCTGGTAGCGGCGATGAACAGCACGCCGCCCGCCGTGACCACCGGACCGCCATAGTTCTCGGTGCCCGTATGGATACCCCTGGCCTTGAACTCGGGATAGTCGCCCAGCGTATCTTTCCACACGATGGTCCCCTTGTCGAGGTCGATCGCCGTCAGCGTCCCCCAGGGGGGCGCCACGGCAGGATAGCCTTCTTTGGTCAGGAATTTATTGTAGCCGGTGGCGTCATAAGGCAGGTGGAAATAGGGATCGTCGGCCGTTTTGCCACTATCCAGAAACAGCGCCGATCTTTTCCGTTTTTCATCCAGCAGATACGCTGCTAAAGCCCCTTTCTCCGCCTCGCTGAGCTGCTTGAACGCCGGCATCATCCGACGGCCCGAATTGATCAGCGTGAGAAATTGAGCTTCATTGTATTTCTTGCCAATACCTACCAGACTCGGAAAATTTCCTCCCCCTTTGTGATCCTTTCCGTGACAAACCACACAATTCACTTCATACAAAGCCTCCCCGGCTGTGCCGACATCCGTGACCTTTGCAGCGTTGGCCATCCCGCCGGACCGCCGGCGCCCCTCCGTCTTGGGCGCTTGTCCGGCTTCGGCAATGGCCGCCTCGTTCGTCTTCGCATCGATCATGGTAAGCACCCACGGCATCTCATTGGCATTGACATACAACAGCCCCGTCTCCGGATCATAAGCCGGTCCACCCCACTCCCCGCCGCCGTCGAACCCCGGAAAGATCACCGTACCCGCCCTCGTCGGAGGAATGAACAGCCGGCCCGTATGATACCCAGCCAGCCTCCGCCGGATGTCCCGGTAAGAAGAATCCGGCACGAGGGTATCGAGATCTTTTTCGGTTAGTGATTGCCGTGCATACACGGGCATGCCCGTCGGGAATGGCTGGGTCGGCGAGAGCTTTTCACCGGGCAGCGCGCTGTCCTGTGGCACCGGCCGCTCTTCGACCGGATAGATCGGTTTTCCCGTCGCCCGGTCCAGCAAGAAGATAAAACCCGTCTTCGTTGTTTGTACCACCGCGGGTATCGTCTTGCCGTCTTTGTGGATGTTCACCGGGATCGGCGCCGTGGGCGGATCACGGTCCCAGAGATCGTGATGCACCGTCTGAAAATGCCAGAGGCGTTTGCCCGTGGCCGCATCGAGCGCCAGCACACAGTTGGCAAAAAGATCATCGCCAAGACGTCTGCCGCCGTAGAAATCATAGGAAGCCGAACCCACCGGCGCAAACAGGATACCCTTCTCTTCGTCGAGACTAAAACCCGCCCAACTATTGGCGCCGCCCAGATGTTGATATGCTGCTGTATCGTCCCAGCTCGTATAGCCTTCTTCGCCGGGATACGGTATCGTGTGAAAGATCCAGCGCAGCTTACCGGTGTGCACATCGTAGGCCCGGATATGTCCCGGTGCGGCGGCTGCGCCCTCGTCCACCCGGTCCCCGATAATGATCAGGTCTTTATAGATCATTCCGGGGGTAGTGCCCGCGACATAGAGATTGTGGACATCGCGGCCCAGATCATGATGCAGATCGATCCGCCCGCTGTCCCCCCAACTGGCCACAGGCTTGCCCGTTTGTGCATCGATGCAATACAGCCAGGGGCCCGCGGAATAAAAAAGCCGCTGGTCGCTGTCATCGGCGCCATGATAGTATGCTACCCCCCGGCACGCATTGATGGCGAGTTTCACCGTATCGCCATTCACGCTCCGCGCGGGATCAAAAACCCATTGCGGCTTGCCCGTAGCCGCCTCCAGCGCAAACAGTTTCAAATGCGGCGAAACGCCATATAACACCCCACCGGTCTCCAACGCGTTGACCTGGATCTGGCTCATGCTATCCCCGTCACCGGTGTGATACTCCCAGGCCTTCTGTAACTTGCCGGCATTGCCGGTATCGATCTGCGTCAAAGCGGAATAGTGGATATTGGCGGAACTGCCCCCATATGCCGGCCACGAATCCCGACGGTGTTCATCGCCACCGGTACGGCCACAGCCCGCCAATAATATGCTGAAAGAAGAAAGGAACGCCCAGGCAAAAGACAATCGGGGATGCATAATGGCTTTTGCATGAATATACACAAATTTCTGCGGGCCGCGCCTCTGCGGCTTAGGCCATCCCGCCATCGATCCCGAGGATCTTCCCGGTAATATATCCATTGCCCGCCAGGAACACAATCGCATCGGCGACCTCTTCCGGCCGTCCCGCCCGCGCCACGGGAAGGCCCGCCGTATATTGCGCAAAGGCAGCCTGCCGGTCCTCCGTGGGTACAAAATCCCACCACGGCGTATCGATCACCCCGGGACTAACGGCATTGAAGCGGATCGTCCGCAGCTCCCGCGCCCAGATGGGCACCATGAGCTCCAGCGCACCGTTGACAGCCGCCAACCCCGATACACCCGGCAGCTTCGCCACCGCCGAGATCGCCGTGATCAGCGTCACGCTGCCGCCCGTTTGTAAATAAGGTAACGCACTCTGCACCGTTTCGAGCTGCGACCAGAACTTTTCCTCGAAACCTTCCCGCAGCTCAGCCAGCGGCAATTTCGCAAATTCGCCCATTCCCTTGCCCCCGCTCACCGCGACCACCAGGTGATCAAAAGCCCCGTGTTTCGCAAAGAATGCGTCGAGCGCTTTCCGATCCCTGCTATCCAGCGCTGCGGTCTTTAACCCGAGGTCCGCTGCAGCCCGGAGTTTTTCTGCATTCCGTCCTGTGACCGTCACGATTCCACCCTGTAGTTTAAATTTTCGTGCAGTCGCCAGCCCGATACCCGAAGTCCCGCCGGCCACTACGATCTTTTTGTCTTGCATTGTCATAAATCGAATTATTTACGACAAAGTTCCGCCGTGGTGGGCCTACTATTATTGACCCATTCCGGCTTTGTATAGACCGGATCATGCGTGCCGGTTCCGCCACACGAGCGGCGTCTCCCCCGTCCCACCCTTGAAGAACCGGTTGAAGGATGCGGGGTCACTAAAATCGAGCTTATAGGCGATCTCGGCAATGGAGCTGTCCGTATACCGCAATAGCGACTTCGCCTCCTGTACCAGCATCTCGCTGATGCTATCACTCGCCGTTTTCCCCGTGACCTCCTTAACGATCTTGTTGAGATGGTTGGGGCTCACCGCCAGCAACGCGGCATATTCGGCCACCGTACGAGTTGTAAGGAAATGCGTACCCACGAGCTTCTGGAACCGTCCCACCAGCGCAGGGCCCGCGGCCACCGGCGCGGGTTTGTCGAGCCCCTGTCGCAGATAGCTCCGCTTCGCCTCCAGCAACACCAAATACAGATAATGCTGCACCGCCTTGCCCCGCTCCGGCCGCTCCCCACGGACCTCCTCATCGATCCGCTGCACCAGCGCCACCACGCCCGTCAGCTCCTCTTCCGTCACCTGGAAAAGCGGCGTCCCCATGATGCTCAAAAAAGGAAACTCTTCCGGCAGCCGCGACCCAGGCAACAGCTCACCAAGGAAATGTTCCTTGAAAAGCATATAATAGCCCGACGCATCGGCGCTGATATTGTTTTTTGAAAAGATTTGATCGGGAAAGGTAAAAGAAAGCGTCCGTGGTTGGTGCCGATAGTGCTCCAACCCGATCTGCATGTCCAGCTCGCCGCTCACAGTGATGCTTACGCGATAAAATGCACTTCGCAAGGGTCCCACGGATCCTATCAACCCCTGGCTCGAATACAGTTCAAACCCATCGATGAACTTCGACCGTTCCAGCTGGTTACAACCAAAGTCCGTACTCCCGCCTGGCACCCGGTGTAAATGCCGGAAATCTCCCAGCTCATATCTCGGTATATCGGATTTCCTGGTTTTAGCAGCCATAGCACGAATTTCCCTAAAAAATTTCGAAAAATTCGTAGGTTCAAGGAACAAATCAATATCACTACGCCGCTGATCATCTTCCATGGTGAGAGCGACCGCCGCACCGGGTTTGTCCAGGGTGAGATGCTGTTTCGAAGCCTAAAGGTCCTGAACGCACCGGTGGAATACGTACGCCACCCGGGAGCCACCCACGATATCACCCGGAGTGGCGATAACCGGCAACGCATGGACCAGCTCCTGCGAACCTGGGAGTTTCTTCAACCGGTGGATTAAAAATTAAATTCTTAGTCCCCCTCAATTCACTTATTATCAGTACCTTGCCAACCCACCCCCGCCATTCGCGTAGATGTGCCTTTATGCTCTAACTAAATGGCATACAATTCACTGCCATCAAAAACGTTTATTATATAAGCTTAAAAGATTATTTTACCCGCTACGGTTACAAAACTTTACCTTGAATTGACTAATTAATGAGAGCCCAGGAACAATATACTGATGTAGAGCTGATTGCAGCTATCAGTGCCGGCAGGGAGCTGAATGAAGCCATTCGGTTCATCTACCGGCAATATTCCCAGGCTACCAGTTCTTTTATCATGCAACACGGCGGAAGCGAGCAGGACGCCGACGACATCTTCCAGGAAACGGTCGTTGCCTTTATTGAAGTCGTTCAAAAGGGCAAATACCGTGGGGAGGCCAGCGTCAAAACCTTCCTGAACTCTATCGCCAGGAACTATTGGTTCAATGAGATCAAAAAGCGCGACCGGTCAGGTCTCCGCGACAAGCAATTCGAATTGAGCCGCGATAAGAACGAAGCCGACGTCAGCCATTACATCAGCGAGATGGAACGCAAACGTCAACTACGCGAACTCGTGGATCAGCTCGGTGAATCCTGCCGGAAAGTGCTGCTTTTGTTCTACTATGAGAACCTCTCGATGAAAGAAATGGTCGAACACCTGCCCTATGACAACGAGCAGGTTGTCCGCAACAAGAAATACAAATGCCTCCAGGCACTTGCGGGTTTAATAAAAGATAATCCTGCAATCGCCCGGCAGATGCAGGAAATCCTAAAATAGCCCATACCATGACACCCGAAGAAACACGCAAAATGATCGATCACCTGGATGAAAGCCGCACGGGCCGGCCTTCTCCAAGCCCTGAACAGCTGATCGATCGGGACCCCCAGGCAGCCCAGGAATGGTATTATCTCAACCTTGCCGTCGACGCCGTCCGCAATGCCGGGTTGCACGAGCAGGTCGCTTTCATCAAAGAAAACCTTCGGAAAGAGCAAAATGCTCCGGCAAAACCAGCCCATACCGAACAATATATCGCCGTCCCGGCAAACCAGCCCACAAAGCCGGCTGCGGAAAGATCTTCCGGGGCCATTATCCGGTCCATCAGCAAATACAGTCTTCGTGCCGCCGCCTTTATCCTGGTGATCACCAGCAGCACGGTACTCTATAAGTATCTCACGGTGAGCTCCTCCTCGTTGTACGAACGCTATTTCGGAGCCTACAACCTCAATACTTCCCGGGGAGAAACGACGGAGTCGCCCATCGTACAAGCTTATGATACAAAGGATTGGAATAAGGTTATCGCCCTGGCCGGCGCCACAGGCGCCAGGGACAACCAGGTCGAATTCCTGGCCGGCATGGCCGATCTGCAACTGAACCGTTGTGACGATGCGATCACCCATTTCGAACAGGTGATCGCCGCCAACGCCCAGGCATCTACCGATTTCTACCAGGATGAGGCGGAATATTACCTGGCAATCAGCTGGTTAGCATGCAAAAAGGTCAATCAGGCGATGCCCATCCTCGAGAAGATCAAGGCGGATCCCCATCATCAATATCATCAAAAAGTGGCTGAAATGTCCTTTTTCGACCTCAGACTCGCTCAATACAAGGAAAATAAATAGAAGATTCTTAGTTATTTCGGTTACGTAAGGTTGCGCGGCTTGTACTAATATATGTATGAGTTGATCGTACCACTTTTGTCAGAACCTACATTATCCTTGAAGAACCTGTAAGCCTTAAAAACTAAAACCAAGATCCAGTCCTTTCGAAAACCAAGCTCCAGATCCCTTGAACAACGACATCCAATTCCCTTGAACAACGACATCCAATTCCGCTGAGAACTTCTGAAACCAACATCCAATCCTCTGAAGATCCTACCCTATCCTCCCTACGGAAAACCGCCCCGTTTATGAAACCCAATCCGATGGACAACCGTTTCCTACCCGAGCAGTAATGCTGAAAAAAAAAGTCGACGTACCCTGTAAAGCTTGATCTCTAATGGCCCGAAACACTAAAGCGTTTTAAATCGTCGGCTTTTTTTTCTTTCGAAGTCGCTCCCACATCACCCACGCTCCCACCCCCACTCCGATCACCACCGACAGCCACCATCCTTTCGCCCAAAAACTCCGCGGATACAAGGCGCTGCTATCACCCGTAAGCACTAAATGCGCCCAGTAGGCCGGACTCTTATCGAGTGCATCGCTTTTCAGATAATCCAGTTTCGCCAGCTGTAATGCCCGCGCCTTGCTCTCGCCCGCCCGGAGATGGACATAGAACCGGCGCAGGATAAAAGACGTAGCCTGGTCATCCGCTTTCCAAAGACTATTGATCGTGCTTGCGCATCCGGCATAGGCGAAGGCTCTGGCCAGGCTCATTACGCCTTCCTGGGCCACTACTTCCCCTTCTCCCGTCTCGCAGGCGCTGATGATCACCAGCTTTGTGGCGCCCAGGTTGAGACCATACAACTCTTCGAGGTACAGCCGGTCTTCGATCGGCGAATGTTTCGCGGGATAGAAAGCGATAAAGGAGGCTGCGGCATTGTCGGGCGATGACACGGCATGTGTGGCAAGGTGGACTATCGGATACCGGGCTACGGTGTGGAGGAATTGCATCTTCGTCGCCTGTGCATTTAAGTAATGGGTCCCCGCTAAGCCCGCGATCTCTTCCGCGGAAGCGGGCAGCCTGCTGAAGGGGCCGTCGGCTCCCGCGGCTCCCGAAGCAGCAAATGGTGCAAAGCTCAGGATGCGCTCGGGCCGTTCTCCCGCCGGACCGTCGGCGCCCCCCTGTCTTGGGTGCCCGTCCGACTTCCGCCCGTCCGGCTTCCCTTCCCCTGATCTTAGCAATTTTGACGACCAGCGATAGCTTATCGTCGTCGTCTCCACCAGCCGCCGCTCCCCTTCCGCATCGGCGGGCAACGATTCCCAGGGCAGGAGGTACAGAAACCCATCCGGCACTATGATCCATTCGGCCGCATCGGTTACGTTTTGGATCGGCCGGATCAGTCGTGAGTAAAGTCGGTTGCCGATCGCCTCGCCATGAAAACGATGGCCATTCCCGGTAGTCTTGAGGGCAGTAAGCCAGGCTTCCACTTCGCGTTGAAGACTTGCCAGGCTATCGATTCGCAAATAGGTAAATTGGTGGGGAGTGACCACCCATACATGGAGTACGCTGTCCGCGGCATAGAGACTGACGAGGGCCTGCCCGCCCGCCAACTCTTTTTGCAGATCGCCCACGCGCACGGCGGCATCCCCATATTTCAGCTGGTAATATTCCCCATTTTGCTCCAGCGCGTGTTCCAGTCGCGACAGCTCCAGCTCATCGCCTTCTTTCTCCCGGGTGATGGCTGCCAGCTCGGCGCTGTCCGTGGTCGTTTCACTCTTGACATTCAGCCGCGCGATATTGTATTTATCGTCGTTCACCTGCTGCAACAGCTGCCCACCGGCCCCGCCGGCGGTAAACGCCTTTTCCTCCAGATTGGCGGTGATCACGGAAGCCTTGCTCCGCTCGCTGATCAGGAACGCCTGCTCCTTATACCCCGAATCAGGATAAAGCCTGTCGAGCTGCAGACAAACCTGTAAAGCGGCGGCATGCACGGGACCGCTTTCCTTTTTCAGGAACAGCTTGGACTGGTCGGTGGCATAGCTTTTTTCGATATAACGCAAAAGCGATAGTGCCGCGCTGTAAGCCGAAAAACAAGCCTGGAGGTATCGTTTGTCCGGCCGCGAGCCGTAAAGCGTCCGGAAGTCTTCGGCTTTTTCGACAAGGGCGTCGAATAGCCGGTAATCGGCAAAGGTGCCTGAAAACTCGCCAGGATCGGAATAAACATCAGGGTTGTGGAAATTGTGCGAAAAAATGCCGATGGCCTTCTGCAGGCACTCGAGCGCAGGCATATATTGCCCCTGATCGCGCAGCAGCTCCGATTCTATGAGTGCATTCACACCCAAATCCATCACCGGAACATTCCCGGGATCTTTTTTCGCCGCCGTCTGCAATTGCTGCAGATACCACCGGCAGGAGTCGAGCCGGTGCAGTTGCTCCTGAAGCGACGCCATCTCGTTCAGTACCGCCGGTACCTTCTTCGCATCGACGCGATGATAATTAGCCAGGGCCGCCGCATTATCGCCCAATGCGCCATAGGCATTCCCCATGTTCATGTAGACGTCGTTGCTATAAATGTGGTAGCCCAGCAGCTCGCGGTAGGTATTCAGCGCCTCCTGGTATTGTCCCAGCCGTGATGAAGCGGTCGCTATATTCAACTCCAGGCTTACCATAAACGGGAGATCCAACGGCTTTTTGCCCTTTACGATGCCCAGCGCCTTATCGAAATAATCCCTTGCCTCTCCGTAATTGCCGTTATCGAAATACAGCACTCCGAGCGAATTGTACAACCGCACCTCGTCGTCCTGATCGTTGAAACGGCCTGCAAACGCCTGGGCCTTCATAAGGAAATAATGGGCACTATCGAAATGCGTGAGGTTATAATAGATCGCCCCCAGATAGACTTCGGCGACAAAGCTCAGCGAATCCAGCTGTGGGTTGCTGTTCAACGCCCCGGCATAGCAAGCCTTGGCTCCGGCAAAATTGCCTGCCGCATCCATAAGGATGCCTTTTCTGAGAAAGGCGCCGGCCAGCAACGTATCCTTTTCCGGATGACCAGGCAAGGCACGAATCCCGTCGATCACGGCCCCAAAACCCGTCTGCGCCAGGCTATCGGTAACTGGAGTCGAATGGGTCAGATGATAGAGACTGTCGGCTCGGCGGTATATGGCCTTTAGCCGTTCCTGCGTCATGCCGTCACCGGCTTTCGGCCCACCCGGCCGCTGGTCGCCCGGGCCCCCGCTTGTAAGCACGATCAAAACCAAAAGCGCCGGTACCGCCAGGACCGCGCGCAGGCCAATGATACGTATAGCAGGGATGCGACCAGCCATTTACCGCCGTAAGATACCTAAAAGCAAAATGCGGGAGATGGAAATCTCCCGCCGTGCCGTATCCGATATCAAATGATGCGTTAATGTCTTCTTACAATGATGAGCAGTGGTGGCCTGGGGTTGGTGCCCGTGACGATCGGGTTGCCGCTGAGCAGGCTGTTGAGGGTGTTGAGCACGCCTCCCAGTACGCCCGAGCTGACCTGCGACTCGGAGTCGTAGTAGGCGATCTGCACGTATATCATTTCCATCGCATTGTTACTGGCGTCATTGAGCTTATAGTAGATGGGAACTACGATCGAAGAACCGCTTTGGGGCAACAAACCGAAGGCGCCGCCCAGTAAGCCGGCTAAACCGCTGGGCTGAAGCGTATGTTGCAGATCGATAACGCCCGTGACCTTGTTCACGATGACCTTCTTGGCTGCCGCGGCGCCGTTGACGTCGAAGGTACAGCCGCCACCCGCGCATATATTAGGCAGATAAGGATTGGCCTCGAAGTAAGGGGATGCCGTGGAATCGTTATCGGCCAGCACATATACACTGTCGTAGTAGGATGCCCCACCGATGATCAGCGTGCTCATACAGGTGTCCGTGGTCCCGGCTTTTACGAAACCAATGGCGTATTTCATCCCCGTTTGGCTCGTTGTCAGGTCGATGGCCCCGGTATTCTGGTTCAGGGACATGCCTACCGGCCAGGAGAAATATTTACCTGCTCCCGGGTTATTTACGGGATTGAAGATATAGTCGGGGCCGCTTGTAGGCTGCGTAAAAATAATGGTATCGCCATAGATCGGCGTCAGCGGACAGGAAGAGGAAGGTGCGGAGTTGGGATTGCCGTTATTCGCATTCTTATTGCTGTCGACCGTATGCTGGGGATAGGGGGGAGTAGGAACCGAATCCTGTGTTGGCGGCGGTGTCTTGACCGTGTCCGTCATAGTGGTGCTTCCGGGCCCGTTGGGGCTGCCCGAAAGCGGTCTCAGACCTGGGTCGATCACTACTTTCTCACAGGAATAGACCGTGATCACCAAAATAAACGCGATCAGCGGAGTGGCTTTCATAAAAGGTGATTTAATAAGGGTTACTACTTAGCAAAATACAAAAAATCCTGAGTTCTTACAATTGGTAACCCCCCATCGACCCTTCGTAACCGGCCCGCCGGGGTTTTTTCTTAGGATTTTTACTATTCCAATTAACAATCAACCACTTGCAATATTCAGGCCGTTTTTTGCCTGCCGCCGGCTGTACAACACAAAAAATGCCATGCGGCATGATTCTACACACCGTCACGGCATCAAAGAAAACCTGAACAGACCCCTGAGATGCGGGACGCATCTTGTCCGAAGGACAATCATTAGATTCACGCGGGATCCAACTCATCAAGGCATTCCTACCCCGATATACTCCCACTTCGTATCCCTGGTCTCCTTGACCTGGATCGACCCATTCGAGGTCACCTCCACATTCTTCAGGTCATAAAGACCCGACCGGCAGTGAGCAGGAATATTCAATCCTGCCAGTTTCACTTCACCAGGGATATTGCCACCGTCCCCTTGAGCTATTACCTCCAGGACCTGCAAGTTTTGCATAGGACAGAAATATAGTACGACAGCCCCATGGTCCATATCGACACGCACGGGCGACATATTCGCCTTCACGGTGCCACCATGCGATAGCTGCTCCTCTTTCATTCGTGTTTGCAGCACATGTGGTTGAGAGAAAGCTGTTACGGTAACAGATGATAACTTTTCCATAGTCAAAATTTTTTTTAATGAAAGATTCGGGTCACACGTCTATGGAGCAATGGCCAAACGGATAACTGCATTGAAGCTAACGGTGCACTTTTTTCTCCCGACACGCGCTACCGGGAAACCAATTTCTGAGAGGAAGACGTCCTACTAAATAAAGACACTTTTTCGAGCGTCCGGGTTGCTTGCCGAATGCCGATAAGCGATTTTTTTGTTTGCGAAAAATTTCGTAGATTCTTTAACGCGCGCAGCGGGCACACAGCAGTCGCATCCGTCACGCGGCCCCCTGCGGCCGCAACTGCGTCAACCAAACCATCAACCCATTAAAGCAAAAAAGATACGCGGGGAAGAGTACATAGATCCAGCTATGGCCGAAGCAGATCACGAGTGCCAGCGCGGACGAAGCCACCCCCAGTGCCCAGGCCGGCGACCGCTCCAGTTCCGGCTCCCGGACGGCCTTCAGGATCGTCGGAATTCCCAGCAACGCATCCGCAGTGATGGCGAAGATCGTCGTCATCCAGGCATTGCCGCTGAGCACATAGATACCGATGCAAAGCGCACCCAGGCCCAAAAATTTCCAGTCGCTGCGTGCGAGCGAATAGTTCCGGCTGATCAGCGCGACCAACCCGATGGTCAGACACCCCACCGCAGACGAGAGCACACTCGTCATACTCCACTGCCATCCCTTCGCCAGTACCTGTGACACCACACTCGTACCCATCAGGAACGACCAGCCTACCCACGACAACACGCTCGGCCGTATCCGGCGCCGGATCGTATTGAACAGATAGATCACCTGTGCGCTGCTGATGATCACCGCCGCCAGCACGCCTACTATTTTCTCGATGGGAAACATCATTTCAACAACAACACCGGAAACTTCGTATTCTGTGCAAGCGCTTTCCGCAGATCCCGGTGCGTAAGCCGGTAAAACAAGCTCCGGGGTCCGGGCAGCGCAACGATCAGCTGCGCATGGGCCGCCTCCGCATGCTCGAGTACTCCTTTGATGGGATCACCTCCCGAAACGGAATGAACGGAGAACGTCGTAATCCCAAACTCCGCCCGGATCCAGTCCTCATCCACCAACCCGGCCACATCCTGCCCCGGCCGTGCCAGCACAACCGCCTCACGTGCACGTATATACTTGCAGCCCCGCGGAACCACCAGCACCGGTACCGCACTGGTCCTGGCCAGACCGATCACCCGCTCGCCCACCGTCCCATCTTCGGCGCCGGCCTCGACACCCACTACGACCAGTCCCGCATCCACGTCGGAGATCAACTGATGCACGGCTCGCAGGAAGGGCATCTCACTGGTGGTCGTTTGTATCTTTACGCTCTTCGGACAGCCGGTGATCAACGCCTTACCCCGCTCTGCCAATAACGCCGTCGCACGTTCCTGTTCCTCGGTGATCAGCTCTCCCCAGCCCACCTGTGAGATATTGTCATACGCCGTTACTTCCGCCGTGTGCAAAAGAATGATACGGTCCACGACCCTTTGGCAACTCATCTCCGCAGCATAGGTTACGGCATTCAAAGAAGCCTCTGAAAAATCCACCGGTAAGATAATCGTGGTCATGTGGCTAAATTTTTAATCATGCATTCGATCAACGCCTGGCCGTTCACCAGTGAGGATGCATCCACCCCCGCCGTCGCCCGATCGTACATCTCGGCTACCCATGGCTGCAACCTGTCCTGCAATTCCCTGCCCTCCGCCGTGAGATAGATCAATTTATTTCGCCGGTCGCGTTCATCCTCCTTCCGGGTGATCATCTTCCGCTTGATCAGGTTATCGACCAGGTAGGTCATGGCACTCTTGTCCCTGAGCGTGATGTCGGCGATCAATTGCTGATTCACCCCATCCTGCCGCCACAAGCAGATCATCACCTCCAGCATCTCATAGGTCAGATGCAAGTCCAACGAGCGGACCTTGCCCTGCATGTATTTACGGAACTGCATACGCAATTCATTCATGTTCCGCCCCAAAGCAAGCGCTAGTTCAGACTTGTTCGTTTGCTCCGCGACAGACTTGTTCGCTTGCTCCGCGATGGGCTTGGTCGGTTGCTCTACCATAGGTTTCTATTTACAAAGTTACGATATTGATAGTTAAGTATTCAACTTTATTATACCTCAATAGGATTACCCGGGGAGTGCGTTACCCCCCGGGTAATCCATCCCTGCTGACGATTATAACGTTAAACCCATAGCCGCCAGTTGCCCCTTGGTCTTCGCCACGTCCTTGTTACTGTGACAAATGGCCCGGAGTCCCAGCCCCTGCGCCACCTGTACGAACATCGGCCGGTCATCGATATAGACCACTTCCTCCCTGGGGACCTGGGCGATGTCCAGGGCGATCTTCCAGATATCTGCATCGGGTTTCCGGAAATGAACAAAACAGGAGCTGATAAAAAAATCTACGAATTCGTTCAACCGGAATTGCCGGATCCGGTGCTCATTGAGCTCGCGGCCCTCGTTGTTCACAACGGCGATCCGTAAGCCATAACGAGCCTTCAACGCCTTTACCAGCTCGATCATCTCGGGATAGGCCACACTCTGATCGTACATGAATTTGCGGAATTCCTCCATGGTAAAGCTCCGGTCCTGGTAAAAAACACTCCGCTTCAGGTATTCATCCAGGCTCAATTTCCCGGACTCATAGGTATCGAAGGTCATTCGGTGCCGGTCGTTGAGTTCATCCAGGTTCAATCCGAATTTGGTTGCCGCCGCTTCACGCGACTTTCTGTCCCAGCCATTGGTAAGCATCACGCCCCCTACATCCAGGAACAGCGCCGTCACAGGCGCTGAAGATTGATTCTGTGCCATGCTATTGATTTATTTTATAGAGCAATTTAAGAAATATTCACCACCAGCACGATGAACCACCGGTTCCCACCTTATCGAGGTCGATCTTTCATCCGCCGTTCATTCGAAAAACAATACCGTTCGCTAACCAAATCACCCCATTTGCTAAATGGCTATTAAATCACCCCGCTTTTTTCACTTACTTGCCGCCGCAACCGAAGGCGATACATCATCCCCCCTTGTTTTAGAGGACGACCAGTTTGCGTGACAGGACGCGAACCTCACCGGCTCTGGCGACCCGAAGGACACAAACCCCTTTGGCGAGCGAGGCCGGTATTTCAAGCATATCCACCTGCCCCTTAACATTCACTATCATCACCCGAAGTTCGTAACGATCCCGGGCTGCGGCTGCTACCCAGAAAAGCAGCTCCTGGTCCGAGAAGCCGGTAAGATCGACGACCGTTTTGGAGCACGCCGCACAAAACCTGCCCTGTCCTTCCGACGGCATCCTCTCCCAGCTTTCCTC
>JAICXX010000059.1 GCA_025934485.1 Chitinophagaceae bacterium
CTCGCTGAATGCGGCGGCCTTCGCCTTCAGTCTTTCCGATTCTGCATGCGGTTTGAAATGTTTGCAAAATTCACCAAAATGTAAGGCTCTGGAAGAAAATAACGCTTCGAGGGATAGCGTTCTACGCTGGACTAGCGCTGCATACTCGAGTTTGATCCGGTCCAGGACAGACAATGCCGCCGCCTGAACGATTTGTTCTTGCTTCATAATACAGTGGTTTAATAGTTAAAAAAAAAAGCTTCAAGGCCCGCGCCACCCATACGGCAGCAGGACCGCAGAAAGAATATAAAGCGGAAAAACTGCGCTCTGTTTTCAAGAGATTTCCTTTATCAGGAAATTACAGGCAAAGTATTAGACGACCGAAGCATCACTGCAGCGGCACAATAAAAAAACGCCGTCCCGGAGTGGTTAAAATGGTAAGATAGGGCGTTGTAAATCAAAGGAGTTTTGTATATTTGAAAAGCCATTTATTCCTTCCTATATGTCACCTAAGATTCTGCTTGCAGATGATCATTCCATGATTACCAAAGGCGTCAGATTGCTGTGTGAGCTGCAAATGGGGTTCTCGGAGATTCGGGAAGTGACAAGCTGCAAACACCTGCTGCAGGAACTGGAACACAGAAGCTATACCCACCTCGTACTCGATATCAATCTCTCCGACGGCAGCAGCATCGATATCCTGCCCACGATAAAAAAGAATTATCCCGACCTCCACATCGCCGTTCTTACCGTGCATGGCGACAACATTTACTACAATGCCTTGAAACAATACGGCATCCAGCATTTCATCAATAAAAGCGAAGAAGCGGAAGATACTGTTGCGATCCTGGGCAAATTCTTTCGCAACGACATCCCTGCCCGCAACAAAACCGTTGCCACTGCCGACCAGAACCCGTTTGCGAATATTGCCCCCCGTGAACTACAGATACTTCACTACTGGCTACAGGGCACTAACACCAAGGAGATAGCCCGCCTTCTCGGCGTCACCATGAGCACCATCTCTACCGTAAAGGCCAAGATCTTCGAGAAAACGAACACGACCAATTTTGTCGAACTCAACGAACTGGCCAAGCTCTACAAGATCATAAAATAGCCCAAGTCCCGGGGCTTCCTCCACCCAATAAGCTCCCGCCGCGACCCGATCTCCTCCTCCCCCCCAAATCTGGAGATTTTCCGAATTCTACGTAAACTCTCCATTACCAAAACATTATCGAATCGCTAAGCTTTGCCGTCCGCGTAGTCCCCGCCCCCTTTTTCCGTCATCTTTGCGCATCGAAAAAAATCAAAACGTTATGCAATTGAGAACCCAGGCCTGCTTAACCAGGATTGTTCTTCCCATTCTTCTTTCTTTCCTGCTATCACCGGTCTTCGCCCAAACCATCCGGGGCAAGGTCTTCGATAGCCACACCGGCGAACCGCTTATCGGCGCCAACGTCACACTGGAACACACGAAATACACCACGTCCGTCCTACTCGACGGCTCTTTCACCTTTAAACATGTCGCTCCGGGAAAATATACCCTGGTCGTCTCCACCATCGGTTACCTGCCCTCCAAACCGCTTGAGGTTGAGGCAGGTGCAAGCGATCAGACCCTCTCCATCGCCATGCAAACGAGCGCCGTTACCATGCAGGAAGTACAAGTCTCCACTCTGGGCGGCGGCGGTTCCGACAACCACGCCCGGCGTCTGGAACAATATGCACCCATGGTGGAGAACCTGCTGAGCGCCCGCGCCATCGAGCTCTCCCCCGATATCACCGTCGCCAACGCCATGCAACGCGTCAGCGGCGTGACCATCTCCCGTGATAACAGCGGCGACGGCCGTTACGCCATCATCCGCGGTATGGACCAGCGCTACAACAACGTTCTCGTCAACGGCGTCAAGATCCCCAGCCCCGATGACGTCTACCGTTTTGTGCCCATGAGCCTCTTCCCGTCCGAAATGCTCGAACGCCTCGAAGTCATCAAGGCCCTCACACCCAATATGGAAGGCGATGCTATCGGCGGCACCATGAACCTTGTGATGAAGAATGCCCCCGACCATTTCCTGCTGACAGGAAACGTCTCTGGTGGCTACTCCACCATCTTCTCGGAACGCCCGTTCACGGCCTTCATCAAATCCGGCATCAACAAGCAGTCTCCTGCTGAGATCCACGGCAACAACTATGAGGCTCAGCCCAGTGATTTTACTACCAGCAACCTGAACTACCATAACAGACCGCACCCCATAAACAGCACCTACGGGCTCACTGTCGGCGACCGTTTCGCCGGCGGAAAACTGGGGATCATTCTGTCAGGCAGCTATCAGAGCCTCTTCAAAGGAACCATCTCCGATCGCCTCGTCCCCGACGCGCAGCCCCAGGTCACCCCCGGGGCCAATACCCTGAACCCCTCCGATTCTTACGTCCGGCAATTCAATACCCAGACACAACGCTTCGGCCTGCAAAATAAGATCGACTATGTCTTCAACAGCAGGAACAAGCTATCCTTGTTCAACATGTACGTTCACCAGGACTCGTATGAGACCAGGTTCACGCCGGACAGCAGCACCGCCGGTCTGAACTCCACGGCAACGGCGACCACGATCAGCCCGGAATACCGTTCCACCTGGCAGATCCAGGATATCTATAACGCCACCCTTCATGGCGACCACCAGCTCAGCAACCGCGTCAACGTAAACTGGACCGGCGCGTACTCTGTCGCTAAACAGCAGCTACCCGACCAGGCCACGTATAAATGGAATGAGTTTGTCGTCCGCGATGTTAAAGGTAACATCGACAGCACCTCCAATACGATCCCGAACGGGACCTCTAACGTCGTGACCCATCGCTGGGAGCACAATAAAGACCAGGACCTCGCCGGCTATGCCAACCTGACCTATAAGCCCACGATCTTCCGTCACGACGTAGAATTGACCACCGGTGGAATGTATCGCTATAAGACCCGGGACAACTACAACAACGATTACGCCATGCAGGCGAATGTTTCCAACAAGTCCGTCCCCACTACCAATATCTGGGATATACCGCTCTACTTCCAGACCCTGGGTCAAAGCCAGGGAGTCACTTCGGCAGTAAATCTCGACGACTACACGGCACACGAAAAGGTGGGTGCCGGCTATATCCAGGCCAAATTCACGGTGCTCAAATCCCTCGAGGTGTTGGGCGGTGTACGCGTCGAAAATACCCAGGTCGACGAGTTGTCTAACATGCCGGCGACCGCAAATGAACGAAGCTTTACCATTCATTATACCGATGTCCTGCCCAGCGTGCACTTCAAATACAGCATAACCGGCAACCAGGCTATCCGGTTGTCCTATTTTAAATCCATCAGCCGGCCCAGTTTCCACGACCTCGTTCCATATATCGACAACTCTAACGACGAGTTCCCTTTTCAGGGTAACCCCGCGCTGAAACATACGCGTGCGGATAACCTCGATCTTCGGTATGAGCTATTCCCGAAACTTGCCGACCAGATCCTCGTGGGCGTCTTTTACAAAAAGCTGGAAGATCCCATCGAATATTTTGTAACCAACCAATATGGTCCCAGCTCTCTTTATATGGTTCCGCAGAATTCCGGTGCGGTTACCAACTACGGCGCTGAAGCCGTCTTCACCAAATTCTTCGGGAAATTCGGTATCAATGCTAACTACACCTACACTCATTCCCGTGTGACTACAGCCAAGCTTGTCATCGAACAAACGCAAACCGCGGGTATCCAAACCATCAACCGGAATCAAACCCGCCCCCTGCAAGGCCAGGCCGACAACATCGGAAACCTCTCCCTGATCTACAAAGACCAGAAGATCGGTCTCGATGTTCAGCTCGCCTTCTCCTATACGGGTACCCGTATCGCGGAAGTGTCTCCCTACTACGGCCTCGATATCTGGGCAAAACCGTTTAGCGGGCTCGATCTCTCGCTGGAGAAAAGGATCAATCATCACTTTGTCTTCTTCGGCAAGATCAACAACCTCACCGATGCGCCGAACAAGGAATACATCAAATTCCCGTACAAAACGGTCAACTCCAATCTGCCTTCAGGTTATACCGTTCCGTTCCAGGACGCTGGAAGCAACTATACGGTGGCGCAAAAGGATTACTACCGGCTTAGCTTCCTGGCAGGCTTCCGCTATAAATTTTAAACCTATTAATACAATCGCTTTATGAATCGAATAGTTCTCGCTCTCACGGTGCTTCTGTTCGGCGCAGCCGTCTCCGGCTGTAACAAATGGGCCGAAGACAAATCGAATGTCTATCACTACACGGCCCCGCCTCCTCCCGGCGGCGCTATCCCGGCCAATACCCCGCTCTGCGGCTCTATCAAAGGGGTAATGACCACGGGCAACACCTATGTCCTCGGCTGTACCATCAACGTACCCGCCGGCGATACCCTGTTCCTCGAACCCGGTGTCACCATCGATGCCGACTCCAACTCGGGCATTATCGTCCATGGTTCACTCATCAGCCTCGGTACCCAGGCGCAACCCAACGTGATGACAGTTGCCGGCGTCACCAAGAACAATACGCCGAACCTGCCCATCACCGAGGACCCGGCCCACATAGGCCTCTGGAAAGGCATTATGGGCGATACCTCCTGTAAAATGCTCATCCTCAAATGGACGCACATCGATTTCGCCGGCGCATCCTATGGCAACATCGATGGTCCCGCTGTAGAAGAATCAGCCGGTACTTCCTTCAATATCCTCTTCCAGAACCCCAACGGCATCTTCGTCATGGAAGACTCCTGGGTCTATGGCGGTACGGACGACTGTATGCGCATCTCCAATGGTAAGATCCATATCTTCCGCAATACCTTCGAAAAATGCGGCGGCAGCGGCGGCGACTGCGTGAACAGCAAAGGAGGTACTACCGGTACTGTGGCGTATAACTTCTTCATCGGTACGGCCTACAATGGCCAAAAAGCTTCCAACAAGGGCCAGCCCGTAGGCGCTCCCCAGACCAATATCGTGATGTACAACAGTACCTTCGTCAACGGCGGTACACAGATCACCCCCGGCACCCGCGCCGGTGGCATCGACTTCGAACAGGGTGCGGAAGGGGCCTTCTTTAACAATGCCTTCATCAACTGCCGCGTCGGTTATCGTGTCGTCAACAACCCGCTGGCCGACACCACACACCTTATATACGGGAACAACTACCAATGGGCGGACTCGCTGGTCATCGCCGATCAGTTCTTTACCTGGGGCGGCGTCTGCACTAAACCGATGCCTACCGATATCCCCAACCCTTCGATCTACCTGCCGGCGAATTTCTATTATCCCAACCCGCCGCAGAATGCCTACGACGGGACACCCGTGGTACAGTATGAGAATCCCAAGTTCCTCAACTATCCGCTTCCCGTTCAGGGCGAGCCGCTCTTCGCATACACCGCCGTCGGAAACTTCAATTTCCGATTGACACCCGGCTCCCCGCTCATCGGAAAAGGGAATACCAGTATCACTCCCCTTACCGTCGTTCCCATCGACCCCACCTATGGGGCTACCGAGGTCACCCCTCCCGGTGCCGATCTGGGATGCTACCAGATCAACGGTACTGGGAACCAGCACTAATCCTCTATAGCTTTCCGGGCCCGGCCGGCTTGTCCGTGCCGGGCCCTTTTTTTTGCCGCACACTGCGTACTTTTTTCCTCATCTACCGCCGAAAACCCGCCTAAAGGGCCGTTTGACCCTGCCAGCCAGATTGGACTATGTTTTGCAAATGTATTAATGTATTGGAAACACCCATTTTGTAACAAAAAACGTAAATCGCTATGGATCACAAACCTAATACAAGCAGCGGCTCCCTGAAGATGAAGGGGAACTGGAACGAGATCAAAGGCAAGATGAAACAGCAATACGCCAATCTCACCGACGACGATCTCCTGTACGAAGAAGGCAAAGAAGACGAACTATACGGACGTATTCAGAAAAAAACGGGTCGCACCAAAGAAGAAGTTAAGAGTTGGATAGATAAGCTTTAATGACCTGAGACTTACCTCCTGAACGTTAAGAGGGGCGCCTTTGGCGCCCCTCTTAACGTTACTTGATCTTCGCCGTATACCCCGCAGGGTCCTTTAAAAATGCATCCTTGCAGTCCTTCGAGCAAAACCCGTACAGTTTACCTTTATAGGTGGTCGTATCCTCCAGCCCCGCCTTGAGCGGCATCCCGCAGGATGGGTCCCGGTTATAAGCAAACGGAAGATTCTTCAAACTCGCCAGCACACCTTCGGCTTCCTGTGAAGCCGCCGCAGTATCGGTTTTTGCAGCAGCCGTCGCCGCAGCCTTATTATCAGCCTGATGACACGAGGACAAAATAAAGAGCAATGCCGCAATAGGAAAATATTTTTTCATGCTCGATGGATAGTTAACTTCTGCAAAGATACCACTAAACTGCTCAACATACGCGAACCGCCGTCAAACCTGCCAAGGACAGGACCATAGCGCGCATCCTCTCCAGTTTTTATCCAGTATCTTTGTCGACTTTTGCGCCTCGCCATGAAGACATTCTACACTCTTTTACTATTGTTGACCTGCCTGTCGGTCGTCCATGCGCAAGAACCTGTCACAGAAGGGAACAACGGCATCAGGATCAACGGGCGCATCATCGATTCCCTGTCGCATCAACCACTCCAATACGCCACCATTTCACTCTTTAAAGCGCATGATACAAAACCTGCCGGCGGTGAAATGACGGACGCCAAAGGCGAATTCTCCGTCGCCGGCCTGGCCCCCGGCCGCTACACCGTTGTCGTAGACATCATCGGTTATAGCCCCCGCAAGCTCGGCCCCTATATCCTCAGCAACAGCAAACCCGAGATGCCCCTCGGGGATATCGCCATCGGCAAAAAAGCAAACGAGCTCGAAAGCGTCACCGTCACCGCCCCCCGCGGCCTCGTCCAGAACAAACTGGATAAATTGGTCTATAACGTGGAAAAAGACGTCACCTCGCTTGGCGGAGTGGCTACAGATGTCCTCAAGAAGGTACCCATGGTCTCGGTGGACGTCGACGGTAATGTCGACATCATGGGCAACACCAATATCCTCTTTCTGATCAATGGCCAGCCTTCGAGCATCTTCGGCAATAACCTCGCCGATGCGCTGCAAACCATTCCCGCCAGCCAGATCAAGAGCATCGAGGTCATCACCAGCCCCGGCGCCAAATACGATGCCGAAGGCACAGGGGGTATCATCAATATTGTCCTCAAGGACAACAAGCTCAACGGCATCAACGGGAACCTCAGCCTCACCGGCGGCTCCCGGCTGCAAAATGGCTCCTTCAATTTCAACGCAAAACACGGCAACTTCGGCGCTAACGCCTTTTTCAGCGGCAACGCCCAGCTGCCTTCCACCACACGCAATTCGTCTACCCGCTATTCCTACGATTCTGCCGGCAATACCACCGGAGGCCTGTTCGCGACGGACGGTACAAGCCGTTTCCTCCGCAACGGCTTCGAGTCGGGCATCGGTTTCGAATGGACACCCGATAAAAAAAATACCTTCTCCGCAAACGTCGGCTTCGACGACTTCGGCAACCATAACACCGGTTCATACAACCAGGAACAAACCACTTACTCCGATCCCGGCGACGCTCTACTCTCCGACCAGTATAGCCGTGTCCACTCCGGCAGTCAGTTCCGCGCGTATTCGACCGACTGGGAAGTACGCTATAAAAAGACCTTCGTCCAGGAAGACCGCGAGCTCGATGTCTCCGTCGACGGCAGCCAAGGTCTTAATAACAGTTCTTACAGTCAGTCTCAGAGCCTCCCCGACGGCGATTCCACCTATGCTGGTTCGCAAGGGACAAGTAAAGGACACGATCGGGAGACAAATCTCCGGCTTGACTATGTCCAGCCATTTGGCGACAAAGTAAAGCTCGAAACGGGTGGGCGTATCCAATGGCGCAATATTACCAGCCATTCGCCGGTGTACACCTTCGACCCGCTCACCGCAATCTATCCTTACGATAGCTCGCAGTCGAATTCGCTTACCTATGACCGTCATGTCTACGCCGGCTATGCTTCGATTAGTTTCCCGGCCTTTCATTGGCTCGATGTCAAAACCGGTGTGCGCTACGAACGCACCGAGACAAGCGCCTCCTTCTCCAGCGTTCCGGAGACTACCATCCCCGGCTACAATACGTTTGCCCCCTCCGTGGTGCTCTCGCATAGTTTCGCAAACGACCAAACGATCAAGTTCGGCTATACCCGGCGCATTCAACGGCCGGGCTATCGCTGGCTCAACCCCTATGTCAATGCCAGCGATCCCAGGAACCTCACTCGTGGCAATCCCTTGCTACAGCCCGAGGTCGCCGATAATTTCGACATCACCTACAGCAAGTCATTCGACAAAGGCAGCGCGCTGAACATCGCCCTGTTCTATCGCCGCTCCAATCATGATATCCAACCCTTCGTTCAGTATTATTCCGCCTTCACCCTGGGCGACTCGATATATACCGATGTGTCGGTGAGTACCCCGATGAACGTCGGCGCCGAGAACAACACCGGCGTCAACATCTATGGCGCCGTGCCCCTGGGCAAAAAGCTCAACCTCCGCAGCGATATCTCCATATTCGACAGATACATCACTACCGGCGCGCTGGGTGGCAGCCCGATCAATAGCTTCAATTACCGCATCAACTTCAATGCGAGCTATCAGCTTTCACCGACATTCGTGCTCGAGTTCTTCGGTAATTTCAACTCTGCCCGCAACGAGATCCAGGGACGTTATCCCCATTTCATCTCGTATAATTTTGCAGCCCGTAAACAATTCTGGAACAAAAAGGGAAGTATAGCCTTCACCACGACCAATCCCTTTAACTACTATGTTGGTCAGCGTACGATTCTCTCTGGGTCCGGCTTCACGCTCAACAGTCTGCGTCAGGTGCCGTATCAATCGTTCGGGTTGAACTTTACGTATAAGTTCGGAAAATTGGAATTCAAAAAAGACAAAGAACAGCCGGCAGACACGGGGCCGTCGCCGGAGCCCTAGGGTTTCACCCCGATGCGATTGCCCTCTACCTCTATGGAGTCTAGCCGCTTCTTGTGTTCAACACCCAGGTCTTCGATCACTATCGGCACTGCTTTGATAACTTGTCCCGAGGGACTTATGATGACAACGGTATCCTTACCCTTCCCTTGCTTTACCGTGATTCTGCCATCGAGCATGACTTTGGCGAGTTGCGGAGGCGGTGGAGGCGGCGTCTTGGCTACCTGCGGCGTTTGATCCTTGCTGCACGCGAAAAAAAGTACCGCGCCTACAACTACCGGCGCTACGAGGGCCTTGCGCATCCATGCGCGACGGCCCGAACGAGTGTTTGTAATCATAATTAATCTTCGTTTTATGGGTGAATAAAAAAAGCCATTGGCCAGGGCAGGGGAGAGGCCACCCTGGTAAGCCTGCAAAAGCATCCGCGCGAGCACCTCGGGATCACCTTCCGCGCCGCTGGCGGCATCGGCTTCGAACTCCAGCACCATCGTCAGCTCCTTCCGGATATACCAAAAGAAGGGATTCATCCACAACACGCAAACTACTGTCTGCATCCCGAGAATATCCAGGCTATGCCGGCCACGGATATGCGCGAGTTCATGCGCCAGCACTTTCCTGTTGACCTCGTCTTCCCTATCCATCCCGCTCCGCCAAAAGAGGTTGCGCAAAAAGGAAAAGGGGGTTCCCGGTGCATCTGTCTCTACCAGTTCATAGCCGTCCAGGAGGGTACAGCGTGAGGCTCGCTTCAGTGAATACAAAGCCCTGATCTTCGCGAGCGATACCAGCAGAAGCACGATGCTCACAAACACACTCACCCCCATCACCAACCACCACCAGAACGCACCACCGCTTTTCACCGGCGCAGCCGGCGCGACAAATACCCGTTCCACTGTCACAGGGCTCGCCGCCCAAGGCGCCCAGGGGATATGTACCAAAGGCAGCACGAGCGCCACGACCACCGACGATAATAAGTAGAAGCGGTTGAACCCATGCATCCGCCGCCCCCGTAACGCGAGCACATAATAGCTTGCCAGCAGACCGCTGACCAGCACAGACCGGATGATATAGGTGACAAAGCTTTCCATGGCTGGTTATTTTTTGTTTTTCTTAAGTTGTTGTAAAAGAAGCTCCAGGTCCTTGACGGACAGCTTCTTCTCATCTACAAGGAAGGACACGACATTACTAAAGGAACCCTCGAAATATCCTTTGGCCACATTCGTGAGCGTGTCTTTGGAATACTCGTCTTTGGAAAAGACGGGATGATACCGATGGATGCGGCCGACATTCTCGACCCGGACGATCCCTTTTTCTACCATGGTCTTGAGGATAGTAGCCACCGTATTCTTATGCGGCTGTGGTTCAGGCATGGCCTCTACGATCTCCATCAATAGCCCGCTGCCCAATTGCCACAACACCTTCATAACCTGCTCTTCCGCTCTGGTCAATGATTTCATGTAAAACTATATTTATAGTTCAAATCTAAAACTATATTTCTAGTTTTACAAAAAAAGTTTTGTTAATGCTGCATCTGCGCGCGCGCAATCACTCGACTTTTAAACTTTTCACCGGATTAGCCGTAGCCGCACGGACCGTTTGAAAACTCACCGTCACCACGGTGATGAGCAAAGCCGCTGCAGCCGTTGCCGGAAAGATCCACCATGCCAGTGGCGCGCGATAGGCATAATGCTGAAGCCAGGCATGCAGTGGAAATATGGTCACTGGTATGGCGATCAGGCTCGCGACAAAAACCAGCAAGGCAAATTCCGTCGACAGCAATTTCCAAAGGCTGTATACCGAGGCGCCAAGTACTTTGCGTACGCCGATCTCCCTTGTCCGCCGCTCGGCCACAAACGCCGCGAGACCGGAGAGCCCCAGACACGAGATAAATACTGCCAATATCGCGAACAGGCAGGTCAGCCGGCCCGTTCGTTCTTCCTCCTGGAATTTGGCTCCATAGGTTTCGTCGGTAAAAGAATACTGAAAGGGATTTCCCGGATCGTATCGCCGCATCACCGGCTCGATCCTGGCCAGCGCGGTTTGAATGGGTAGGGTGGGGTTGATACGTAAAAGCACATAATGTATCCGTTCATTAGCCCGAAGGGTGAAGAAGGTGGGTTGTACCGGCGCATACGGTGACTCCATCACCAGGTCTTTGACCACCCCCACTATGGGGTAGGCGATATCGTGCCAGCGAATGACTTTGCCCGCCGGGTCTTTCAGGCCCATATAGCGTGCCGCCGTTTCGTTGATAATAAAGGCGCCGCTGTCTGCCGGAAATTCCCGCGAGAAGTCTCGTCCTTCTTTTACCTGCCAGCCGATGGTCTTGCCGAATTCATAGCTCACGAACAGCGTCCCTATCGCCGGCATACTACGGGCATCCTTGCCTTCCCAATCGTATCCGAGCATGCTGTTGTTGACATTCGTTGTGGGGCTCGAAGATTCCGCTGCATCGACCACGGCTCCCGTTGAAACCAATTCCTGCCGCAGGGCATCGAAACGTTCTTGCAGATCCGGCATGTTCATGTCCATTGTGATCAGCCCCGCCTCCGAATAACCCACCGGTCGGCCCTTGGCGAATTGCACCTGTCGGAAGATCATCACCGCGCCGGTGATCAGCGATACGCTAATGGTAAATTGAAGCGTAACCAGGATGCGTCTCGGCAGCGAAGCGAACTTCCCGGCCCGTAAGGACCCCTTTAAAGCCCGCACCGGATCGAAGTGCGAAAGATAAAAAGCAGGATAGCTTCCCGCGATCAATCCGGTGATCACGGCAAAGCCCGGGGCCAGCAGCCAGAACAGCGGGGTGCCATAGGGGATGATCAGGTTCTTTTCGCAAAGCCGGTTATAGAATGGCAGCGCAGCCTGGGCAAGCACCAGGGCTATGGCCAGTGCGATAAAGGTAGTCAGCATGGATTCCCCGAGGAACTGGCCTATCAGTTGATAGCGCATGGACCCCAGCACCTTCCTTACCCCTGTCTCGCGTGCCCGCTTTTCGCTTCTCGCCGTGCTTAGGTTCATAAAGTTGATGCATGCCAGCAGCAGCACGAAGACACCGATGATCGCGCAAGTCCACACACTCTCCAATCTTCCCGCCACCGGCTTGCCGTTCTCGAACCGGTCATACAGCCGCCACTGGTCCATCGGATAAAGCGCGATCTCCCCCCAGCCGCC
This sequence comes from Chitinophagaceae bacterium, assembly GCA_025934485.1. Taxonomy (GTDB): domain Bacteria; phylum Bacteroidota; class Bacteroidia; order Chitinophagales; family Chitinophagaceae; genus Puia. The sequence goes on from JAICXX010000059.1 coordinate 12,153, forward strand.
TTTCATATGTGGTTTGGTGACATCTCTGATCTTAGCCGTAATGCCGTCAAAGTTCGCGCGATCGCCAATTTGGACAAAGAGTTGATAATGGTAATTCCACCAATCTTCGGCTTCGAATTTCCCCGGGTTGCCGTTATTGTCCCAGGGTGCGAGGAATTGCGGATTCAGGCTTACGTTATCCGGCGGATCGGCATAGACGCCGCCTACGGTAAAGTTCAGCGTATCCGCCCAGCGGATATGCCGCCCCGTGATCGCCGTTGTCCCAAAAAGCGCCTTCGCCAGCGACGCGCTCACCAGGATGGAAGCGCGATCCTGCAGCGCGCCCGCACTTCCCTCGATCATTCGCAACGTGAACATAAAAGGGTAGTCTGGTTGCACCCACGCGCCCCATGGCCGAATGCCCGCACCTCCACCGGCGCCCGAGCCAGCCCCAGCCCCCGAGCCAATGCCGGCCCCAGCCGTCAACGTCGGCTCCGTCCACGATGCCAGCGACATCCGCACAAAATCACCGGGATACTGGCTCTTAAGCGCCGCAGCCAGCGGCACCGAAGAATTGGCCCCCGCATCCGTCTCTCCGGCAAAATGCGAAATGCTTAGAATATCCGCGATCCGCCCATGATTTCGGTAGTAATGATCAAAGCTCAGCTCATCCCGAACCCAAATGCCGATAAGAAAGGCCGCAGTCATCCCAATGGACAGCCCGAGTATATTGATAGCAGCGTGCGTCCTGTTCTTCCACAAATGCCGCCACGCGATTTTCAGGTAGTTAGTTAGCATGGCTCAATATACGATTTCACCTAATCAACACAAACGTCCCCGCCATAATCAACAGCCCCCCGGCAATCGTCTTCCCATCCAACGGCTCCTTCAGCAACAAAGCCGAAAGCACAATCGTCAATGCCACCGACAGTTTATCGATCGGCGCCACCTTACTCACCGGCCCCGTCGACAACGCCTTAAAATAAAAGATCCACGACAACCCTGTCGCTATCCCCGAAAGGATCAAAAAGAGTAGATTTTGCCGGGTGAGATTTTTCATATCCCGCGTTTCCCCGCTAAAGACCACGATGCCCCACGCCAGCAGCAGGATAACCACGGTCCGGATCGCCGTAGCAAGATTAGAGTTGATACCCTTTAAACCAACCTTGGCCAGGATGGCCGTCAGGGACGCGAATAAAGCCGAGAGTAACGCATAATATCTCCACATGATGTAAATGTACCGATTAGATCCTGTAGAAATTCTGCCTCACTGTCCCCATCCCCAGCTCAAAGAGCCATCTCCCGGTGCCGCGCAGGCATCCTATCCAGACAGGCCCCTATCTCCACCGCCAGTTTCTGCATCCTCGGCTCATCGGTAAACCATTTTCCCCTGTTCAGCCAAAAATTAGCCGAAAAGACCTCATTCAAGACAACCCGGTAGTGCTTGGGATGCCCATCTTCATGCCGCTCGTTCGATGGCGTGACCCAACCTTTGTACTCGATGCCCCCACCGTTAAAATGTATAGGTATGATTTTATTTTCCATACGTTGTGTATTAATAAAACCATGCCATAACGACTAGTTACGTATCATTTACCGTGCGTTTAACATTCGACCGATAAGCACTGGGAATGCAACCGAATTCAGCCTTGAAATAGTGTGTAAAATACTTTGGATTGTTGAATCCCACCTCATACGCTATCTCCGCGACATTCAGCTGACTCTTCTCCAGCAGCTCCGCTGCCCGCCGTAACCGGATATGACGGATGAATTCTACCGGGGTCTTCCCCGTGAGTAAAAGCACGCGTTTGTAGAACGTGCTCCGGCTGGTATGGAATCGGGTACTCAATTCCTCAACACTAAGGTCCGCATTACTCATCTCCTTCTCGATATACGCCAATACCTCCCGCAGGAACTCCTCGTCGGCGGAAGCCGGCTCTACAGGCGCAGGTCCCGCTTGTACCTGGCGCTGATACGTCTTTCGCATCGTCGCGTGATGCTGCACGATATTCCTTATTTTCGACAACAGCACTTCAAAGTTAAAAGGCTTGCTGATAAAATCGGTGGCGCCCGTCTGCAACCCCTGTAGCTCGACCGTCTCACCCGTCATCGCCGTAAGCAGGATCACCGGGGTCTGACGAGTGCGCTCGTCGCTGAGGATCTTCTTGCACAACTCGATGCCATCCATATGCGGCATGCTGATATCGCTCACCACCAATGCCGGATGCGCCTGAAGGACTTTCTTCCAGCCTTCTTTCCCGTCCGACGCCTCCACGATCTTATAGTGCGCCCGCAGGTTGTCTTTGAGATAGAACCTGAAGTCTTCATTGTCCTCGACGAGCAGGATCGTAGGCGCATCCACCGGCGCCGAAAAGGGTATCCTACCGGTCTTGGCCGAAGCAAAAGCAGGTACCACAGATTCATCACCATGCACCGCAACCTCGTCCGCAAGACCGCCATTCGTCGAAAGACCCGCCGCAAGACCGCCATCCGCCGGAAACGCAAACCCTACCATCTCGAACGGCAGCTCCACCGTAAAACAGCTCCCCCCGTCCACCTCGCTTTCGACTTGCAACCGCCCCTGATGCATCCGCACAAATTCCTGCGTGATGCTAAGTCCGATACCACTGCCCTGGTTGATCATCGTCTCGGGGATCTCATTCTGAAAGAACCGCTCGAAGATCTTCTCCTGCTTGTCGGCCGGGATGCCGATGCCGGTGTCACGGATAGAGATAGAAAGCAGCACGTCACGGTCGCGAACCATAGTGGTTACCCCCACAGACACCGAGCCATTCTCCGGCGTGAACTTGAAGGCATTGGAAAGCAGATTGAAAAGGATGCGCTCCAGTTTGTCCTGGTCGAACCGCGTGATCAGGGACCGTCGGTCTTCGGTATAGTCAAAGGTGATATTCTTCTTATCCGCCAGATCGGCAAACGAAAGCGAGCTCTCCCGTACAAACTTGACGACATCCCCCTCCCGCAGATGCAGCTTCAGCTCGCCCGACTCCATCTTGCGAAAATCCAGTAGCTGGTTGACATGATGCAGCAGCCGCCGCGCATTCCGCCGGATCAGCTCATACTGCTGGCGCGGATCATCGGTGGGGCCGGATCTACCTAAAAGTTTCTCCACCGGGGCGAGTATCAACGACAACGGCGTCCGCAGCTCATGACTCATATTTGTAAAGAACCGGATCTTCATCAGATCCATCTCATGCATCCGCCGCGTCTCCCGCCGCTCATGCTCCAGCGCAAACCGCAGCCTCGCCCGACGCAGCATCATCCGCCGCCAGAGATACAATCCCCCCGCCAACAGCAGTACATAAACGGCATAGGCCCATGGCGTCTTCCACCAGGGCGGCAAAACAACGATTCGCAGAGAAGCGACCTTGTCATACCATTGCCCGTCCTCATCCGTCGCCCGCACCCGGAACGTATATTCCCCGGGGTCCAGGTTGGTATAAGTAGCCTTGCGCGTCCGCCCGTCTGTCAGCAGCCAGGACTTGTTGAACCCCTCGAGCGTATAAGCGTATTTGTTCGTAGCATTGGGAATATATCCCAAAGAAGCAAATTCAATACTGAAGACATTGTCCCGCGGCCCCAATGTAATGCTTCGGGTCTCTGCGAGCGCTTTCCGTAGGATCACCCGCCCATTAGTGGTGTCGCCCACATGAACGTTCCGGTCGAAGACCTCCAGCCCCGTAAGCACGATCGGCGGCGCCTTTTTCTCCGGCGCGATATCCTCCGGCCGGAAGATGTTGAAACCGTTGGGGCCACCAAAAAGAAAATAGCCATCCCGCGTCGCCAGGCCGCTACGCTCGTTGAACTCCCGCGCCTGCAGACCATCCTGCTCCCGGAAATTGCGGCAATGGATGTGCAAGCCGCCGCGCGACGCGGCAGCATACACCGTTATACGCGACAATCCATTGGTAGTGCTCACCCAGAGCCTGTGTGCGCTGTCTTCGAGGATGTCCCGGATAGTATTATCGGGCAACCCATCCTCCGTAGTAAAACTCTCGAAGCTCTTTCCGCCGGGATTCAGCACATCCAGTCCCTCGCGGGTACCGGCCCAAAGCCGGTGCTGGCTGTCCATAAAAAGCCAGGTGACATTGTCGGAGCTCAACTGGGCATCACTGGTGCCATAATGATAAATGGTCCCTGTGCTGTGGTCGATCCTGTCGATACCATAACCGGTACCGATCCAGAGATTACCCTGGTTGTCCGCAATGATCGAGCTTACGTAGTCATTGTGTATGCTGTTGGGTAAATCGGTCCGGTAGTGATAAAAAACCTTTCTCCGCCGGTCGAACCGGTCCATCCCCGCCGCCATCGTGCCCAGCCAAAGCTGATGCTCGGAATCTTCGCAAAGACACATCACCCTGTCGTCAGCCAGGCTGTAAGGGTCGTCGTCCCGGTGACGATAATGCGTAAAAGTCTTGCCGTCGAAACAATCCAGCCCCCCGAAATAGGTCGCGATCCAAAGCTTCCCCTCATGGTCCAATAACAAATTGACCAAAATATTACTGCAAATGCTTTTTGGATTCTTCGGGTCGTGCAGCCATTGCCGGAAGGTATTCCGCTTTCGGTCGAAATAGATGAGTCCACCGCCGTTGGCAGCTATCCAGATATTGCCTGTACCATCTTCCACAAAACCATTGACATCGTCATAGCTCAACGTGCCGGGCACATGCGCAACCTGCCGGTACTGCGGAAATTCGAGGTTGTCCTGGTGATAATAGCTGATCCCGCTTTTATACGTCCCCACCCAGATCGTCCCGGTCTCATCGCGGTAAAGCATCGTGATGCTGTTGCTGGCGATGCTCTTGCCGTCGTCCTCCACATGCCCGACATAACGCACGCTCCAGGTTCGTTTATCGATGATATCCACGCCGCCATGGTCAGTCGCCAGCCAGATCAGCCCCTTCCCATCCTGCAATGCGGTCATCGCGATATTGCTGTTCAGCAATCGGTCCCCCACATCCAGTGCAAGATGCCGGAACTCCCCCGTCGCAGGCCGGTAGTACAATGTCCCCTTGAACACCCCGTTTGAACTGACCCAGAGATCCCCATCCCGGTCGATAAACAGCGAACAGTTCGTAACCGGTACATCCCCGAATTCCTTCACCAGCACATCGCTTCGGAAGACTACCCGGTGGCTCCGGCCATCGATCTTCTCCAGCATGCCGCCCTCGTGGATCACCCAGCAGTCGCCCTTTCCGTCCTCCTTTGCCGTCGCCACGGGGATGGCTAGCAGCCCCGGGCCACCCAAAGGCTTCACCGCCGCGATCCCGCCTTTATTAATATAATGATAGATCCCGCTATCCCGGTAAACGAACCAATACCCCGTGGCTCCGGGCGAGATCGTCTGCAGATCGGTGTCTGGCAACCTCAACGTGCGCAGGTAGGCACAATAGTCCGGGTCGAACCGGTCCAGCTTCGCATCATAGATGTTGAACCGCCGTTTCCGCGATTCGACCCACATCCGGCCTCCCGGCCCTTCGAAGATCTGCTCGATATAGTTGTCGACAATGGAATGCGGATCCCGGATGTCATGCTTGAATACCCGGAACTGATACCCGTCATACCGGTTCAGCCCCGCCACGGTGCCAAACCACATGAACCCCCGGGAGTCCTTATATATACCCGTAATATAGTTGCTGGAAAGCCCATTAGTGACGTCCACATGGGCAAAAATGTAGTCCTCGGGTTGTGCAAAGATGCGTAACGAGGTAAAACAGCAGTATAGCAGAAACAGGCACTTTCTGAAGATCATAAGCAGTCGTTACCTGTAAATTACCCCTTTTTTAGACATTTTCATACCCTTTTTGATCGAAAACATACCCCCCGGCCAGTACCCGTCTCCCTACTTTTATGGCGAAAAATAAACTGATTGCACTAATTGCTTTAGTATGAAAAGAATAAGCACCTCAAAGCTCCCGGTTTGCACGGGACTGCTGGCCGTCCTTCTGTTACTCATCCATCCGCTCGCCGCCCAGCCACCCGCCCACAACATCACCGGCAAGATCACTGCCTACAGCACCGGCACCGCCATCGGCGGAGCCTCCATAATGGTCAAAGGTACGCGAAACGCGACCCAGACCGCGGACGACGGCAGCTTTAACATCCTGGCAGCTCCGGGCGAGCACCTCGTGATCTCCTACGTAGGCTACCTCAAACAAGAGGTCACCGTGGGCGCCGCCACGACGATCAATGTCGCTCTTACACAGAACATTAGCAACATGAACGACGTCGTGGTCGTGGGATACGGTAAAATGAAAAAATCCGACCTCAGCAGCGCCGTGGTCACGATATCGAGCTCCGATCTCGAAAAAACGGTCAACGTGACCCTCGATGAAGCCCTCCAGGGGAAGGCCGCCAACGTCTACGTCGCCCAGACCAGCGGAGAACCCGGCGCCGGCGCCTCCGTTATCATCCGGGGCATCAGCACGGTCACCGGCAACTACCAACCCTTGTATGTAATTGACGGGGTCCAGATCCGGCCCAGCACCCCCACCGGCGGCGCCTATAACAGCACACCCAATCTGTCCAACGAGCTGCAAGGCCTGAACCCCCAGGACATAGAAGACATCAGTGTCCTCCAGGGACCTGCCGCCACCTCTATTTATGGTGCGGCCGGGGCAAACGGGGTCATCATGATCACCACCAAACAAGGAAAGATCGGCCAGACCCGCGTCAGCGCTACCGAGCTGGAAACTCTCCAGAGCCGCCCCAAGGACCAGCCCGTCATGACCCTGCCGCAATATGCGGTCTATATCCAGAAACTACAGAACCTCGGCCTGGTCGGCGCCGAACCCAGCGAGATCAGCGACCCCTCGATCCTGGGGCCGGGAACCGACTGGCAAAAGGCCCTCTTCCAGAATACCTGGATGCAGGATCACTCCCTGGGCGTCAGCGGCGGTAACGACAAGACGCAGTTCTATCTCTCCGGCGACTATACCAACCAAAATGGTATCGCTTTAGGTTCCGGCTTCAAGCGCGGGTCCGTCCGGCTTAACCTGTCCAACCAGGCCAACAAATGGCTCAAGCTAAGTACCAGCCTCAACGGCTTCGGGACGAAGGAAAATGTCAATGTCTTCCAGGGCAACGTCGTCAACATTGCCCTGAGCCAGAACCCCACGATCCCGGTAACAAACCCCGACGGCACCTTCGGCGGCCCTTCCGCGGCGCAGGCTCAGTACTCTAACACCAACCCCGTCGCCCTCGCTAAACTGAATAATAATTACAACACCTCCTTTGGCGTCATCGGCGGTCTCAACGTCGATATCACTCCCCTCAAAGGACTTCTCTGGCATACCGAAGTGAACGGCAACTATACCTTCACCGACGACTATACCTTCAACCCGTCCTATACTTTAGGCTCCTACACCAACCCCAACACCACAGGTAGCCGCGGCGCCAACAACAACTGGTGGGCTTCCCTCAATACCCGCCTGCAATACGACTGGAAGATCGGCGAACATGCTATGTCGGTCATGGCCGGCCACGAGGCCCAGGAATATGCCTATCAAAGCCTTTCCGCAAACGGCCAGGGTTATACGACCAACACCATCCAGGAGCTCAGCGTCGCCAGCACCGTAGTATCCAATCCTACCAGCTCCCGCGGCGACGGCTCCCAGGAATCCTATTTCGCCCGCGCCAACTATACCTATGATAATAAATATATCGCTCAAGTGGTGGTGAGAAGGGATGGCAGCTCCAACTTCGGCCCCAACAACCGCTTCGGCACCTTCCCGGCCGCGTCCCTGGCCTGGAAGATCAGCGACGAGAAATTCATGCAGGGTATTCCCTGGCTCACCGATCTCAAGCTGCGCGGCGAATATGGTATCTCGGGTAACGCCGGCTCCGGTGGGGCCATCTACTCCAATCTCTACGCTACGCCCACCGTCTGGGGCGGAGGCTTCCTTCCCGGCAACTATCCCAACGCGAACCTCAAATGGGAACAGGACAAGGCGGCCAACCTCGGCTTCGACGCCCACCTGCTTAATAATCGCATAGAGATCATCGCCGACGCCTACAAGAAATCGATCTCCAACCTTATCCTGCCGGCCTCCGGCCCAAGCTACCTGGGCGGCTATCTCAGCGGTGGCTACGGCGGTCAGCTCAGCTGGCCCATCGAGAACTATGGCGGCATGCAAAACCAGGGATTCGGCGTCACCGTCAACACCGTCAACATCTCCACAAAAGACTTCCAGTGGAAAACAGGCGCCAATTTCTCCATGGACCGCAACAAGGTCACAAAGCTGTTCGCCCCGATCTACACGCAATATTATTCGACTACCAATAGCCGCCAGGCCGAGTTCCTCACCGAAGTAGGCCAGCCCATCAGCATGATCACCGGCTATATCGCTCAAGGCCTGTTCCAAACGGGTAAAGAGATCTACCTCCATGCCATCCAGACCTCGAACGGCGTGAAGACCATCGATCCCAGCCAGGGCTCCTGGGTAGGCGACATCAAATTTAAAGATATCAATGGCGACGGCGTGGTTGACGACAAGGACAGGACGATCATCGGCAACCCCTGGCCTAAGTTTACCTACAACTTCACCACCACCTTCGACTATAAAGGCTTCGAGCTAAGCCTCTTCTTCACCGGCGTTTACGGGAACAAGATCCTCAACCTCACCCGCTACGAGAACGAATATATCCCGCTGGGTTCCGGCCCCTACGCGAATCACTTCAAATCGGACGTCAACTTCGCCGTTCCCAACGACCTTACCCCGGCGGATGGCCTCCTCGCTTTCCTCACGAACCCGGGCTACCAGATCCCCCGTCCCTCGGCTTCCGATGCTAACGGCAACGCCCGCCTCTCACAATGGGATGTGGAAGACGGCTCCTATCTCAAGCTCAAGAATGCACGGATCAGCTACCGGGTACCCAATAAATACCTGGCCAATACCCACGTTCTGCGCGGCGTCGTAGCCATGTTCCAGGTACAGAACGCCTGGACCTGGACAAGATACTCGGGCTACGATCCGGAGGTAGGCATGTACAGCTACGGCGGATTCAATATCGTGGGTATGGACGAAGGTCGGTACCCGCAGACCCGCTCGTATTCCTTTAGCCTGTCGCTTAACTTTTGATCACTAATACAATCCTTCGAAATGAACAGAATAGCCAAAATACTTGCCATCTCGCTTCCCACCTCGATCGCCTCGATCCTGATGCCGGGATGTAAAAAAGACTTCCTCAACCGCCCCCCGATTGCCTCTCCGACCTCCGCGACCTTCTACCAGTCCGATGCCCAGATACTCGAAGGCACCGGCGGCCTCTACAACGCCGGTTGGAGTGGCTACAATGGCACCTCGCTGCAATACATCGGCGACGTCATGGGCGGCAACAGCACCTGCGATAACTACCAGGGCCGCGGCGCCTATCTCAGCTTCTCCGTATCGGCCACCGATCCCAGCGGAGCCCTCCAAAGCGCCTATCAGGCCCTCTTCTCGGTAGTCGCCAACGCTAACATCGTCGCCCTGAATATCAAGAAAGCCGGTGCCGGCGCCACCACCGCGGGAAAGACCGAAGGGCTTGCCGAATGCTATTTCATGCGCGCCGCAGCCTATTACTACCTGACCCTCATCTGGGGCGCGGTACCCATCATCTACGATAACACTGTCCAGATCGGCGATACCTCCATCCGTCGTAATACCCTCTCCGACGACTGGACCTTCCAGATCAACGACCTCCAGTGGGCGATGCAACACCTGCCCACCACCCCTATCCAGCCAGCCCGCATCTCCAAATGGAGTGCGGAAGGGATGCTCGCCCGTGCCTACCTCGTCCGCGCCGGTCTCAACTCCTCCGGCGGGCAGCGCAACGCGGCCGACCTCGACAGCGCGAAAATATACGCCGCCGATGTCTGTACGAACAGCGGACTCACCCTGATGCCCAATTATTACGACCTGTTCACCAGCAAACATTTCAGCGGCACAAGCGTTCCCTCGGAATCTCTCTTCTCCCTGCTCTGGGTACCCACCGGTCCCTGGTTCGTACAAAACCATATGCAGGCCAATCTGGCCTATAGCGCTAACATAACCCAAACCGGTGACGGCTGGGGCGGCGCCTTCGGCGCATCACCCAGTCTCATGGAATATTATCTTGATCCCGCCAACGCTGCCGACACGATGCGCAGACGCGCCACCATCTTCATGCCCAACGACGTCTACCCGGATATCAACGTCTCCGGCGGCGGCTGGCGCGTAGACACCACGCTCTTCAACCAGGCCAAGCTCACCGGGCCCGGCACGAAAGGCCAGGGCTACGGCAGTGATCATCCCTACGTAAAGAAATATGTGATCGGCTCTCCCGCCGATAACGGCAATGTCGGCGGCTCCCAAAACGAAAATCTGAGCACCTATATCTTCCGCCTCGCCGATGTCTATCTCGACTACGCGGACGCGATCCTCGGTAATAACGCCACTACCACGGATGCCACTGCACTTAAATACTTCAACGCCATTCGCTCCCGCGCCGGCGCCTACACCAAATCCTCTATTAGCTACGCCGATCTCCTCCTCGAACGGAAGATCGAATTCGCCTTCGAAGGCAAGGCCTGGTGCGACTGGAAGACCTGGTACTATTTCGATCCCAACGACGCGAAAACATACTTCAGCAACCAGAACCGAGGCACTTACAGTCTCGTCTATAACGGCGGCCATCCTTATGCCCAGTATTTCAACGCCGACGGTTCCCCTAACCCGGAAGAAGGTAACACCGGTTATTACCCCCCCGGCAGCGTGAAATACACCATCAAGGACGCCACCGTCGACTTGCCATATCCCGAGTCGGAATCCCTGGTAGCGCCACACCTGGCCGACAAACCCGTCTCCTTTGATTTTTCAAAAGTGAAGTACAACTAAATTAAGCCACATGAAAAAAATAATAATCGCCATATTCATCCTGGGCGCCCTCGTACAGTTCGCCTGCAAAAAGAACTCCGGCGGCGGCCCGCCCGTCGTCACGGATGTACGCGTCCCAACTCCCGCCCAGAAAGACAGCTTCTTCACCTCGGCCGTCCCCGGAACACTCATCGTGATCCAGGGCCACGGCTTCGACGGGCTGCAAACGGTATACTTCAACGATACTTCCGCCTACTTCAACCCGGTGTATGCCACCAGCACCAACATCATCATCCAGGTGCCGTCGTACGCCCAAACGGCCGCCACCAAACCTGGCGTACCCAGCACCATCCGTATTGTCACCAGCCACGGTTCGACGACCTATACTTTTAAGCTGTATGAAAAGGCACCGGTGATCACCGCGCTTTCCCTCGACAGCACCGGCACCATCCTCACCATCAGCGGTAGTAATCTCATCGGCGTGCAAAAGGTCACCTTCCCCGTACCCAACCCGGATACGGCCCTGTCCTATATTGTGGATACTAACTGGCAACAGATCACGGCCATGATCCCTCCCGGCACACCCTTCAATGATAGCGTTCGCGTTTATTGCACCTTCGGCGTAGCCGCCTTCCCTTATCCGCCGCCGATGCTGATCAAGTCGGTGTCAAATGAGAACGCCATCGCCGGCGATACCATCACCCTTACGGGCTCCAACTTCGTGGGCATCAAATCAGTGACCTTCCCCGGCGGTATTGCCGCCTCAAGCTTTACTACCGTGAACGTCAACACGCTATCGGCAGTTGTACCTGCCGGCATCACGGCCCCGGACACCCTTCATATCTCCGGCGTGCTTGGTACCACCGGCTCCACTCAGCTCTTCGACTCCTATCTCAGCCCTACCTCGCCGGGGTATCTCTCCACCTTCGAACAACAATGGGCCACCGATAATACCAGCTTTTTAGGCTGGACGGGCAGCTACGCCGGCGCGCCCGCGACGGCTTACCCCAACGCTACCGGCGGCGTCGCCTATTTCAACAACGCAGGCGCCATCCCCGGTAACACGGCGGCCGGCGGAAACCAGGGCAACCCGGGCTTCATCCAACTCAACGACGTCCCATGGGTCGCCAATACCGCCGTTCCCGCAGCCAACTACTCGCTCAAATTCGAGATATACGTCGCAACTCCCTGGAAGGCCGGCACCATCTTCATCATGGCAGGCGACTGGTACGGCTGGACTCACTACCTGGCGCACTACGAACCCTGGACAACCGCTGCCGGCGGCGTGTACCAACCCTCGGGTTGGACCACCGTCACCATCCCGCTGTCGCAGTTCATCAGCCCGGCAAGTGGCGGCACGTCGGTTTTGATTGGCGGCAAAACCCAGTCCCCGATCACTGATAAAACTAATTGGGATTATCAGAGCTGGCCCGTCGGCGGCGCAGCCCCCAACCTGATCTCGGATTTCGGCGCCACAGCCCTATGCTTCGCCCTCGCCAACGACCAAAGCTCACCCGTTGTTCCGGTGGGCGGAATGAACATCGCTATTGATAACGTTCGCATCGTAAAAGGACAATAAACTATTACCAATGAAAGTCAATCACTCTATCGCCATACTGATCCTGCTTGTCGCCGCAGCCTGTAAAAAACACGAGAACAACAACAAGGAGATACCCTGGCTCACCCCCACGGACTCCACCTATGCCCCCGTGGACCCCTCTACGCCACCCTCTGTGGGCTTCTTCAGCAGCAACTGGACAGCCAAGACCTTCTCCGCACCCGTCGATTCATTCGTCAAGGTGACATTCAACACACCGGTAGTCACGGACTCGATGGTCATCGATGCCAACAACGTCCTCGTAAAAGTGCCGCCCACTGTCTATGGCAACAACTCCAATCTCTGGATCGGGCAAATCGTGACCCAACCCGACCTGATGCAGTACATCACAGACCTCAAACCCAATATCATCCGCGGCCCCGCAGGCAGCGTCAGCGACCAGTATTTCTTCAACGGCACCGACGCCAATCCCAAACCCGCCGACGCACCGGATAGCATTTACACCAGCGGCACACTCAACCCCATCGGTTCCTGGTATGGCGCTGACGCGGGCTCCTGGACCCTCTCGCTTGACAATTACTACAGCCTGCTGACACAGACCAACAGCACCGCCATCTTCACCGTCAACTATGGCTATGCCCGCTATGGGACCGGGGTGAGCCCCGTCGACTCCGCCGCTCACCTGGCGGCTAACTGGGTCCGCGCAGATAACGGCCGCACCAAATACTGGGAGATCGGTAACGAATGCTATGGCAGCTGGGAGGCCGGCTATCAAATCGATACGATGAAAAACCAGGATCACCAGCCAAAGTTCATCAGCGGCAAACTCTATGGCCAGCAAGCGAACATTTTCGCGGACTCCATGCGCGCGGCCGCACAGGAGATCGGCGCGACCATCTACATCGGCGCCGTCCTCTACGGTACCCCGCCCCAAACGTCCGATGACTCGGTGATCCAGCAGTGGAACGCAGGCGTGCTCAAAGCCTTCGGCACCGCGGCGGACTTCTTTATCGTCCACGACTATTTTACGGCATACAATGCAAACAGCTCAGTCTCGGATATCCTCAGCACCGGCACCAGCGAAGCGCCGGCCGTGATGAATTTCGTCAAGGGACAAGTGGCGCAATACGGGGCCGGAGCAAAGCCCATCGCTATGACGGAGTGGAACATCCAGGCCACCGGCTCTAAACAAAGCACCTCCTATATCGCCGGGATGCATGCCGCGCTCACCCTCGGCTCCTTCATCAAAAATCAATATGGGGAAGCCAGCCGCTGGGATCTCGCTAACGGCCCCGCACAGGGTACGGACAATGACCAGGGGATGTTCAACAACGGCAGCGAAGCGGGCGCCCCGCTTTGGAACCCGCGTCCGTCTTTCTTCTATATGTACTATTTCCAAAAATGCTTCGGTGACAGGATGGTCTACGACACGGTCCGCGAGCTCGACGGCGGCATCACCGCCTATGCGTCCACCTTCAGTTCCGGCCAGGTTGGTGCCGTTATCGTCAATACCGACCAATTTAACCATGTCATGACCATCGACATCCAGCATTTCCCCGCCGGTACCAAATACCATTGGTATGTCCTTACCGGAGGCAGTGACAACGGGTCGTTCTCGAACCAGGTCTATGTCAACGGTGTCGGCCCGTCGACAGCAACAGGCGGACCGCTGAACTATGCATCGATCAAACCGTACGGTGCAACGCTTAGCGGTACATTAAAACTGTACGTTCCTACCATGAGCGTAGTATACCTCGTAGTGGATCATAAATAATGGCTCGTGTTTATTTTATAGGGCTCCTGGTTATCCTATCCTGTACCCGGCCAAAAGATAAGCCAGGACTCAGGTTTACCTTACTTTCGCCTTCGGCCACGGGTATCGCTTTCAATAACACGATCACGGAAAGCGACTCGCTTAACATGTTCGTCGACGAATACACGTACATGGGCGGCGGGGTAGGGGTGGGCGATTTCAATAGGGATGGGCTGCCGGACCTTTTCTTCGCCGGCAGCCAGGTCTCTTCACGCTTGTATCTCAATAAAGGCAACTGCCGCTTCGAAGACATCACGGCAAAAGCCGGTCTGTCGACCACGGCCTGGTGCACCGGCGTCACCGTCGTCGATATCAACAACGACGGCTGGCCCGACATCTATGTCTGCGTGTCCGGTAAGGTCCCAGGGGCTCGCCGCAAAAACCTGCTCTTCATCAACCAGCACGACGGCACCTTTAAAGAAGAAGCCGCGGAATATGGCCTGGCGGACACCGCTTATTCTACCCAGGCCGTATTCTTCGACTACGACCACGACGGCCGCCTCGACATGTACCTCGTCAACCACACGCTCGAAGATCCTTTTCCCAACAATATCCGCGACCGCAAAGTCGATACCAGCGCCATCGCAGCCGATAAGCTGTACCACAATGAAGGCATTCCCGCGGGCAAAGATCATCCCGTCTTCAAAGATGTATCCAAACAGGCAGGTATTGTTGAAGACGGCGACGGACTCGGGGTGGCCATCGGTGACTTCAATAACGACGGCTGGCCCGATATCTATGTCGACAACGACTATATCCGCAATGACCTCCTTTGGCTCAATAACCACGACGGAACGTTTACGAATGTCATTGCTTCCGCCCTCCGCCATCAAAGCTACTCCAGCATGGGCGTCGACGCCGCCGACCTCAACAACGACGGCCTCACCGACCTCATCACCCTCGACATGCAGCCCGAAACGACCCAGGGTAAAAAGCTCATGTACTCCTTCCTTACCGACCAGCGCCATCAGGCGGAAATGGACCGCGGCTACGAGCCCGAGTATATCCACAACATGCTCCAGCTCAATAACGGCATCCGCCCCGCGGCCGCCGCGCTGGCCCTCCCGCCGGACCATCGGCGCCCCCCTGCCTTCGGCGCCCGTCCGGCTTCCGCCCCGCCCATCCCCTTCTTCAGCGAGATCGCCGAAATGGCCGGCCTCTCGGAAACCGATTGGTCCTGGAGCGTTCTCATCGCCGACTTCGACAACGACGGCTGGAAAGACGTCCATATCACGAATGGGCTGGGCCGAAATCCCACCAATGCCGATTTCCTGGAATACGTGCACCAGACGGTAATGTCCACCGGCATTCCCGAAACAGACCCCGCACAGCGCCGCAATTTCATGGAACGCCTTTCCTCCATAGGCCCGCTGGCCCTTCGCAATTACCTGTTTCATAATACGGGCGGTGGCCTGCTCTTCGAAGATATCTCGGAAAGTGCCGGTATCACGGAGGCCGGTATCGCCAACGGCGCCGTATACGTCGACCTCGACAACGACGGCGACCTCGACCTCGTCACCAACAACATCAACGGCCCCGCCTATATCCGTCGGAATGACTCTAAACCCAATAACTATCTCACTATCCGTCTCACGGGCGACTCTACTAATAGGGACGCCATCTGTGCTACCATCCAGGCCTATACGAAACACAATACCCAAACAGTCTCTCAATACCCGGTCCGCGGCTACCTCTCCTCGGTAGACAGCCGTGTGCACTTCGGCTTCGGGAACGATACCGTCGATTCACTGAAGATCACCTGGCCCGATGGCAAACAGCAGCTCATCCCGCATCCGGCCATGAATACCATCCTCTCCGTGAGCTACCCGGCGGTCGGCGCCCCCGATCCTGCCAACGCCGGCCCCGCGCCACTCTTCGTCGACGCCACCCGCCAACTAAAAACGGACTTCCGGCATAAGGAAACCTTCTTCTTCGACTATCAGTTCCAACCCCTGATCCTGCAAAAATATTCCCAGGAAGGACCCTTCATCAGTACCGGCGACCTCAACGGCGATGGCCTCGAAGACTTTTTCATCGGCGGCGCGTTTAAACAATCCGGTAAGCTCTTCTTCCAGAATAGGGACGGCTCCTTCACCGGACGCGACCTGGTATCGGGCGCCAAGTATGAAGAGGATATGCAAAGCGTGATCTTCGACGCCAATGGCGACAAAAAACCCGACCTGCTCGTCCTCGGCGGCAGCAGCGAATTCGACGACCGCTCCTCTTTTTATCAGCCACGACTATACATTAACGATGGCAGAGGTGACCTTCACCTCGACAGCATGGCCTTTTCCGTGAGTATCCATACCCCGGCAAAATGCGTGGCCGTGGCCGATATCGATGACGACGGCTACCCCGATCTTTTCGTCGGCGGCCGCGTCTCACTCGGCACCTATCCGGGGTCCTGTCCGAGCTTCATACTGCACAATGACCACGGTCATTTCTCGGATGTAACGGAACAGGTCTGCCCTCAGCTTCGCAATGCCGGCATGCTCAACGCCGCCGCTTTCACCGACCTCAACGGCGATGGAAAGCCGGACCTTGTAATTGCCGGAGACTGGATGCCTATTCGCGTGTTCTACAACCTGGGAAATTCTTTCCGCGAGGCCACCGTCGGCAGCGGTCTCGAAGGACTGCCCGGTTTCTGGCGCAGCCTGCTCATCACCGATGTCAACCACGACGGATATCCCGATATCGTTGCAGGTAATCTGGGACTGAACAATCCTTTTCATATCCGTATTAGCCAGCCTGCCCGGTTGATCGCAAAAGATTTTGACGGCAACGGCATTATCGATCCCATCCTGTGCTATTATTTAAAAGCCAAAGATGGAAAATATACCCTCTCGCCCGGCATCTCCCGCGAGAACTGGGCCCGCCAGATGCCGGCAATCAAAGATCGGTATGGGAATAACGAAGCCTATGCAAAGGCATCGATGGACGAGCTGTTTACCGCCGATATGATGGCAGGCGCGCAGGTGATGGAATGCAAAGAAGTGCACAGCGGCTGGTTCGAGAACGACGGCCATGGGCATTTCACTTTTCATCCGTTCCCGCTTATGGCCCAGATCGCCCCCGTGAATGCCATCGTCAGCACCGACGTCGACGGCGATGGCCAGCCCGACCTGATCCTCGCGGGCAATGAATACCAGGCTGCGACGCTCACGGGTCGCTATGATGCCTCCTACGGTCTCCTGCTTCACGGTGACGGTCATGGCGGATTCGGGCCGGTATCTCCCGCCACCGACGGCCTCATTCTCGACGGTGATGTAAGAGACTTGAAATTGATCCATAACGGCGATCGGAAAACCCTGCTCACGGCAATCAACGACCAGCCGATGCGGGCCTTCCGGCTGTCTAAACCATAAAATGTTGCATCTATGCTAAAGTATCTGATGGCAATTTCCTTATTGCTCCTGCTCGGCACCTCGGATCGTCCCGTACCGCCGACCATCGGCTTCTTCATGGACAACTGGCAGCCCCGGACGTTCACAACGCCCGCTTTCGACCTCGTACCCGCCGCGCCAGCTGCCCGTCCGGCTTCCACCCTTTCCATCGACGCGGACAGCGTCATCACCCGCATCCCGCCCTCGGAATTCGGTCACAACGTCGATTTCTGGATCGGCACCATGTCTACGCAGCCCACATTCCTCACCAACGTCACCAACCTGAACCCGCACATCCTCCGCTGGCCCGGCGGCAGCGCCAGCGACGCTTATTTCTGGAACCGCGGCCCAGGCGAGTGGCCGGCCGATGTCCCGGATTTCTTACCCGACGCAGGAGGCAAAAAGATACCCACACATCTCAACTATGGGCGGCCCTCCGCGAAGTGGATCTCTTCGCTCGACGACTACTACGCCACGCTAAAAACCACCGGCACCCAGGGCCTCATCACCGTCAATTATGGCTATGCGCGCTATGGCACCAGCGCCAATCCCGTCGCTACGGCCGCACATCTGGCTGCGGACTGGGTTCGCTATGACCATGGCCGCACCCGCTACTGGGAGATCGGTAACGAGAACAATGGCTTCTGGGAAAATGGCTATCGGATCGATACCACTACTAACAAGGATGGACAACCCAAGCTGATCACGGGTGATCTCTACGGCCATCATTTCTGCGTCTTTTCGGACAGCATGCGCAAGGCAGCCGCCGAAGTGGGCGCCACCATCTATATCGGCGCCGTTACAGCCGAAGCCCCACCAAAACCCTGGGATTTACCTGTAATGCGCACATGGAATTCGGGAATGATGAAGGCCATTCGCGACCAGGCCGATTTTTATGTGGTACACAGCTATTTTACCCCCTATAACCAGAATACTTCCCCTCGCGACATCCTTTATTACGCCGTTGCTACGCCGGGGCAGATCATGGACTACGTGCAACAATGTCTGCGTGATAACGGCGCAGCCATCAAACCCATAGCCATGGACGAGTGGAATATGTTCGCCGCAGGTAGGCGCCAGCAGGTCTCGAATGTCAGCGGCCTTTTCGGCGTCATCGTGATAGGGGAGGCCCTGCGGAACAGATTCGGTCTTGCCGCGCGTTGGGATCTAGTCAACGCCTGGGCCGGCGGCAATGACCACGGCCTCTTTAGCGCTGGTGACGAGCCTGGCGTAGCCCGGTTTTCCCCGCGTCCTTCGTTTTATTATCTCTACTATTTCCAAAAGACCATGGGCGACCGGCTCTTGCAGGCCCAAGTGGCCGGAGACACCAGTATCAAGGTCTATGCTTCCCGGTTTTCATCCGGCGAGATCGGCGCTGCCCTCGTCAACTCCGACACCATTGCCACCACCGTCACTATCGACACCCATCATTTTAAACCGGGCCGTTACTTCTATTGGTATACGCTCCATGGCGGCGACGACAACGGCGATTTTTCCGGCAAGGTCTTCGTCAACGAAAAGGGACCCGTCGCGTCGTCCATTTCCGCAGCCCCGCCCATTGCCACCGGCTCCGGTGTCTCCTCCGGCTCTGCCGGCGGCCCCCCGGACTATGCTACCCTC
>JAICXX010000334.1 GCA_025934485.1 Chitinophagaceae bacterium
AAGTTCACCAGCTTCGATGAAGCCGAGACATTCTTCCACAGCATGGGCTTCGAAATAGAAAAGGAGGCCACACAGGATTACTCCCGTCTGACCTCCTTTCCGCAATTCTTGAAGGCCGTCGGCTCACATGGCCTGAACGAACTCCGTCGTCCCGGCCGGCCCCGGCTGCATGCAACCTGGCGTCTTTCTCCCATCGGACCGGCTGCGCCCCTCTGACTTGGGCGCCAGTCCGATTTCCGCGACCCTAACTATGATGCGCTCGTTGATCTTCTTCCCGTATCTGGCGCCTGGCCTTACCTATAGGGTGATCGATGCCCTGTTCCCGCGCGACCCGCCGATCGGCATCTACGCGTTTATGCGTCTGCGCCACCTGCTTCTTATCCATAAAGGCCTGCCGTATCCGGAAGTGTGTAATATCATGCCCTACCACTTGCTTCGTCGCCTCATGCGCCCTCACGTCTTCCCGTAGATTCTTCATAGTCTTGTCCCGCTCTCGCTTGCTCACACTGACGCCAGGCCCCGATTGCGCGATCGCCGCGGCGCCCATTGCCATAACTACACAGAAGGCTATTAACTTTTTCATGGTTTACGTTTTTGATGACCAAATAAGAAATGCCATTATCATGCCACCGCAACCCATTAAAAGTAAATCAGTTATCCGATATCCCAAGCGTCCCCACCGTCAGTCCCAGGATATTGATGGCGGCCGCCGTTTTGCTTTTTCGCAGGCCCCGAAGGGCCGTAAGCAACCAATTTCTGATCATGCTGTAGTTGCTTTTCTAATATACTGTAGTTAATTATTTAGTATAATATAGTATCAACAACTAAGCACTAACACTTAGCCGGCGCAGAAATCATCCGTATAAGCTATGAATCCCGCGAAAATCAGCGTTTCCTTGTACTCGAATCTGAAAGAAACAAGTAGACCTCTTTTCAGCAGACCGGCCTCCTTTCCTTGCTTGTAGTTCCCCGTTTAGTAGCACTCCACATCGTCATTATCTCATTTCCTCAAGTTAGGAAGAAATAAATCTATGCCTACTATGAAAAAAATCTGCATTCCCCTATGCGTAGCAACCCTATGCGCCTTACTGTCCAGCCGGACCAGCGAGGCCCAGTGCGCACTTTCAGCCACCGCCACGGCCGGCGCCAATGGTGACAACAATACCATCGGCACCATCGGCTGGACCGGAACGGGCAATACCACGGCGCAGGATGGCAGCTATGCGAGCGCCGCCCCCACGCTGGGCAACTTCGGTACCCTTACCACCAATTATCTGACATTGAACAATTTTGGCTTCAATATTCCGGCGACTAATACCATCTGCGGCGTGGGCCTCAGCATCAGTCGTGACTATAATACGACCCTGTCGCTGGAAGGTTATGCCACCGATAATATTGTGCAGCTCGCGACGATCAATAGCGCCACCTCGCTGACACTTCTCGGCAGCAACCAGGCCGTCACCGGCGCGGGCGGCGCCTGGAATGCCAGCACCATCGCAACGGCCGGCTACGGCGGCAGCGGGACCACCATGGCCGCGACCCTCACGCCCGCTGCCGTCAACAATTCCAACTTCGGCGTCGCCATCTCGGCCAATCTCGTGTCCCTGGTTTCGCTCGTCATTCAGGCGAACATCGACAAGGTGAGCATGAGCATCTATACGACACCGAACCTTTTACCCATCAAGCTCGATAACTTCACCGTCACCGGCGATGCGACGGGCAATACGCTTCACTGGACCGCCGGAACCACCGGAACCGCGAGCGAATTCGTCGTCCAGCGTTCAGCCGACGGGACCCGCTGGGAGGATCTCGCGACGCTCGACGCCCTCGCAGCCGTCGAGGCCTATAGTTACACCGATGTGTTCCCGCTCTCCGGGCCCAACTATTATCGTCTCGAGCTCCTCAATGCGGGCGGCATCTCCGGCTATTCGATCACGGCCATCATCGCGAGCCAAAGCCCCAACGGCCCCGGCCACCAAGACCCCAACGGCCCCGGCGCCCGAAGCACTGCCGGAACCGCAGCCGGAACCGAGGCATCCGGCATCCATTGTTATCCAAATCCTTTTCATGATATCATCGGCATCGGCAGCACCTCCCGACCCTTCAGCCAGGTGAGGCTTTGCGATGTCGCGGGCCGCACGCTGCGGGTGGAAGAATGTCCCGGCGGCACGAGCAATATCCAGCTCACCGCCGCCGATCTGCCCCGCGGAATGTATTTTCTCACCGTGGACGGGACGACGTATAAACTTATTAAGGAATAAGTAGAAGTAACCAAGGTCGCCCACTAACACTGGGCCCAACCATGGCCTCTGGGATCAAGCAAGCAGTCCGGCGCTTTCCAGCGCCGGTTTTTTTTGCCCCGGCCGCCAAGCTCCGGTCCTAAGCTCTAACCCCGCCCGTCGAGCCCCGCGCCGCACCTTTACCGACAAAATCCCCCCATTAACCGCCCCTTCGCCTAATACAGCGGATTACCCCTTGTCCAGCGGACAGATACGTATTAGATTTGATAAAAATTCACAACCAAATGGACGATCGAAAAGACGAGAGGTTAGGTGAGCGACACGACGATCCACGACGCATAAGAAAGCTCAGCAGCGGACCCGGCAGGTTATGGGCCGGGTTGTTCTTACTCCTCATCGGCGGCGTACTTTTATTGGACCAAATGGGTTTTCCACTCCCCGATTGGCTCTTCAGCTGGCACGTCCTCCTCATCGCCGTCGGCCTGTTCATCGGGCTCCGTCATAACTTCCGCGGCGGCGCCTGGCTGATCCTCATCCTGGTCGGCAGCGCCCTCGTCATACAGGACTTCTACCCGAAGACAGAACTCCGCCGATTCATTGCCCCCTGCATACTCATCTTCATCGGCATCCTCATCATGTTCCGCCCCAGGAACCGCTGGCGCAAAGACTACTGGAAAGACGAATGGCGCGAACAAATGCACCAAAAGTGGCGCCAGCAACAGTGGGAAAAACATCAACACCATTGGGACAAAAGGAACTGGGATCGTCGATGGAATCCCCCCGGCGGCTTCGGCGGCCCCGGCTATCCCGGCGGCGGAGCCTCCGACGGCCCGGCAAGCGGCCCAGCCGGCTTCGGCCCCACCCCACCACCCAATCAACCCAGCCCGGCCGACGTGAGCCAGCCCAATAGCACCCAACCCGGACAAGCGAGCCCTGAAACGAGTGCCTCCACAACCCAGCCCGGTCCCGAAACAAACGCGCAATCCGACCCCAACGCAAACGGCTCCAGCGCGGGCAGCACCGGCTTCAATCAAACCGGCAGCACCGGCTTCAGCGGCACCGGCTACGGCAGCAACTTCACCTCCGAAGACTACATCGACACGACCAGCATCTTTGGCGGCGTCCACAAAAAGGTCGTAAGCAAAAACTTCCGCGGCGGCGACATTGTCACCTTCCTCGGCGGCAGCGAGATCGACCTCAGCCAGGCCGAGATCATCGGCACGGCAAGACTCGACGTCACACAAGTCATGGGCGGCACAAAGATCATCGTCCCCGCCCACTGGGAAGTCCGCAGCGAAGTCACCGCCCTCTTCGCAGGGTTCGAAGATAAACGTCAACAACCTGCAACGATCAACCCCGAAAAAGTGCTCATCATCGATGGGACCTCCATCTTCGGCGGCATCGAACTAAAAAACTATTGATATGAACTGGTATCTCAGCAAGATCATCTTCAGGATCATCTGTGGCGAAGGTCAGCACACGCCCCAGTTTGACGAACAGCTACGCCTTATCGCTGCGAACAACGAGACCGAAGCCTTCGAGAAAGCCCTTGCCATCGGAGAACGCGAGCAGGACGGCTTCTACAACCACGAACAGCAGCTTGTCCAGTGGAAGTTCATCAACGTGGCAGAACTCTACCGCCTCAGCGGCCTCCTCGACGGCGCCGAAATGTACTCCCGCATCCAGGAGACCGAAGACCCCGAAGAATACATCGACCTCATCAACCGCCGTGCCGACCACATCCGCATCAGCAACACGCATAAGATCCTAAATCTTCTCTAGGTGGCCCGCTCCCCGCTTTCCACAGGTAAGTTCCTCGCCATGTTCATCTCCTGGTGGGCCGTCTGCGCCTTCCTGCAGAGCTCCCTGCTCATCGGACTGGGTATACGCGCCACCATCGCCCTCACGGACAGCCTCGTGTCCTACGGCCTCGTCGCC
>JAICXX010000295.1 GCA_025934485.1 Chitinophagaceae bacterium
AAGGAAGGCGACAGAACATAGGATTTTAGTCGTCATAGGTGAGTTTATAACGGAAAAAAAGGCGGCAAAATTGTGGCGATTTTGGGGTATTCCCAGGCCTCTTCGGCGACGGCAGCGGGGGTGCGTCGGGACGAGTCTCAACACGAGCAACTGGAATATCGACGTGGGTCAATCAATGATCGGTAGATACTGCGCCGCGGGTGGAATCGCTGCCCTGATGCATCTGCCGTCTCAGCTGCATTTTTTCTTTTTGTTCTTGTTTCCACTGCTGGTAGAGGGTCTTTTGGTCATCGGTGAGGATAGCGTTGATCTTTTGGTCGGCGTCCTGCTGGATGGAGCGACGCGCGCGATTGTCGGTACGGCGGAAGTCGGACGCGCGCCCAGAGCCGGGGGGCGCGGCCGGTCCGACGGGTTGCCTACGCGCAACGCTGTCCATGGCGACGTCGCGATTGATGAGGATGACCTGAAGCTGAAGGACCTGATCCTCATTAAGGTGAAGCCGTTTTTCGAGGGTTTTGAGCTGGCGGACGGCGCGTTTGGTAGCCGAGTCTTTTGAATGGGGTTGGTTGATGGGGGTATAGGGGTCGGATGTCTGGGCGTTCACTATGGCGTGGAGGGACAGGGTGAGAAGGGCAAACAGGACGATTTGCTTCATTAGTAGTAGATTTTGTGTGTAAGACATTAAATATATTAAAAGGTTTAAACCTTTTTTCCGCGTAGTCATCCAACCCTGAAATTTTTTTACATGAAGGCGGTGATCAAGGTTATGGGAGTGATACTTGCAGCGATGGGGGGATATGTTCTGCTCAGCTCTTTTTTGGCTGGGACGCTGCCGATGCGTGGGACCCAGGTTGGGCCGGCTCTGAGATTTCCCTGGAGACAGGCGGGTTTGACGGAACGGCAGGCGGCGGCGCATTTGCTGAGCAGGTTTACGTATGGCGCGATGCCGGGGCAGGTGGATGCCGTGGTTAAGATGGGGCTGGAGAACTGGTTTGCGCAGCAGCTGGCGGCACAGGACCAGGATGATTCGCTGGAGGAGATCTTGAGCCGGTATGATGCCCTGGAGCTGAGCAACGTGCAAGTGGCGGAAACCTACCCGCGGAATGGGCAGGTGATCCGGATGGCGATCCGGGATGGTGTTGTGGATAAAGATTCGGTGAAGGCGGATCGCGTCGCCTACCGCCAGGTGATCCGGCAATACATGGAGGAGAAAGGGTATAAACGGCAGCAGGAATTGTTCCGGCAGTTCTTTTGTCAGAAGATCCTGCGGGCGGCGTATTCGGAGAATCAGTTGCAAGAGGTGATGACGGATTTCTGGTTCAATCATTTCAATGTTTCGCTTACGAAGAACGACTGTGCGGAGTTCATTCCGGCGTATGAGCGGGATGTGATCCGGCCGAATGCGTTGGGGCGGTTCAATGAATTGTTGTTGAAGACGGCGAAGTCGCCGGCGATGTTGTATTATTTGGATAACTTTAGTAGTAGTGGGCCTGCCCGGGATACAGCCCAGAAGCGGGCGCGCGGGTTGAATGAGAACTATGCGCGGGAGGTCATGGAGCTGCACACGTTGGGGGTTGATGGTGGATATACACAGCAGGATGTCACGGAGGCGGCGCGGGTATTGACGGGTTGGGGGGTACGTCTCCGGGAAGACGGGGATTTCTTTTTCAATGCGAACCGGCATGACCAGGGTGAGAAGGTGGTGATGGGGCATGTGTTTCCGGCAGGTGGTGGGTATGAGGAAGGAGTGGATCTTTTGAATATGCTGGCGCATCATCCCAGCACGGCGAAATTCATTTGTCATAAAATCGCTGTTCGATTCGTGAATGATGATCCGCCTGCGACGTTAGTGGACAAGATGGCGAATACTTTTCTCGAGAAAAATGGGGATATCCGGCAGGTGTTGATCACGATGGTCTCGGCGCCGGAGTTCTGGAGTGCGGGTGCGCTGCGGGAGAAAACGAAATCGCCTTTTGAGCTGGCGATCGGAGCGGTGCGCAGTCTGCATGCAACCATCGATCAACCGATGCAATTGTACAACTGGGTGACGCGGATGGGTGAGCGGGAATATTATTACCAGGCGCCCACCGGTTTTCCGGACAAGGGGGCGTATTGGATCAATACCGGAAGTTTGTTGAGCCGGATGAATTTTGGGCTGGCTTTGGCAGCGGGACGTATATCGGGTGTGCGGGTCGACCTCCTGGCATTGAACCACGGGCATGAGCCCGAGAGTGCGCGGGCAGCGTTGTTGATCTATGGGCATCTGATCCTGCCGGAGCGGAATCTGGATGCAACGGTCAAGCGGTTGACGCCGATGTTGAATGAACGCGACAGTACGATGACGACGCCGGCGGTGGAAGGCGATCCCATGTTGGCGCAGGTGGTGGGCATCATCATTGGTTCACCAGAATATCAAAGACGATAAACGATCATTTTATGGTATCACGTAGAGCTTTTTTGAAGGGGAGCGGCCTGGCTTTGTTTGGTGTTGGGCTGATGGGTGGTATCCCGGCGTTCCTGGCGGAGGCCGTGGCGAGTGATAAGGTCCTGCGGCCTTATAAGCGGCGGCGGGTGATGGTGTGTATTTTTCAACGCGGGGCGATGGATGGGTTGATGGCGGTGACGCCTTTTACCGATACCTATTTCCAGGCGGCGCGGCCGACCCTGCGGTTAGCTGCGGTTGCAGCGGGGGGGTCGAATCCGGTGATCGATCTCGACGGACGTTGGGGGTTGCATCCGGGAATGAGGGCTTTTGAGCCGTTGTTCAAAGAGGGACGGCTGGCCATTGTACAGGGGATCGGCTCACCTAACAATACGCGGTCGCATTTCGATGCGCAGGATTATATGGAATCCGGTACGCCTTTCAACAAGGGAACGTCGAGCGGTTGGTTGAACCGGGCCGTGGGTTTGTTGGGGCATGATGCGCTCACGCCGTTTTCGGCGGTGTCGCTGACCTCCGCGTTGCCGCGTTCCTTTTATGGCGATAACCCCTCTTTAGCCATCGCCAACCTACAGGATTTCGTCCTTCAGCCAAAGGGGAATCCTGCGGCTGCGGGTGTTGCGGCGCGAAGCTTTGAAGAGCTGTATGACCGGGCCTCGGCGAGTTTGCTGCGTGAAACGGGTAAGGAAAGCTTTGAGGCGATGAAGCTCTTACAGCAGGCCGATGTGGCCAATTACCGGCCGGCGGCGGGTGTCGTCTATCCTGCTTCTCCGCTGGGTAATGCGATGCGGCAGATCGCGCAGCTGATCAAGATGGATGTAGGCCTGGAAGTAGCGTTTACCGAGTCGAACGGTTGGGATACCCACTTCAACCAGGGGACGGACAATGGCATCTTTGCTCGCAGTGTGACGGATCTCAGCAATAGCATTGCGGCGTTCTGGCAGGACCTGGAAGCGTACCAGGACGATGTTACGGTGATGACGATGACGGAATTTGGCCGGACGGTGCATCAGAATGGTACAGGTGGAACGGACCATGGCCGGGCGTCGTGTAATTTTATCCTGGGCAACCGGGTGGATGGTGGAAAAATTCATGGGGATGTGGCGACGCTGGCGATAGAGAACCTGGAGGACCGGCGTGATCTGCCGGTGACCACCGATTTTCGTAGTGTATTCAGTGCAGTTGCCGATGCGCATCTGCAAATCTCCAATGATAAGGTACTTTTCCCGGACTGGAGTGGAAAGAAGGCGGCGGTGATGAAAGTGTAGGAAAATGGCATTTTTTCCTTATATTTTCCAAAAAAAATGCGGGAGCGGGTCCAGCTCATCCTGAAGTTTTTGGGGTTGGTTTTCCTGATAGGCGTTATCGTATACCTCTGGAAAGCGTTGCCGATCATCAGCGGATATGCGGCCAAGGTGGCCTGCTCGGGTATTTTTGTAGCCGGGCGGCAGCCGGACCGGGTATTGCGGGATGATCTTTCGTCGTTCCCGACGAACCTGGCGTCGTGTACCGTGAATTTCCAGGACAGCAGTGTCACCGCCAGTGTGTTGGGGCTGGGGAGCCGAAAGGCGGTCTATCGGTGGAGGCTAGGTGCCACGTTGATCAACGGGATGACGGAGGAGGCGGTGCGGGAGCAGCATGTGATCCGGCCGGTGGCGCCGAGGTTGAACCCTGATACGATCGATTGGCCTGATGGGGACCGGCTGAGGCCGTTTCGCGCCGGGGTGTCGCTCGGGATGGCCGCGTCATCGGCGGGGGCGGTTGCGTCATTGGCGGATGATTCGACGGAGATGGGCCGGGATGTGGCGTTGCGTGTGGGTGACTCGGGGACCGGGATGTCGAGGCTGGATACTATGAAATTGCGGCTGGCGGTTGCGCGGGCTTTTGGGGAGGGAGGAGCCGAGTCCACGGGCACGAGGGCGGTAGTCGTAGTCTGGCATGGACAGGTGGTGGCTGAGCGATATGCCGACGGGTTTGACCGCCATACGCGGCTGGCGGGCTGGTCGATGACCAAGAGCGTCATGAATGCCCTGGCGGGTATCCTGGTAAAGGAGGGTAAATTGAATACGGGCGCGGCGGCGCCGATACCGGGTTGGAGTCAGGACGACAGGCGGCTGATCACGGTAGCCGATCTGATGCATATGAACAGCGGGCTCCGGTGGTGGGAGTTCTATGGCGGGCCGAGTGATGCCACGGATATGCTATTCAAAGAGGCCAATATGGGTGAGTATGCGGCAAACAGCTCATTAAGGCATTCGCCGGGGCAGGTGTTCAATTATTCCAGCGGGACGGCGAATATCCTTTCGCTGATCCTGCGGAAGGCGATCGGGGAAGACTATTATTACCGTTTTCCCTACGAGCAGCTGTTCGAGAAGACCGGGATGTACAGCGCGGTGCTGGAGCCGGATGCCTCCGGCACCTTCGTTGGGTCGTCGTATTGTTATGCTACGGCGCGGGACTGGGCGAGGTTTGGCTTGTTGTATCTGCGCGATGGTGTCTGGGATGGGCAGCGTATCCTGCCTGAGGGTTGGGTCAAATGGACGACCACGGGGACATCCTATGGCGCTTTATGGTGGTTGAACCGGGCCGATGGCGGAGTCCGGCGGCATCCTCATATACCGGCTGATTGTTATGCATGCGAAGGGTATGAGGGGCAGTATGTATGGGTGGTGCCCGGCGACGATCTCGTGGTCGTGAGGCTGGCATTAGAACATGGGCGGCGGTTGAATCCGGACGTGTTTTTGCCGGGAATAATTAAGGCTTTATAATAGACGCCTTCGGCATCGCCACGCTGCGCGCCCGCTAATGTCTGAGAACTTCGGCCCGCGCCACCGGCGCGGCCCTCGTTCGCGGTCTTCGCTTCGCTCGCCCGCGGGCGTAAACGCTCCGCGTTTACAAAAAGCCGACCAGGACAACAGCGAATAATTCGGAGTATCCCAGCCGGCATGGGTCGGGGTATAATTTCTTTGGCAGAGATTTCTTAGAGAAAGATAAGTGTTTTTTCTATTTAAAGGGCAATGCGGCGTCCTTCTTTTGCGGACCGGG
>JAICXX010000275.1 GCA_025934485.1 Chitinophagaceae bacterium
ACAGCCGCCATGCTATCGTCAAAGTGGCCAGAAAACTGGCTTTAATAGCGAAAGGCGTTGTTCAAAAACTTCAAATGTACGATGCAGCTTATTCCCCGTTCCCTGATCGTGGGCTTGTTGCCCAATAGATATATACATAATCGCCCAATGGGAACCATGATTTAACGGCAGCAATAAAACCTTATTCAGCCGGAGAATAAAAAATCATAGTTCCCATTGGGCGATGATAACATTATTGTTTTACGGTCGCAGCCATTATAGAAACAACTTATGATCAAAGGAGGAGAGCGCAATTTTCGAACGGTTACATTGATAACAAAAAAAGTAGGCGCACCTCTTTCATAGACTTAAATAACTAAGGGCGGCTTCTGCTGGGCGGAATGACCGCAAATAGCAGTTGAAGATTTTTTGATGGCTTGCCGTTTAAATGTAATTTTATATAGTCAACCGACGAACATACTGCACAGCTTTTCTACATAGCGGTTCGAAAAATGTACAGGCAGGTCGACCATATTCTAAAGCTAGAAAAGCCTTCACATTGCGGGGGTTTTTCCGTATTTGAGTGACGATCAAACCGATGTTGGAAAGGCGCAACCGCCAGGCGTCCCGATTGGGTCAATCCGCTGTACAAATTGAAGATCTTACCTGCGGCATCGCCGTCAACGTCGCAGCCCCCGGTCCCATCGAGACTGACTTCGGCGGCGGTCTCGTCCGGGACAACAAAAACGTCCCCTCCCTAAGACATTGGCGGCGTTGCCACCCTTCCTTTGCACCGACGACGCCCGCTGGATCAACGCCCAGCGCATCGAGGTCTCCGGTGGCATCTTACTCTAAACCAATCGCTATTCAAATCGTAGAAAGCCTCAGAAGGGAGGCCTTTTCTTTAACATATACGCTTATCGTTTAACGATCGTTTTACGGTGCTCTATTCCCCAATCTGTTAGATTGGTGATTATGGTTTGTAGCGTATTGCCATGCTCCGTAAGTTCATATTGAACGGTTATGGGTTGCGTATCCAAAACGGTTCGCTTTACTAGCTGGTTTATTTCTAATTCCTTTAATTCTTTGCTCAACATTCTGTTTGAAATTCCGACGACATCATTCAAAATATCGGAAAATCGCCTTTTGCCGTAACAGCAGATAGATGAAATAATAGAGATCTTCCACTTTCCACTTAGCACGTCCATTGAATCTTGAACGGCTCTCATTCTTTTCTTTTGCTCCTGTTGGAACTCTTCGATTTTACACCCCATAATGTTACTTTGTTACACCTGTGTTACCATTACTTTTCGGTACAAAGTTACTATAAATAACCTAGGTGGTCTAACTTTGTCGCTCAATCTTAAAAAACGGAAATAATGAGTAAACTGAAAGGCAAGGTTGCCGTGATAACAGGCGGCAATAGTGGTATCGGGTTCGGTATTGCTGAAGCATTTAAAAACGCAGGCGCAGTCGGTGCAATCGCCGGAAGAAATCAGACAACGTTGAACAGCGCTGTTGAAACCCTGGGAAGTAATTTTATAGGTGTAAAAGGAGACGTGACAGACCTTCATGACCTGGAGAACCTGTTTAGGACCACAGCTGATAGGTTCGGGAAGATAGACGCTTTGGTAGCGAATGCAGGTGGCGTTGTGGACGGGGTTCCCCTGACGACGGTCACCGATGTAACGGAAGAAGGTTACGACCGCTATATGGACCTGAATTTAAAAAGCACCTATTTCACTGTAAAGAAAGCGCTTCCTTATTTAAACGACGGAGCTTCCATTATACTTATCGCGTCGAACGCCGCATATCGGGCTGCACCGGGGGCGACAATATACGCCGCTGCAAAAGCGGCCGTTATTTCATTGGCCAAAGGCTTATCGCTTGATTTATTGTCAAGGAGAATAAGGGTGAATACAATTTCGCCTGGCTCGATCGATACGCCGGTTTTTGGAAAGATGGTACCGCAGGACCTGGTGGACCAGGTGAAGCAGATCTACATAAATCTTACGCCGCTTGGCAGGCAGGGCACTCCGGCTGAGATCGGAAATACGGCTGTATTCTTAGCCTCCGACGATTCGACATTCATCGTAGGCGCCGATATCTTAGCGGATGGCGGCATGGCGAATGCCTTCTCGGTAAAATAAACTTTTCAACAATTGCATTAAAAAATAGGATCATGAGCAAGTTAAAAAACAAAGTAGCAGTAGTCACGGGTGCCTCAAAAGGAATAGGTGCTTCTATAGCAAAACATTTTGCCGGGGAAGGCGCAAAGGTTGTTGTAAATTATGCTTCGAGCAAAGAAGGAGCAGATAAGGTGGTGAAAGCCATAATCGACAATGGCGGCATAGCCATTTCGGTACAGGGCGATGTATCGAAAGAAGCAGATGTGATCAGGGTATTTGAAGAAACGAAGAAGGCTTTCGGCTCCCTGGATATTTTGGTAAATAACGCGGTATTTCAAGGATACGCACCTATTGAACAGGTATCGGTAGAAACCTTTCATCAGCATTTCAACGTCAATGTTTTGGGGCCTGTACTTACTATCCAGGCATCTTTGAAACTGTTTGGCGATAAGGGCGGTAATATCATCAATATCAGTTCGGCTGCAAGCAAAATGCCGCTTCCGGCAGCATCGTTGTACTCTTCAACTAAAGCGGCATTAGATGCCATAACGATATCTTTGTCGAAAGAACTGGGCGCAAAAAATATTCGTATCAATTCCATTTTACCGGGTGCTACGGAAACAGAAGGTGCACATAGTGCGGGCGTCACTACTGGCAGTGAATATGAAAAAATGTTTATTGCCAATACACCGCTTGGTCGTAGAGGTCAGCCCGAAGATATTGCAAAAGCTGCTGTATTTCTTGCTTCCGATGATGCAGCCTGGATTACGGGAGAGCAAATTTCCGTTTCGGGTGGTATGTATGGCTTTTAACTACAACGCTTGTTCAACAGATCAGCAACAGTCTGTTCTGCCCGGGTCTTTCCTTGGGCGCACGGTGAAGACAAGGAGGGGCTTGACTTCCAGGATGATCGACCGCCAACCGCCACAGGTGACCGGGACCCAGGCTTATCGGACGGGCATTCGGTTTAGCCTGATAGTGCAGATCAAAGAAATGTTCTGTCAAGAATGATTCAAAACCTTCATCCGGCCCATGATATAATTTTCTGAGTTGATCACGTATTTCTGGAATAAGTACTTTCTTTGTTCCTTGTGAATTTGGCAATATTTCACTAGACTCGCCATAATAAGTGCACAAAAAGGTATCGGTCGGTACAGGAGAGCGATCTACATGAAAAGAATAAACATCGGTTGGAAAAAACGGGTAGGTGTCATCCCGATCATAATATTTGATCACATTGAGGACTGGCGATGCGCCATGTACTTTCAATACCTTCAAATCATTTAAGAGAATTTCCCGGGCAAGCCGCCCCTCTTCACCCAACTGAAGTGCAGAAAGTTCCTCTTGTTCGATTACTGTTATATTGCCGCTCAGCGCTACCTTTTTGACAATTTCGGAAAAATCGCCTCTGAGTTGACGAACCCAGCAAATTGCGTTAAGGTCTCCGTTGAACGGCGTAGAAACAAGGTCTTGAAAATTCGTGACACGGCGAATTTGATTCTCGGCATGAGATAAATCTATCATAGTAGCACAAGTTCGCCAATTTATCGGTACCAGGACTGATAACCCATTACGATAAGGCGCCGCGCGGTCACGCTTTTGGATCCTACTATTATTTATTCCGTCCGCAGACTCTTCACCGGGTTCATCAGCGCCGCGCGAACCGCCTGGAAACTCACCGTCACCAATGTCACCACCAGGGCCCCAGCCCCCGCCCCCACAAACACCCAGGGATTGATCGCGATCCGGTAATCGAATTGCTGCAGCCAGCCCCGCAAAAAATACAGGCTCACCGGCGCCGCCACCACCGACCCGATCAAAACTAATACTACGAAGTCCTTCGACAACAACATCCATACCTGTCCGACCGATGCTCCCAACACCTTCCTCACCCCGATCTCCTTCATCCGCTGCTCCGCCACATAAGCCGCCAGTCCAAACAGCCCCAGACAGGAGATAAAAATAGCCAGCCCCGCAAAGATCCCCGCCAGCTTCCCGATCAGCGTCTCCGATTTGAACTTCGCCTCGTAACTCTTGTCCACAAATCCATACAGATAAGGGAACGAGGGATTGTATTTGTTGAAAATGGCCGTCAGCCTTGCAATCGCCTTCGCAGTCGGCTCCCCTTCGGCAAGCCGGTATGTCATCACATACGCCCAACCCGGATCATAAATAAACATGGTTGGTATCACCGGCGAAAATGGCGACCCCATCAACACATTCTTCACTACCCCGATCACCTTCACCCTCCGGGTCTCCGCCCACGTGATCGTTTGTCCCAACGGTTCCTTGAGCCGCATCCGCTTCACCGCAGCCTCATTCAGGATGACGGCCAGCGTATCCGCACCCGGGTTACCCGCGAAATTGGCCCCGGAGTGGAAGCTCATCCCCATCGTCTTAAAATAATCGGCATCCGATACGGCCACGGTCAGCATTCCCAGCGTTTCCCCCGGCATTTTGCCCGGCCACGCATCGATATCGTCATACACCCCATCGTTCGTTACCCGGCTATTGGACTTCGTGACAGCCGAAACCATTCCACTTCTCAGCATCTCCTCTTTCAGTGCAGCGTAATTCTTTTGAACATCGGGACTCACATCCGACATCATTAGCCGGCGCTGATCATAACCCGTCTGCCGGTCCTTCGCATACTGGATCTGCTGAAAAATGATCACCGTCGTAACGATCAGCCCCACCGACGCGGCAAACTGCACCGTAACCAACACGCGACGCGGCCAGGCTGCAGCCCGTCCGGTAATAACCTTCCCCTTCAGCACCCGCACCGGCTTAAATGCGGAAAGGTGGAAAGCAGGCCGGCTCCCTGCCAACACACCGGTCAAAAGCACATACCCTGCCATCACTCCCCAGAAGGCGATACTCCCAAAGGGGACGTGAATAGTATCCCCTGTAAGGGAATTGAAAGCCGGCAACGCAGTCTGCACCATCACCAGTGCAAGTGCAAATGCCAGCATGGTCAGCACCAGGGATTCCACCAGGAACTGCGCCACCAAATTCCGGCGCAAACCGCCCACCACTTTGCGGATGCCTACTTCCCGCGCCCGCTTCTCACTCCGCGCTGTCGAAAGATTGACATAATTGATCCCCGCGATCACCAGCACCAGCAGGCCGATAATGGCAAACAGCCGCACCGTCCCGATAAACCCGCCGCTCGCGACGCCGTTCACAAAGACGTTCCGCAAATGCCAGTCTTTCATCGGGTGTAAAAAAACCTCGTACTTGTCCGTCTGATAATCCGCGGGATCATATTTTTTTATCAATGGGCGTAGCAGAGGCTCCACCTGCGCATAACTCACCCCGGGTCTAAGCCGGACATAAGTTTGGACGTTGTTATTGCCCCAGTGCTCTGCATAACCCGACATCTCCCTGAAAAACTCGAACGGTATCACGTATCGGAAGCTAAGAGTCGTATTCCCCGGTACGTCCTTCAGAATTCCCGTCACTGTAAGATCATGATAATTGTCGATCCGCACCGTCTTCCCCACTGCGTCGGCATTCCCAAATAACGCCTTTGCTGTCGATTCCGTCAACACGATCGAATAGCGGTCCACCAATACATGCCCGGCATCCCCCTCTAACAGTGGATACTCGAAGGCCTTCAAAAAATCCGCTCCCGCCATCAATCCCGGCAGATAGACCTTATTCATGCCGTAGACCAGCCCATGGTAGTTATCCCAGTCCGTTTGCACCACATACTCCACTCCGGGAATGTCTTTTTTGATCACCTCTGCCAACGGATAGCTCACCGATGTCTGGGTCCCGATGATCCCGTTCGAAAGGCTCCGGTACTCCGCCTGGTATACCCGCTTATAATTCGGCAACCAGCGATCAAAGGAATACTGATGCGCCACCCAAAGACCGATCATTAGCGCTACGGCCATCCCGGTCGCCAGACCCAAAGTATTCAGCACACTGAAAACGCGATTATTGCGGAGCCCGCGCCAGGCGGTCTTGAAGTAATTTGCAAACATACCGACACCGCAGCTAACTCGATGCCACTTTTAATGCCAATTGAATATCAATCACTTGCCGCCGGCATCGCGAGAAGGCATTGTCCGATTGTGAACACCAAATGTGCGCTTTAGGCAAATATTCCAGACAGGAATGGAATTACGCTAAATTGAGGGTGCATTTACCGGCAGCGACCTGGAGATGGTATTAAAGTCGTTTGGTAATCATTCGGCGTGAAGACTCTTAACGAGATCCATCAGGGGTTTTGGCTGCACCAACATCGAACCCCGTATAAACCCAGGAAACGACGAATTACCTATGCGCGAAAAATTCACCTTGGCCGCTGCCGCGTTTTACGTTTTCAGCTTGAGTGCTTGTCAAAACGGGCATGGCTCACCCGTCAGCAAAAAGTTTACCGCCGATACTTCGGTGGTAGCCATCGACGCCGGGCTGATTACCGGTACGACCGATCCTTCCA
>JAICXX010000122.1 GCA_025934485.1 Chitinophagaceae bacterium
CCGCAGCCAGAGGTGCGCAGTGAACCGCAGCCACAATTCCAACCGCACTTCCAGCGCATGCCCGAGCCCGGCTTTTTCGAGCGCCACCCCGATCTGGAAAAATTCATCGGCGAAAACCTCATGAGCAAGATCGGCATCGCCATTCTCGTGCTGGCCATAGGTTTCTTCGTCAAATATGCCATCGATAACAATTGGATCGGCCCCGTGGGAAGAGTCGGCGTCGGCATTCTCTGCGGCGGCATCCTCATCGGTATCGCCCACTGGCTGCGGAAACAATATAAGGCTTTCAGCTCCGTGCTGGTGGGCGGCGGCCTTGCCGTGTTGTATTCTACCATCGCCCTCGCCTATCATCAATATCAGCTTCTCGGACAAACCGCGGCATTCGCCGTCATGCTGGTGATAACGGCGTTCTCTGTGCTGCTATCGCTTTTGTATGACCGTGAGGAATTGGCCGTCATCGCCCTGGTCGGCGGTTTTATCACGCCTTTCCTGGTAAATAATGGCAAGGATAATTACGAGGTTTTGTTTACTTACCTGCTGATCCTTAACGGCGGGTTGCTCGTGATTGCGTACAACAAGGCCTGGCGCGTGCTCAACATCCTCGCCTTTGGCTTTACGGCGGTGCTCTATGCCACCTGGGTGATAAGCCTGCCCTATGATGCACCCGCCGCTACTTATCGCGGCGGCTGGATCTTCGCGA
Source organism: Chitinophagaceae bacterium (assembly GCA_025934485.1). Lineage (GTDB taxonomy): Bacteria > Bacteroidota > Bacteroidia > Chitinophagales > Chitinophagaceae > Puia. Next base: position 701 of record JAICXX010000122.1, read on the forward strand.
CGATCTTCCATCTCCTGTTCTTCGTCATCAATATCGCCTATACCATTCGGGCCCGCAAACCGCTTGTGGCCTCGGACTTCATCCTTTTATTGCTCAACACCTGCTTGTATTTTGCCGCAGGCCTTTATCTGATCGAACAGCTTGGGCTCGACCGGTACAAAGGGCTGTTCTCAGCCGGTATGGGTATCTTCAACCTGGGTGCCACCTGGTTCCTGTTCCACAGAAGCAAGGTCGACAAGAACATCCTCTACTTGCTGGTCGGCATCACGTTGTCCTTCGTTTCGCTCACCGCTCCGCTTCAATTGCATGGGCATTATATTACACTGTTCTGGGCTTCCGAGGCCGTACTGCTCTACTGGCTTTTTATGCGATCGCAGATCAGGCTTATCCGTTTATCCTCGCTGATCATATGGGGCGCTATGCTCGTCAGCCTGTTTATGGATTGGGTGAATGTCTACGCAGTAAGCTTTTACGACATCCCCAATGCCCGGATCCATGCGGCAACGCTGCCGATCGTCTTCAACAAAGGACTCATGACGGGCATCTATGTCGCTATATGCTGTGGTGCGCTGTTCTTCCTGCAACGCGCGACCGCGCGGGGAAAAGCGTCGCTGGCCGCTGCCGTCATCGTCCTTTACGTTTCCGGCGCGCTGGAGATCAACTACCAGATCACCTATCGCTTACCCGCCGTCGATCTCACCCTGATCTATCTCTCGGGTTATACTTTTCTTTTTGTCCTGGTGGTCGATTGGCTCAGTGGCCGGGTTTCTTTGTTGCAGCCTTACCGCCTGATAGCCGCAGCATTGCTCACGGCCGGTGTCCTGCTGTACCTGGTTTCGCTGCCAGAGCTCTTCGAGCTTCAGAAGACCATGCTTGAAACAGGACATTACTTCGGGCATTTCCTGGCCCATTGGATCGGCGGTATATTCGTTGTCGTGATCCTTGCGCGATTACTCGCGGCAGAACGCACCGGCAGAATTAAGATCGCACCGGCCGCCTTCACCTGGCTGATCTGCATCATCACCGTAACGCTGCTGAGCGCCGAAGGCCAGTTGCTCGTGAACACACGCTGGTATTCGCATGCACATGACCTGGAAGAGCTGTCGCGGGTCTACAACAAAACGGGCCTGCCGATCCTCTGGGGCTTATGCGCTGCCGCCTTCATGTGGTTGGGCATGCGTCATAAGTTCAAACCACTGCGTATCGTTTCCCTGACACTATTCTCTCTGACGCTGGTAAAGTTATTTTTATTCGACATCCGGAATATACCCATTGCAGGGAAGATCGCGGCCTTCTTCTGTCTGGGCGTATTGCTATTGGTCGTATCTTTCATGTATCAACGACTGAAAAAGATCATCATCGAAGATGAAGAAAAGAAACCGGTTTAGATTTTTGTTAGTTGTCGCACTCGCTTTTTCGCATTTTCGGGCGGCTGCTCAGGGGACGTTTATGTATACGGCAACCCTGGATACCGTTAGCAAGGATGGCTTCTATGAGATCGTCCTGACGCCGGAAATTGTAGCGAAGTGCAGAGCCGATATGGGCGATCTGCGAATCTCGAGTCCCGACAAAAGGTTTGTCTCCTATGCGCTAAAAGACTCCCAGGAGGCTCGCATGCCCTCCACCGGTATGGCGATAACGGAAGCCAGGGTGGTACAAAAAGACAGCAACGACCGGCACTCCTATCTCACACTAGCGTTCCCCGATGCGTATTCTATCGATTGGGTTGGCTTTACTATTCGAAAACCGGCATTTTTCAAAAGAAGCTTACGAATACTGGCGGCGGGAACGCATTCGGATGAATGGGCCACGGTTTCCGACGCCGAACTGGAGCCCGCAAGGAAGCTCTTCAGGATCCCGACGGTAAAGACCCGGCGGCTGCGTATCATAATCGCCAATGCGGACAATGCTCCACTCGAGGTCGGCAATATCATCTGTTATCAAACGAACCGTTATCTTGTGGCCTGGCTGCGGGCAGGCGAGGTCTATCGGTTATATACGGGCAACGCGCAGGCGGCGCCCCCGGACTATGACCTCAAATATTTTACCGATAGCCTCAAAGCAACACCGCAGCTGCTTTTCGTGCACTCCTTGCAGCATATCGGCACCCGGGATCAGCCTGTGGTGCAAACACCGGGGGTGTCCGCGGGAGAAAAAACAGCCACCGGTAAAGACCATTCCGGCATCCTGCTTTGGTCGTGCTTGTCGGCCGTCCTGCTTTTTTTACTCTACTTTAGTGTCCGGATGGTAAAGGCCATCGCTAAAAAGGACGCACATGATCGTATATAACGTGACTACAAAAGTTCGATGGAGTATCCTCGAGGCCTGGCTCAACTGGCACCTCGAAGAACAGATCCCTGCCATCCTGTCGACAAATTGTTTCGAGAACCATCAGCTGTTCCGCTTGCGGGATCAGGACGAAGAAGAAGGACCGACCTTCGTTACCCAATTCCAAACTTCTTCTGCCGAACGCTATCAGCAATATATGATAGAATATGCTTCTGCGATACAGCAGCAAGGCTGGGAGAAATGGGGTGATGGGTTCATCGCGTTTCGCACAGTGATGGAATCTATATGATTTGTGCACTAATTGTGGATAAAAGCCCCTGCTGGCAAGGATTCCAGCCGACGCATGCTGAAATGAGCCACCACAGCGGGTTTCAGCTCTATGCCGTAATTCCTGCATCGTATATTTACCAACTGTTGTTCCCGCTAATCCTTGTCAGGCGCGGTTTAGCGCGGCTTCATGCTCTTGCGGCAACAGGTAAAAAAATTTTGTTGCATGCAAAAAGCGGGTATATTTGTTGCTGCTAATAAACAAAATATCACACTATGAACAAAGCTGAATTAATCGCAAAGATTGCCGACGACGCGGGCATTACAAAAACTCAAGCCAATGCTACCCTGGATTCTTTCGTCGAAGCAGTTACCAAGACGCTGAAAGGTAACGGCAAGGTCACCCTGGTAGGTTTCGGTACCTTCTCTGTATCTAAGAGAGCTGCCCGTAACGGTCGCAATCCTCAAACGGGCGCCGTGATCAAGATCAAGGCGAAGAAAGTAGCTAAGTTCAAAGCAGGGAAAGAATTGTCTGCAAAATTATAATATTGTCCTTCGGACAACCGCCTCCCGCGGTTTTGTATAATATTGTCCTTCGGACAAGCAAAGCTCCGCTACCTCAGGTGCCGGAGCTTTCGTAACTTTATAGGCAAACAAATTCATCCATCTATTTAAAGAAATTAATATGGGAAGAGGAGATAAAAAAACGAAAAAAGGAAAGATATTCAAAGGCTCTTTCGGGAAAAGCCGTCCGGCAAAACCTGCGAAGAAAGTGCGTGAGTCGGCTCCTGCAGACGCTAATAAGGCGTCGGGCAAGTAACTCATACGCTTCTTAGTTCAGGCCTTGAAAAAGGCTTGAACTATGGGGCCAGGCGTTCGATCTTCCAGGAACCATTCTGTTGCAGGGTATACAGCAGTCTGTCGTGCAGACGGCTCGGCCTGCCCTGCCAAAATTCCATTCGCACAGGCTTCAACAGATAACCGCCCCAATGAAGGGGCCGGGTGATCGTGCGTCCCGCCCATTCCTGCTGGTATTTCTTTTCGTTCTCCTCCAGCCATTCGCGGCTTTCGATCGCCTCGCTCTGCGGGGAAGCCCAGGCGCCGATGCGGCTTCCTTCCGGCCGGCTATCGAAGTACTCATCGCTGACCTTTTCGGTGGTGAGGGATACCAGTCCGCTGACCCGCACCTGGCGTTCCAGTTCCTTCCAGAAAAACACCAGGCTGGCGCGTGGGTTCTCCAGCAGCTGCATTCCCTTTGCACTATTGTAATTGGTAAAGAAAGTAAATCCCTGCGTATTGAAACCTTTCAGCAATACGATCCGGGCGTCGGGCATCCCATCGGCGGAAGCCGTGGCAAGTGTCATCGCATTCGGCTCATCGATACCGGCATGGATCGCCTCCTGCCACCATTTGTCGAACTGTCCGAATGGGTCCTTTACGACATCGTTTTCCGAAAGCGTTTGCAGCTTGTATTCCTTGCGTATATCGGCTATGCTGGTTGACACGGCTGTGCGGTTTGGTGAGCTAATGTCTGTGAAAACGCTACCGCGTTTTCCGAACCGCTAAGTTACAGTGTTATTCCGTAACACGATTTTCAGGGCCGGAACCCGTGATCCTGGCGAGCAGGTTCTCCATATCGGTGACACGACGGAGCTGGCTCTCGATCTTTTTGTTGTGTTCCGCGATCTCCTGCAGGTCGTGATTGAGCTCCTCCAGGAAAGCGCTTCGTTTCTGGTATTGAATACGTTGGAAATTGGCTTCCTTCAGCTTTTCTTCCGTATCGCTGAGTATCCGGGTGAGCCGCTGGTTCTCCTCACGGATAGAGATAAATTTCAATTTCATCTCGTCATGTTCTTTGCCCAGCTTGAAATACGCTTCTTTCATACCGTCATAATCCGTCCCGCGGTTATGCGGCTGCGTAAGATAAGCCTGCAGCTTCTGAAGCTTCTCCTGGAGCAGGTTGTATTCTTCGTAAACCTTGTCCAGCCGTTGCGTCATTTCTTCCGACAGCTTTTGCTGATGACGGAGATTGCTGATCTCCGCTTCCTTTTCTATAAGAGCCGCACCGGAGTTACGCAGTTGCTCGCTGAGCGTCTCGTTCTCGCGGATCAGATCCTGGCTCTTCTTCTCCGATTCTTCCACGAGATGGGTCTGCTCGAGCAGACGCTGAATGTTGTTGTTGTGTTCGATCATCTTCGCCTGCGCCATCCGGAGCTGGAAAAGGTAATCCTGAGCATGATCGACCGGTGCGGGTTCCTGCGGCAGGGGTTCCGCTTCCTCTTCTTCGGGAGCTTCGGCCGGCGCGAGCTTGACCTCTACTTCTTCCAGCTGCGCGCGTACGATATCCAGCTCATGCCGTACTTCTTCCAATTCCTTGCGGCTTTCCTCGAGCTCTATCGTCAGGATCTGTTCGGTCTCCTGCGACTGCGAAAGACGTTCACGTAACTGTTGCAGCGAGCGCTCCTGCATGTCCATATCGTTGTAATATTTCAGCTTCCAGTTATCATTGTCGTTGATACCGGTAGCCTCGGAAGGCTCGCTGACGCGAAGGCTCTTTTTTGAGCTCCAGAAGAAATGAATGGTAAATCCGAGGATAAGCGCGCCGAGCTCGCAGATAATAATTACCGGCAGACCCATCGTGAGCTCCAGACCCAAGATTACGTTTAAGGTGTTTAAGGTGTTCATAACGGTTCGGAACAAATATTGACCAAACAGACTACTTTAAAATTCTTTATGGCTTTCCGGGGATTGATCAGGGACAACAATGTCGCTTTTCATGGAATATTAGAGCGGGAGGGAAGCTAAGGAACTACTGCGACAGTAGTCAGTGGTTGAACAAGGACCCAAATTACTATGCTTTGCCCAGATAAGCAAACATTTACCTAAATACTATATATTCCTATAAGGATCAGTCTCTTACTAATGTTCCAACATTTTCGCCGCGAACTACGCGCATCAGGTTTCCGGGCCTGTTCATATCGAAGACGATAATGGGCAGTTGATTTTCCATACAAAGGGTAAATGCCGTCATATCCATGACCTTCAAATTTCGCGTAATGCACTCCTGGAAGGTAATGGTTTCAAACTTTTCAGCGGTGGGAACCTTCTCAGGGTCGGCCGTATAGATTCCGTCCACCCGGGTGCCTTTGAGGATCACCTCGGCATTGATCTCTATCGCCCGGAGAGAGCCGGCGGTATCCGTGGTGAAGTAGGGGTTACCGGTGCCCGCCCCGAAGATGACGACCCGGCCCTTCTCCACGTGCCGGATAGCCCGGCGGCGGATATAGGGCTCTGCGATCTGTTCCATCTTTATCGCGCTTTGCAAACGGGTATAGACGCCTATCTTCTCCAGGCCGGCCTGCATCGCCATCCCGTTGATCACCGTGGCCAGCATCCCCATATAGTCGCCATGCGCCCGTTCGATACCCGTTTCCGCCTCGTTCATGCCCCGGTAGATATTGCCGCCGCCGATAACGATGGCGACCTGTACCCCCAGTTCCACGATACTTTTGATATCCTTAGCGTATTGAGCGATAACCCCGTTGTCAAAACCAAAACTCTTGTCCCCCATCAGGGCCTCACCGGATAATTTGAGTAGAATTCGCTTATACTTAGGGATCATGGTCGGAATTTGTATGTGCCGGAAATGCGCAACCAGAAAATTAGCGCATTTCCGGCAAACCGCTAATGTCTGTCCTATGGACGAAAACGCTATCGCGTTTTCAGGGGCGAAGGTAAAAAAAAAGAGGTGGGATTACCACCTCTTTTTTTCTTTATCCTAACTGGACTCTTTTGAACTGGGTTACCTTGGCCGAAGCGTCGACCCCCTTGAGATAATCACCCACCGTCTTGGAGGCATCCTTTACGAAAGCCTGTGCGGAGAGGGTATTCTCTTTGAAGAAGGCATTGAGCTTTCCAACGGCGATCTTATCGATCATCTCGTCGGTCTTGCCGGCCATCTTGGGATCGTTCTTGATCTGTTCGGTCACGATAGCTTTTTCCCGGGCGACCACCTCAGCGGGGACGGAGTCGGGGTCTACAGCCACCGGGTTCATCGCGGCGATCTGCATGGCGATATCCTTGCCGGCTTCGAGAACGGCCGGGGCATTCTTGGACAGGCCAACGAGTACACCCATGCGGTAGGCGCCATGGATATAGGCGGCTACGCCTTCGGCATCGATACGCTCGAAACGTGCGAGCTGGATCTTTTCACCGATACGGGCTACCTGATCGTTGATCTTATCGGATACCGTTGCGCCGTCCAACTGGGAGGCGAGGAGCTCTTCCAGGGTCTTGATATTGTTCCTGACGGCAATATTCACGATGCTTTGTGCGAAAGCAACGAAATCAGCATTCTTCGCCACGAAATCCGTCTCACAAGCCAGGGTCACGATATAACCGGTTTTGTTGTCCGCCGTGGTCGTCGCGATGATCACACCTTCCTTAGCCTCGCGGTCGCTGCGCAGGGCGGCGACTTTCTGACCTTTCTTCCGCAGGTAATCGATCGCTTTTTCAAAATCACCATCGCTTTCTACAAGCGCCTTCCGGCAATCCATCATTCCTGCGCCGGTGGTCTGGCGCAGCTTGTTGATCTCTGCTGCTGTTATAGTTGCAGTTGACATATTGTAAAGTTTAATAGATTGATCAATGTCTAAGGTCTAAGCCGGGCCTTCGCCCCTTACTTAGCGAGCACCCGTACGACGCGGACCGCTGTTGGGTACCCGGCGTTTCGGCTGGCTCGTGCCTTTGACTTTTTCACCGCGTCCACGGCCTGCTTCGCTTTCCGCTTCGGCCTGGAGACGAGCGGCTTTCCGTTCGTTCTCGTCGTTGCCGCTTTCCTCTACATCTTCTTCTTTAGCGGCTTGTCTTTCAGCAAGGCCTTCGGCGATAGCTGCAGTGACATAGTTGACGATGATGGCGATAGACTTGGTAGCGTCGTCGTTGGCAGGGATGGCGAAATCCACCTTGTTCGGGTCGCAGTTAGTGTCGACCATACCGAACGTGGTAATACCCAAACGTTTTGCCTCGGCGAGCGCGATGTGCTCATGACCGATATCCACGATGAACAGCGCGGCGGGAACGCGACCCAGCTGGGCGATACCACCCAGCACCTTCTCTTTCTTGTCCTTCTCACGGGTCAGGGTCAGCCTTTCCTTTTTGGTGATGCTGTCGAACGTGCCGTCATTCAGCATCTTCTCGATGCTCTGCATTTGCTTTACGCTCTTGCGGACGGTGTTGAAGTTGGTGAGCATACCACCAAGCCAGCGTTCGGTTACGAACGGCATATTGACCTTACGGGCACTCTCGGTGACGATCTCTTTGGCCTGCTTCTTGGTACCGACGAACATTACCTTCTTTCCGCTCTTGGCGATCTGCTTCAACGCGGCAGCCGCTTCCTGCAAACTCTCGGTGGTCTTGTTCAGATCGATGATATGGATACCTTTCTTCTCGGCGAAGATATAAGGCAGCATTTTGGGGTTCCACTTCTTACGCAGGTGACCGAAATGTACACCGGCTTCAAGGAGTTGCTGTTGTAATGAAGTGTTATTTTCCATTGTATTTTATTATAATAGTAGTTATGAAGATTAACGTTTGCTGAACTGGTAGCTCCTTCTGGCTTTCTTCCGGCCCGGTTTCTTCCGTTCTACAGAACGGGGATCGCGACGCAGAAGGCCCGCGGCTTTCAGCGCAGGACGGAATTCGGCATTGACTTCCAGCAGGGCACGTGCGATACCCAGCTTGGCAGCTTCGGCCTGGCCCTTCATACCGCCACCGGCAGCGTTGATCTTCACATCGTATTTGTCGAGTCCTTCGACAGTTTTCATCGGCAGTTCCACCTGGTTCTGCAGGTAAACGAGCTGAAAATACTCTTTATAGTCCTTGTCATTGATCGTGATCTTGCCTTCACCGCGGCTGAGGAACACACGGGTTACAGCCTCTTTACGACGACCAACTGCGTTTTTTTGCTTTTCCATTTATCAGAAAAATTAGAAGGTTAAAGTTTTGGGTTGCTGCGCAGTGTGCGGATGCTGATCACCGGCATAGACATACAACTTCTTATACATCTTGCGGCCCAGGCGATTCTTAGGCAGCATGCCCTTGACCGCTCTTTCGATCACGGCATCGGGCCGGCGACGGAGAAGATTCTTCGCGATCTCTTCCTTCTTGCCACCGGGGTAGCCGGAGAAGTTGATGTAGATCTTGTCTTCTAATTTGTTGCCCGTAAAGACAACCTTGTCGGCATTGATGACAACGATGTAATCGCCGCAATCTACGTGCGGAGTGTAGTAGGCCTTGTTCTTGCCACGCAGAATAGCGGCAATCTTCGAACACATACGACCCACGGTTTGATTAGTACCGTCCACAACATACCAGTCGCGTTTAACGGTAGCCTCGTTCGCATGTTTGGTGGTGAAATGTAATTTGCTCATTTTCTTGATTTTTACATGAAGCCGTTGCTATCCCAACGGCACTGAATGTTTATTCTCCGCCGGCCGGGCACAAGCCCTGCTTTTGAAGGAGTGCAAAGGTACTTTTAAATCATTCGATGTTCCAAGAAAAAACGGGTCTATTTTGCGACATGCTTTCGCAATGAATTGATTTACAATAAAAATTTTGCCCATTGAAAAAATCATTTGGCCGCGAAGCCCAAAATTTTCAAAACAAGTTGGCAATTTACCAACCATCTCTTACCTTTACCCTCAGGAAATTTACGGGAAATGTGTTCAGATGCTGATCGTATACCTGAAAAGACTCAACGACTTCGGAAAAGCTCATGTGAATGCCAGGAAAGGCCTGGCCGTATGGAAATTGGTTGTTGAAGGCGCCCAATGGAAGAACAAGCAGGATGTGCTGCGCGATTTCCCTAAAGCTAAAATGATCCAAAATAACCGTGCCCGGTTTGAAATAACACATAATACATTTCGCCTGATCGCTCATATTCATTACGACGATAAAATAGTAGAAATAAGATTCATTGGAACGCACAATGAATATGATAGGATCGATCCGGCAGTAATCTAAACAAAGCTATTCATATGCAATCGTGGTATTTGATCGAAAATGATGCCGATTACCAAAAAGCGATAACCCGCTATGAAAAGATCCGGGAAGCAAAAAAAGATTCGCCCGAGCACAAGGAGAAATTGCTACTGGCTTTCCTTATCAACAAATACGAATCTGAATTATGGGATATGCCGGATGTAGACCCCATCGAACTCATAAAGATCCGGATGGAAGAGTTTGGCTACCAGGCTATCGACCTTGCGAAGGAATACGGCGATAAAGGAACCATAAGCAAAGTGCTGAATTACAAACAGTCTCTATCCCTGACCATGATCCGCAAATTCAGCAAGCTGCTGCGCATTCCGGTGCAGGCCCTCACAAAGGATTATGAGCTTCGGCTATCCCGATGATCATCCCTATCTTCACCAAAAATAGACCCATGTCCACTCCCGTCCTGGCGCTTGGCCGCAGTGTTTTCGGCGACCCCGCCAACAAAGGCAATCTCCCGCCCCTCGAAGATGCGCACGCGCTACTGGCGGAATGGGTACCCAACGAACGTCTCCGGCTTCATATGAAACAGGTGGCAGCCGTGATGAAGGCCTGGGCGCTCGAGTGCGAAGGCGCGGACGAGCTCACAGCACGAAAATGGGAACTGGCGGGACTGCTCCATGATGCGGATTGGGAGAAATACCCGGAAGCGCATTGCCGCATCATCATCGAAAAACTGGAGGAGATGAACGTCGACCCCGATGTCATCCACACGATCGCTTCACACGGGCCGAAACATTTCGGCGTGGAACCCGAAACGAAGATGGACAAGATGATCTATGTGTTCGACGAACTTAGCGGCTTTATCCATGCCGCCGCGCTGATCCGGCCGACCCGTTATGAGGGAATGGATGTGAAAAGCATCCTCAAAAAGCTGAAGACGGCGTCCTTTGCCGCACAGGTCAGCCGCGACGATATCAATGACGCCCTCAGCCGCATCGACACCCCGCTGGAGGAGATCATCCAGTTCGTGATCGATCACCAAAAGGACGTGGTCTGACGGGAGAGGCGATTGGACATACAGTAACTTAGAAATCAATACCGAACCACTTCTTTCTTTCCTTTTTCTGGTATTTATCGTAACTGAACTTGTAAAGCTTTCCCGGCCGGTGGGGGACATCGGTTTCGAGTTCGCCGGTGTCTTCGAGAAGGTCCATGGAAAAGAACTTCTTCCTAAAATTGCGCCGGTCCAGCTTGACGTCGAGAATGGCCTCATAGAGATTCTGCAATTCCCGAAGGGAGAATTTCTTGGGCAGCAGGCTAAAACCAAGGGGATGTTCCTGTATCCGTTTTTGCAGCCATCCATAGCATACGTTCAGGATCTCGCGGTGATCGAAGGCCATATCCGTTAGTGTGGTCACCCGGTGCCAATGCAGCTCATTGTCCAGGATCTTCAGCTGATGGTGCTCGATATTGATCAGCGAACAGTAGGCTATCGTCACGACACGCGCGGCGGGGTGCCGGCCTACCTTCCCGAATGTCTTCACCTGTTCGAGATAGACATCGTCCATCCCTGTACGCGCGCGCAGGACGCGATAGGCGGCTTCGTCCAGGTCTTCGTGGTTATTCACCAGATCGCCGAGCAGCGACCATCTGTTATCATATTTCTCAAAGTCGCTCTTGATCAGCAGGACTTTCAGCTCATTGTCGTCAAAACCAAAGATCACACAGTCTACGGAAAGTCCGATGACCCCATCGGTCTCCAGTTCTTTGAGGATCATCTTGATATTCTTCTGACCGGCGGCGGCTTTGTCCGCGGATGAATCGTTAGGTATTAATTCTGGGCTCATCAGGTACTAAGTTAGGCATTTACTTAACTTTATGCCACAAATTGATCTATGTATTCGACCGACCAGACACAACTCCTGCAAAAGCTCACCAGTGACCTGCTTTCCATCGTCAAACAACACCCGCCTGAAAAACGGCAGCTGGAGGAACTGCGGGAAGTGCTGCGTTTCCATGAATACCGGTACGCCATCCTCAACGACCCGCTGATCTCGGATTTTGAATACGATAGCTTATACAAGGCATTGGAGAAGGTGGAAACCGAACATCCGGAACTGGTGACTCCGGACTCTCCCACCCAACGGGTGGCCAGCGGCCTGACCGCAGCGTTCCCGAACGTTCAGCACCTGGTCCCCATGCTCTCGCTCGAGAATTCCTACAACGAAGAAGATTTGGCTGATTGGGACCGCAAAGCCCGTGAGCTCACCGGACTCGAAGAGCTGGAATATTGCATCGAACCAAAATTCGATGGTGCCAGCATCTCGCTGATCTATGAGAACGACAGGCTGCTGCGCGGCGTCACCCGTGGGGACGGCATCGCCGGCGACGAGATCACGACCAATATCCGCCAGATCCGAAGTGTTCCCCTCTCCGCTTCCATCTCCCGGTACGGCCTGCAGCTTATCGAGATCCGCGGGGAGGTGTTGATGAACAAGCAGAACTTTAAAAAATACAACGATGGCCTGTCCGAACAGGGACTGGCACCGCTGGCCAACCCCAGGAATGCGGCGGCAGGCTCGCTGCGTATAAAAGATTCCCGGGAAGTAAGCCGCCGCAATCTGGAAGCCTTTTTATATCATGTAAGCTATTATACCTACCTCTCACCCGATACGCCCGTACAACCTCTGCTCAAGACCCATAGCGGCTCTTTACAAATGTTATGGGATCTGGGATTCCGCAGTCCGCAGAAAGAAAAACGCATCGTAACCGGCATACAGGGAGTGATCGGTTACTGCCGGGAATTCGAGCAAAAGCGGGACGACCTGCCTTATGAGATCGACGGGATGGTCATCAAAGTCAATTCTCTCGACCTGCAGGAAAAAATGGGGATGACCACGCACCACCCCCGCTGGGCTATCGCTTTCAAATTTCAGGCCCGCCAGGCCACCAGCATCCTGCGAAATGTAGAATTCCAGGTCGGCCGAACGGGGAGCATCACCCCTGTAGCCAAGATCGATCCTGTGCCCCTGGGTGGCGTCACCGTGAGCTCCATCTCCCTTTTTAATGCAGACGTCGTCCGCGAAAAAGATGTGCGGATCGGCGACCACGTCCTCATCGAGCGCGCCGGCGATGTTATCCCCTATGTTGTTAAATCGCTCTCCGAGCTGCGCACAGGAAAAGAAGAACCCATCGTCTTTCCGACCCTATGCCCGGTGTGTAAACATCCCCTGGAAAAACCGGAGGGGGAGGCCGTATGGCGCTGTGTCAACCCTTCGTGTCCGGCGCAGGTAGTAGAACGTATCATCCACTTCGCCAGTAAAGACGCCATGGATATCCGCAGTTTCGGGGACGCCAACGTCAAAAAGTTCTTTGAGCTCGGTTTCCTTAATGACATTCCGGGTATCTACCGTTTACCGTATGACAAGATCAGGACGCTGGAAGGCTTCGGCGAAAAAAGCGTCGCCAATCTGCAGACGGCGATCGAGAACTCCCGGCATCAACCCTTGCACCGGCTGATCTTCGGTCTCGGTATCCGTTATGTCGGCGAAACCACGGCAAAAACGTTGGCCGCATCCGTGAGCCACCTGCGGGATTTTGTCGATTATTCCCTCGAAGACCTTCAAAATCTGGAAGATGTGGGACCCAAAGTCGCGACGAGCGTCCACGCCTTTTTTCACAATAGCGATAACCAGCACCTGCTGGATGACCTGGAATCCCTGGGGCTCAATCTGAAAAGCCTCAAATCCAAGACGGAAAACCAAGGCAACCTGAATGGGCAAACGTTCTTGTTCACCGGCACCCTTACCCGGTTAAAAAGATCGGCAGCCGAAGAAGCGGTCGAAGCTAACGGTGGGAAGCTACTGAGCGGAGTCAGCAGTAAACTGAACTACCTGGTAGTCGGGGAAGATGCCGGAAGCAAACTGGAAAAAGCCAAAAAAATACCATCCATCCGAGTACTCACAGAGGACGAGTTTATCAGGCTCCTTTCACTCGCCTAAACATATAATATTATTTTCTTACGTTACTGGTAATTCGAAATTCTTTTTCGTAACTTTAAGGAAATAAGCAGGCATGATTAGAAAACTCACCGGCGAAGTGTGGAAACCTTTACAGTTTCCCGGCTGGAAACAACTCCGAAAAAAATACGCACTTTCTTCTCTGGGTCGCGTTGCCAGCTACTCGGAAGATGTGCAAGCCGACGGCAAATTGCTGAACGGCAGCCTTACGACCGGTTATAAGACCCTTAATCTGCACCGGCCAGGCAACAACGGTACGCTCTATATCCATCGGGAGATCGCGCGTCTCTTTTTGGGTAAGGCATCGCCGAAACACAAGTATGTGATCCACGTCAATCACAACAAGCTGGACAATTCCTCGAAGAATTTGAAATGGGCATCCCTCGAAGAGATGATCGATCATCAGCAAAAGAGTCCCGCCAAGATCGCATACAAAAAAGTACAGGCAAACAGGACCGTAGGCCTCAAGCTCACCGCATCACAGGTAAAGACCATCAAGAAAACGCTGTCGAGCAAAAACCGCCAGCTCACCATCAAGAAGCTGGCTGAAAAATATCATGTCAGCGAAATGACGATGTATCGGATAAAAAGCGGCGAGAACTGGGGAAGGATCAGATAGAAGAACTAATTTGCATTATGCTGCAAGCCGCCACGCTCAAGTTTTTAAAGGATCTCAAGAAGAACAACAACAAACCCTGGTTCGAAAAGAACAAAGACCTATATCTCGGTGCAAAAGAGGATATCGAACTTTTAGTCGAGCAAGTGATAGAAGGATTCGGAAAAATCGATCCCGACATAGCCAACCTACAGCCCAAGGATTGTACCTACCGCATTTACCGGGATGTCCGCTTCTCCAAGGACAAAACACCATATAAGATCAATATGGGTGCCTACCTGAACAGGGGTGGCAAGAAAGCACCCACCGCCGGATATTACATGCATATCGAGCCGGGGCGAAGCATGGCCGGAGGAGGCCTTTGGATGCCTTTGGCGCCGGAGTTGAACAAGGTCCGGCAGGAGATAGACTATAGCCTTTCCGAATGGAACTCCATTGTTACGGCCCGGGGCTTCAAAAAGAATTTCTCCGAAGGTCTGGAGAAAGAAGACCAGCTCTCGAGACCACCAAAGGGGTATGAAGAAGGCAATCCCGCCATCGAGTTCCTCAAATTGAAGAGTTTTATCGTGACCAGGTCTTTCACCGACGCCGAAGTCCAGTCCAAATCCTTTGCCAAAGAGCTGGTAAAGACCTTCGAGTCGATGAAAGACTTTGTCTACTTCCTGAATCGCGCCCAGCACTAGGCTGTCGCCCGACATCCGGTTACGCGAGCAGGCCTTTATCCGCCAGGTATTCGGCGATCTGCACCGCATTGGTCGCAGCACCTTTCCTTAAGTTATCGCTTACCACCCACATGTTCAGTGTATTCGGCTGTGTCTCGTCGCGCCGCAACCTTCCTACGAATACTTCGTCCCTTTCGTGCGCATCCTTGGGCATCGGATATTGCTGGGCCGCGGGATCGTCGACGACAACCACGCCCGGCGCCCTGGTCAGCAAGGACCGCACCTCCGCCAGATCGAAATCGTTTTCGAATTCGACATTTACCGCTTCGCTATGGCCACCCATAACAGGGATGCGCACGGTAGTAGCCGTGACCCGGATGTCCTCGTCGCGCATGATCTTTTTGGTCTCATTGACCATCTTCATCTCCTCTTTAGTATAGCCATTATCGAGGAATACATCGATCTGCGGAATAGCATTGAGATCGATCGGATATTTGTACGCCATCTCGCCGCTGATTCCTTTCCGTTCGTTCATCAGCTGCGTCACAGCCTTGACACCGGTACCTGTCACACTCTGGTAGGTGGAGACCACGATGCGTTTTACCTTGTATTTCCTATGCAGCGGGTTAAGTGCTACCACCATTTGGATCGTCGAACAATTGGGGTTGGCGATGATCTTGTCATTTGCGGTGAGTACATCCGCGTTCAGTTCCGGGACGACCAGCCGCTTGGTGGGATCCATTCGCCAGGCAGAGGAGTTGTCCACTACCGTGATACCTGCCGCAGCAAATTTCGGCGCCCATTCCAGCGAAGTACTGCCGCCAGCGGAAAACAGGGCCAGTGCGGGCTTTGCGGCGATCGCATCAGCCGCGCTGACAACGGTATATTTCTTACCCTTGAACTCGACCTGCTTTCCCACGGATTTCTCGGATGCTACCGGAAGCAATTCCGTGACGGGAAAATTCCTTTCTGCCAATACCTGTAACATTTTTGTGCCTACCAGCCCGGTGGCGCCGACGACTGCAACTTTCATTGTTTGGTTTTTAAGTGGATCGGGGCTGGGTTACCCGAAAAATGTCCCATCCCCGATCCACGGTTTATGATGGGCCTTCGGCCGGCGGAGAACTTCGCCCTTGCCACTGGCAAGAGCTCGTTCGCACCCTTGCGGGTGGGTCCGCCACGTGATGGGCCTGTGGCCCGCTTTGAACAAAAAAGCCTCCCCGCTTGGCGGGAAGGCTGTGATTATCTTGACATACAAAACGATCAGACCCTTGCCCGCAGCAGCAAGCCCTTCTTGACCATCTTTGTATGTTTCATTAATTTCATTGCGGCCCAAAAGTAGCACCGAAAGAAAATAAATCCAAATTTTATTTGATTCGTCGGCTAGATCAGCTCGATGTCGAAGTTCACCAGGTCGACGAACTGCCTGATCCTGGCATCGATATCGGCCCGGGTAATCTCCTTCAACCGCGTCGGTCCAAACTTCTCCACGCAAAAGGATGCCATGGCCGAACCTACGATGATTGCCGTCTTCATGTTCTCGAACGAAATATCCTTGGTATGGGCAAGATGACCGATGAAACCGCCGGCAAACGTATCTCCCGCTCCGGTGGGGTCAAAGACCTCTTCCAACGGCAATGCAGGTGCGACAAAGACCTGGTCGCCATGGAAAAGCAGTGCACCATGCTCGCCCTTCTTGATGATCAGGTATTTCGGCCCCATGGTGAGGATCTTCCGGGCTGCTTTGACAAGTGAGAATTCCCCGCTGAGCTGACGCGCTTCGCTGTCGTTGACAAGCAGCACATCGACCATTGTCAACAGCCTTTTCAGGTCATCCAGCGCCGAGTCCATCCAAAAGTTCATGGTGTCCATGGCGATCAGCCGCGGCCGTTGCTTCAGCTGCTGGACTACGCTTATCTGGAGGCTGGGACTCACATTGCCCAGCATCAGGAACTCGCTCCCCTGGTAGCTGGCAGGCAGCACGGGGTTGAAATCCAGCAATACGTTCAGATCGGTAATCAGCGTATCGCGGCTATTCATATCCATATGGTACTTTCCGCTCCAGAAAAACGATTTCTTGTCCTTTTTGATCTCAACGCCTTCCAGGTTGACCCCCCTTTTCTTCAGCTCGTCCATCTCTTCCCGGGCAAAATCATACCCCACGATAGAGACCTGGTTGATGGGTTTAACGAAATTACTGGCCGCATAAGCAGCGTAAAGCGCCGCACCGCCCACGATCTTATCCGTTTTCCCGAAAGGGGTTTCTATGGCATCATAGGCCATGGTTCCCACTACGATTAGTGACATGAATTTTCGATTTCGCTTTGAGTTAATGATTTTCCAATGGAAAACCGGAATCCGGTTCCCGGATTTGGGCCGCAATCTACATAATTCCATCGCTAACAGTTGTTAGTTATTTATTATTATATTTGCCGGGGGTGGCCTTTGGCGACCCGTCCCAAAAATCTATGGCTAAAATTCAAAGCAAGCGAAACAGCACCAAAAAAGAGGTGATCATCGAAAA
>JAICXX010000023.1 GCA_025934485.1 Chitinophagaceae bacterium
AAGGCAAGCCCCCAGAGTGCGAAATGTTTTCCCTTAAGGTTGTCTTTAAAAAACCTGCTGATCTTGGGCATCAGGTGCAATTTCTGCTTTTCGTTGACGTCCATAACGGCGTCGAGGATACGGAATTCGTAGTCCACTTCCTGCGAGGACTTCACCAGCGCCTGTACGTCTTTGGGGAAGCAGGAGCCGCCATAGCCGATTCCGGGGAAGAGGAAGCGTTTGCCGATGCGTTCGTCGCTGCCGATACCGCGGCGGACCATATCGACGTCGGCGCCGAGGCGTTCGCAGAGCAGCGCGATCTCGTTCATGAAGGTGATCTTCGTTGCGAGGAACGAGTTGGCGGCATATTTGGTGAGCTCGGCGGAGCGTTCATCCATGAAGATGATGGGGTTGCCCTGGCGGACATACGGACTGTAGAGGTCGTTCATGAGCTTCCGGGCGCGTTCGGACGACGTGCCGATGACCACGCGGTCCGGCTTCATGAAGTCGTCTACCGCTACACCTTCGCGAAGGAATTCGGGGTTGGAGACGACGTCGAACTCGCCTTTGTAATTTTTGCGGATGGCGGCGTGCACTTTCTCCGCCGTGCCGACGGGCACGGTGCTTTTATCGACGATAACCTTATACTCTTTGAGGATCTTTCCGAGCTGGTCGGAGACACCCAGGATATACTTGAGATCGGCGGAGCCATCTTCACCGGGAGGCGTGGGAAGCGCCAGAAAGATGATCTGGGCATCCTTTATCCCTTCTTCGAGGTTGTTGGTGAAACGAAGCCGTTCTTCCTTAAGGTTACGGAGAAAAAGCTTTTCCAGGCCCGGTTCATAGATGGTGATCTGGCCATTGGACAATTTTTGCACTTTGTTGACATCGATGTCTACACATACCACATCATTACCTGTTTCCGCAAAACAGGTCCCCGAAACGAGGCCGACATATCCGGTGCCGATCACTGCAATTTTCATAAAGATCTTGTTTGGTTATGTTAGGTCAATTAATTGTTTATGTATCCCAGAACCGAAGCGCTGATCGCCTGCAGCTGCTCTTCGTCCAATTCCGTATGCATGGGTAGGGAGATGACCCTTTCCGTTAGCCAGTCCGTGGTTTCGAGGTGGTAGTTGCCTCCGCCCATGGCCGCGAACATCTGTTGGCGGTGGGCCGGCACCGGATAATAGATCATCGAAGGAATGTTCCTGGAGGCCAGGAATTCGTTCAATCCATTCCGGTCCACGCCTTCGAGGACCAGCGTATACTGGTGAAATACGTGATGACTGTAAGGCGCCCGGTATGGCGTCGTTATCTTCGGGTGAGCTTTGAATGCCTTGTCATAATAGTCTGCTGCGGCACGTCTGGCGGCGATGTATTCGTCCAGCTTTTTCAGTTTCACATTCAAAACGGCTGCCTGGAGGGAGTCGAGGCGGCTGTTACAGCCCACCATATCGTGATAATAACGACGGCTCTGTCCATGGTTTGCAATCATTTTCAACCGGCTAGCTAACGCGTCATCGTCGGTAAATATTGCCCCGCCGTCGCCGTAACAGCCCAAATTTTTGGAGGGAAAGAAGGACGTAGTACCGATATGTCCGATAGTCCCCGTTTTTTTGGCTTTTCCGTCGGGGTAACGGTAGTCGCCGCCGATCGCCTGGGCGTTATCTTCGATAACGTGGAGTTTATGTTTATTTGCGATCGCCATGATCTCCTGCATAGCCGCGGAATGGCCGTAGAGGTGCACGGGAATGATCGCACGCGTTTTTGGGGTGATGGCTTTTTCGATGGCAACCGGGTCGATGCAAAAGGTCTTTGGATCGACATCTACGAATACTGGTTTCAGTTTGAGCAGCGCGACAACTTCGGTGGTCGCGATAAAGGTGAACGAGGGCGTGATGACTTCGTCTCCGGGTTGGAGATCGAGGGCCATGAGTGCTATCTGCAGGGCATCGGTGCCGTTCGCGCAAGGGATCACGTGGCGGGAACCGGTATATTGGGAGAGGCCGGCGGCGAAATCCGTAACAGCCTTGCCGTTGATAAACGCGGTACTTTCCAATACCTCCTGAATAGCGGCGTCGACCTCACTTTTAATTTTTGTATATTGCCGTTTTAGATCAACCATTTGGATGGGCCGCATAATTATTTGTCTTTGTCTTTATTCGTCCTTAAACGGGCACAAACCTACTGCAAAATTGTGGTTTATAAAATGAGCATTATCTTTTATCATGTTTTTTTGTTGTTGTACAAGACGGGCATCCGATTGATCGCGCCATGGAATCGCAAAGCGAAGCTGTGGCTGGAGGGGCGGCGGGGACTTTTCGAGCAGATGCGGGGGGAATTGACCGAGTCCGGACGGGTTCGCGCGGGATCTGGCCCCGTGATCTGGATGCATTGTGCATCCCTGGGTGAGTTTGAACAGGGGCGGCCGGTGATCGAAGGTTTGCGGCGGATGCTGCCGGAGTGCCGTATCGTGCTGACCTTTTTTTCTCCCAGCGGTTATACGACAAAAAAAGGTTATGCGGGTGCGGATCATATCTTTTATCTACCCCTCGACAGTCCGCGTAATGCCCGCAGCTTTATCGATCTGGTGCAGCCGGACATCGTGCTATGGGTGAAATACGATTATTGGTATTATTTTCTCGTCGAATTGAAAAAACGAAAGATCCCCACGTTGCTTATATCGGGCATCTTCCGGCCAGATCAGCCTTTTTTCCGATGGTATGGCCGTTTGCATCGTTATATGCTGGAATGTTTCACGCATCTTTTTGTGCAGACGGAGGCTTCGCGTTTGCTGCTGGAGCGGCTGCGGTTAACGAACCAGGTCACGGTAAGCGGGGATACGCGATTCGACCGGGTGATCGGTATTGCGGAGGCGGGCGAGCCGTTGTCACTGGTCGCGGAATTCTGTGGGAATGCGCCCGTGATCGTCGCGGGCAGCACTTGGGAGGAGGACGAGGAGGAGCTGGATCATTATGCCAATTCGCATCCCGAGATGCGGTTCATTGTAGCGCCGCATGAGATCGGGGAAGACCGAATGAGGGAGATCGAGCGGCTGTTCCGGCATTCCGTGCGGTATTCGGTGCTGAAATCGGACGGGCGGAAGCCGGACGGGCGGACGCCGGACGGGCGCCCAAGTCAGGGGGGCGCCAATAGTCCGGCGGGAGGGGGCGCTGCCGGTCCGATGGGTGGCTCTGCGGCGGGCCGTAAGGGGGCAGGCGGCTCTAAGGGACTCGGCAGCTGGCCGGAGCCCAACGTCCTGATCATAGACAATATCGGCATGTTGTCGCGGCTGTACCGATATGCAACGATCGCCTATATCGGCGGCGGTTTTGGGGACGATGGGGTACACAATGTGCTGGAGGCGGCGGTATATGGCAAGCCGGTGATGTTTGGACCCGTGATCGAGAAATACATCGAGGCGGTTGAACTGGTAGAGGGGGGAGGCGGGCTGATCATCGACAGCGCGCTGGAGGCGGAAAAAGTTTTTGACCGCCTGTTAAAGAACCCGGAAGAATGCCGGGAAGCGGGTGCGGCGGCAAGAGATTATGTGTATTCGAAACGGGGTGCCACCGAAAAGATCATAAACTACCTAAAGTCGCAAAATTTGCTGGAGCGAAACACGAAAAATGGCTAATGTCCGTCCTTCGGACAAGCCGCCTCCGGCGGCTTCAAGAAAATCGTCTTTTGACTAACTGATAGAAGTGGCGGGTGGCTTCGCGGTTCTCATCCCAGCCGAGCTTCACCTTGAGCTCTCTTTCCATCCAGTACTCTGCTTCGGGGAGGATCCTGAATCCGTTGATGGTCTTGAGGCTTCGTTCATACATGACTTCGTCGCCTCTAAAAAGTTGATTGATAAACACGTAGCGATCGTTGACGCCAATGGCTTTTTTCAGATCGCGGACCGGGGTATCATTGAGCGCCGATTTGAGATCGGCTACTTCCGACTTGAGCTTGTCGTTGAGGGAGGTGGTGCTGTTGCCGATGACATCGTTGACTTCGCGCGAACGTTGGGACAGGGTGAACCGGTCGGTAGGTTTTTCGGCCAGCGGGTCGAAAGGCCATTGACCTCTTTCCGGCGCTTTTTGGAGCGTGATGGTCTCTGCCGGGATCTCGGGCTCGCCGGATGTGGGGGCAATAAAGCCCGCGGCGGGGACATTGGCTACCGCGGCGGCGGGGACATTTACCATGCCCGGGACGGAGTTGGCGCCATTGGTGCCGTTGAGACCCGGAGTTCCGTTGAGACCCGGAGTTCCGTTCAGACCAGGCGTGCCGTTGACTGTTCCGTTGCGCTGGGGAGCTGTCTCGCGACTGACGGCCGGCTCGCGGCGGGGTTCGGCTGTGGGCTCGCGACGGGGTTCCGGGCTGGGCTCATAGCGTTCCTGCGGAGCCGGGGCCTGCTGAGCCACAGGTTGGGCATGAGCTGCGGGTTGGGCATATATTTTGGATGCCGATGGCATCATTACCGCTATTTTTGTCGGCAATACTTTGGCGGGGGCCGGCTGAGAGGCCAAAAGGTTTAACTCGGCTTCCAATAGTTTGGCCGTTTCGAGCATTTGAGAAGGCTCTGCCTTGCGATCAAATTGCTCTTTCAATTGGATTATCAGTTCTTTAAGTCGTTCCATGGTACTAGTTGATAGAGCACTAAGGGTTAGTATTCAAACATATTATAAAGTTATAACAAATTCCGAACCTAATTTACACGTATCATGTTCATTGAGCCCAATATGACGGGTGAAAAACGCGGTTGGATCGAGGTTATCTGCGGGTCGATGTTCTCCGGGAAGACGGAGGAATTGATCAGGAGGCTAAAGCGCGCTAAAATTGCCAATCTAAAAGTAGAGATCTTTAAACCTGCCATGGATACCCGCTATCATGAGCAGGACATTGTATCGCATGATGAGAACGCAATTCAATCAACACCTATCGATAACTCCCAGACCATCCTTTTGCTAGCCTCGGATGTCGATGTCGTCGGCATCGACGAGGCTCAGTTCTTCGATGACCAACTCCCCGAAGTCTGCGACCAGCTTGCGCTTCGCGGTGTTCGGGTGATCGTCGCGGGTCTGGATATGGATTATATGGGCAAGCCTTTCGGGCAGATGCCTTTCCTTCTCGCCAAAGCTGATTACATAACCAAGTTGCATGCCATTTGTGTCAAATGTGGAAATATAGCCAACTATTCGTTCCGCAAAAAAGCTTTAGCAGGGCAGATATTATTGGGTGAAAAGGACGTCTACGAGCCGCGTTGCCGCGTTTGTTATTATACTTTGCCCTAACACGTAGGACCTGGCACGCGATATGCAACGCAGTTAAATTTTAACGATTCTTTTCAATTTAAACCAGCCATGAAATTGATCCCTGGCCTGCTATCGCTTTTCTGTGTGCTTTCCGTACCTGTCCTGGCGCAGGAAAATCTTCAGAATGGATATGTCGTCACTGCCAGCGGGGATACCCTCCGGGGACGGATCGAACAGCAAGAATGGGTGGCCACTCCGGGCAGAATCGTCTTTATGGATGGCCGCACCGGGCAGCGGGCGGAGTATACCACACTCCAGCTAAGCGCTTTTGGGGTCCGGGATGAGGTCTACCGGGGATATACGGTGAAGCTTTACCCCTATTCACGGGACCCCGGAGTAGTCACGGCCAGCAACTGGAGCAGCCATCCGTACGATACGACGATCTTTTTGCGGCTTATCACCCGGGGCCGGCTTAGCCTTTGGGGCTATCAGGATTCGACCGATGTAGTCTATTTCTTTATCCAAAAGGGCCAGCAGCCGCCGGTTCAGCTGCGCGTGCAGGATCGGGTAGTCGTGCATGGGGCTGCCAGTACGGTGATCACCGACGATGTCTATAAATTTCAGCTCGCTGATTATGTAGCTGCCTGCTCGAAGATCGCGGAGCGGCCCGAGCCGGTGGCGTATGAAGAGAATGCGCTCAAAACGCTCATCGATACGTATAACCAATGCGGAGGCGGTTCGGAAAATCGCGGCAGGCGGCGGTTCGTCGCCCATGTTTTGGTGTTGGGCGGGGGCCTTCAATCTGCGGTGAAACCAGGGGGCAAATCGGATGCTACCTATGCCCACTGGCCGGCTTTTAGCGGACCCACCGGCGGGCTGGGTGTCTGGATCTCCCCAGCCAGGGGAAATAAGGCCAGAAGACGCTGGGGGCTGGTGATCGATGCGTTATACGACGATTTTATGGTGAACAGCGGCATTTTCCATAAAAATTATTACCAGATCTATACCGGCAAAATGGACTATATGGAGGTGAAGGGGAACATCCAGCTGCGCTATGCCTTTCCTATAGGCGACTTCCGGCCTTTTCTTGGCGTTGGATTTTCGAACTCATTGATTTTCAGTAATTCCAGTTCCCAAAAATACTTCGATCAGAGCGACCATACGGTGATTAGGCAGTCTCTCTTTGGCCCGGGCGTGCAGTGGGCGATGTACCGGCCGGGCGGTTTCGGGGTGATCGGGTTAGCCTGGAAACGATGGAGCCTGGAGGCGCGGTATGAGCAAACGATGCCGCTGGTCAACACGACTTCCGGGATCAAGGTGCCGGTGACTAATTTATATGCCTTGGCCGCCTTTGCGTTTTAGGCTATTCGGCGGCTCCTTGTGAATTGGGCATATTGATGTAGGTTTGCGGCAAAATTGCCGGTATACGCTCCTTTTCTCATATTCTCACGTTATTTAAGAAAGACCTTTTGCTGGAGGTGCGGCAACAGTATACTTTTTATGGGGTGTTGTTGTATGTCGCCTCTACCATTTTCGTGCTGCATCTGGCAATGTGGGAGCCGGAGGGACCGGTGTGGAAAGGACTTTTCTGGATGATGATGCTGTTCATCTGCGTCAATGCGGTTGCCAAGAGCTTTTTGCAGGAGGGTAAAGAGCGGCTGCTGTACTTCTATACGATCGCCGGTGCACGGGATTTCATCCTGTCGAAATTGTTGTTCAATGCGCTGCTGATGGTGGTTATGAGCCTGCTGAGCGTAGGGTTGTTCCTGCTGATGTTGGGTGATCCTACAACGCAGGTGTGGCTTTTTGTATTGCTGAGCATGTTGGGTGGGTTCAGTCTGAGCCTGGTGTTTACGTTCCTGGCGGCGATCGCGGCGCGGGCGCAACAAAGCTCGGCGCTGATGGCCATCATGGGTTTTCCGCTGGTGATCCCGCAGCTGTTGTTGCTCAACAAGGCTTCGACGGTGGCTTTCGAGAATGTCCTGCAGGGTGGGTTCGGGTCGATGATCCTGCTGATCATCGGGCTGGATGTTTTGCTGGTGGCGATGGCGATCATTCTTTTTCCTTTTTTATGGAAGGACTGACAGGAACCGCCGGTTTGCGCTACTTTGATTATTTTTGCAATCCATAAGGAGAGCATTTGTACCAATAAGATAGTTATATGCTTCGACAGAAATGGTGGAAAATAGTATGTGTAATCTTGTTATTGTATACCGTGGTGGCAGGATTCCTGGGTAGCGTACCTGCCGAGCCCATCCTGAACGAAACGATCCGCAACCTGTACTTTCACGTGGCGATGTGGATGGCCATGATGATCACCCTTACCGTGTCGGTGATCTATTCCGTCAAATATTTGCGCACCAACAAGCATGTTTATGACATTTATGCCCTGGAATATGCCAAGACTGGCATCCTGTTCGGCGTCCTGGGGCTCATCACCGGTTCCGTATGGGCAAGATGGACCTGGGGGTCGTTTTGGAGCAATGACCCGAAACAGCTGGGAGCGACCATCGCATTGCTGATCTATCTGGCCTATCTGGTGTTGCGTAATTCCATGACGGACCTGGATAAACGCGCCCGGATCGGGGCAGTGTACAATATTTTTGCATTTGCGATGTTATTCCCTACCATTTGGATCGTTCCGCGGATGGTAGATAGTTTGCACCCGGGGGGAATGGGTAATTCGTTCAATATTGAAATGGATCCCCGGCTGCGGGAAGTTTTCTATCCGGGTGCGATACCGGGGTGGACGCTGCTCGGGGTTTGGATCACGACGTTGCGTATCCGGCTACAGCTGGTGGCGGAGCGGCGACATCCATGACGGACTACGGGTCCGTCGGCCACAACCGAGCCCTCCGGGCGAAGGTTGCGAACGAGATGGAGCGAGGGCCGAAGCTCCACCGAAGTTCCCATCATTAACCGTGCACCGGGATGGGTTATATTCGGGAGCACACATCCCGGTGCAAAAAGAAAATCATGTATAAGAAATTTCTGGTCTTTTTGTTCTTGTGTCAGGCGATGTGTATGCGGTTATTGGCGCAGGGCGATACGTCGGGTGCCAACAAGCCCGTGGAGATGGCTGATAAGTTCAGGGCGGACGGGAAGATCTATGTCGTTGTCGCGGTGGTGGTGGTGATCCTGCTTGGCATCTTTGTGTATGTGGCCAGGCTGGACCGGAAGATCACTACGCTGGAAAAGGAACTCAAGTAGTCATATCGGGCTGCCCCCAGAGTCACACAAGAGGGGTAAGCCCATTACAAAGCGAGCCACGGGCTCGCTGGCCGAAGGCCCATCATTAAACGCGCGCCGGGGATGGGTACATTCGGCAGAACACATGCCCGGTGCGCCCCAAGCAAGCCAAATGGAATACAAATTTTTCGAAGCCGTTGAGAAAAGCTTTGATAAGGCAGCAGCCTTCACTACCTGGGACCCCGGCATCCTGGAACAGATCAAACAATGCAATGCAGTTTATCGGATGTTCTTCCCCGTTAAGATCGGGGATAAGATAGAGGTCATCAAGGCCTACAGGGTTCAGCATTCGCATCACAAGACCCCTTGTAAGGGGGGCATTCGTTTTGCTCCCAGTGTCAACCTCGACGAGGTCATGGCGCTGGCGGCGCTCATGACGTTCAAGTGCGCTATTGTCAATGTCCCATTTGGGGGCGCCAAGGGCGGCATCAGCATCGATCCCAAGAAATATACGCCGTATGAGCTGGAGAAGATCACGCGGCGGTATACTTCGGAACTTATCAAAAAGAATTTTATCGGCCCGGGCACGGATGTTCCCGCTCCGGACTATGGTACGGGCGAGCGTGAGATGGCGTGGATCCTGGATACCTATATGAGCATGCGGCCGGGCGAGATCGATGCGCTGGGTTGTGTAACCGGTAAGCCGGTGAGCCAGGGTGGTGTACGCGGCCGTCGCGAGGCTACGGGTCTGGGTGTCTTTTATGGTATCCGCGAGGTATGTCATATGGAAGATATGATGGCCAAGCTGAAGATAAAGCCGGGTATCGAAGGCAAGACGGTGGTGGTACAGGGTTTGGGCAATGTGGGTTATCATGCCGCCAAGTTCTTCCGGCAGGGTGGCGCCAAGGTCATTGCGCTGGCGGAATTCGAAGGAGCCATCATGCATCCGGACGGGCTCAATGAAGAAGAGGTCTTTCAGCACCGAAAGAAGACAGGCAGTATCCTGAACTTCCCGGGAGCAACCAATATCGAAAATTCGGGGGCAGCGCTGGAGCTGGAGTGCGATATCCTGATCCCTGCCGCGCTTGAGAATGTGATCAACGGGAAAAATGCACCCAGGGTGAAAGCGAAGATCATCGGGGAGGCCGCTAACGGGCCGCTGACGCCGGAAGCAGATGAAGTCTTTGCGGGGAAGGGGACGCTGGTCGTGCCGGATATGTACCTCAATGCAGGCGGTGTTACGGTATCTTATTTCGAATGGCTGAAGAACCTGAGCCACGTGCGGTATGGCCGGATGGACAAGCGGTTCACCGAAAACATGAATACACATATCCTAAGCCAGATCGAAGGGCTCACCGGCAAGAAGGTAAGCCAGAAAGAAAAAGAATTCATCGCACATGGTGCGGATGAGGTCGATCTCGTATACAGCGGTCTCGAGGATACCATGATCGCGGCTACGCGCGAGATCATGGAGGCCTGGCAGGCCAATCCGAACATTCCCGATATGCGGACGGCGGCGTATGTGGTGGCGATCAATAAAGTCGGGACGTCCTATGCAGAATTAGGAATATTTCCGTAGGTTATGTGTCGCCTCCATAAGCCTGGCCATGCGTCGGGGGGTTGTCTGGCGGACACCGGACGTATCGAAAGCGAACAGGCAGCGGCCCGACCCTGCGGTGATTTAGTTGATGATCAGCGGATTATACTTATGGCATTCTGTTGGGAGGGGTATGAACCATGATCACCAACTTTTTCAAAATCGCCATTCGGAATCTTTGGAAAAACAGGGGCTATAGCTTCCTGAATATATTTGGCCTCGCGATAGGTATTGCCTGCGCGGGGCTTATTTTTTTATGGGCCGAGAACGAGCTGAACTATGATCGGTTCCTGGCGAAAAAGGACCGGCTTTACTATATCATGGAAAATCAGACCTACCAGGGAAAGATCCGTACCCTTGGCAGTACTCCATGGCCGATGGCCCGGGCGATCACCAACGAAGTGCCGGGCATTGCGGCTGCCTGTCGTGTCCGGAAGGTGGAATCTCTTTTCAGCGTAGGCGATAAGGCGATCTATGAAAAAGGTGCGTACACCGATCCCTCGTTTTTCGAGATGATCGGTTCGGCCTTTGTAGAAGGGAATGCCCGGGTGGCGATGCTGCATCCGAGAGATATCGTGATCACCGAAACGGTGGCTCATGCATTCTTTGGCAATGCCCCGGCTACGGGAAAGCGGTTGAAGATGGATAACCAGCGGGAATACCAGGTATCCGCAGTGCTCAGGGATTTTCCGGTGAACTCCACGATCCAGCTAAACTGGATGATCCCGATATCGACCTATATTGCCGATAACCAGGTGCAGATGAATACCTGGGGGATGAATGCCACCAATACCTATGTCGAGCTCGCGCCGACGGCAAATTCTGCTGCGGTGGGCCGGCAGTTATTGAATTTTATTTCAACGAAGACGGGTCAGGCCGGCAGCCCCCGATGTGTTCTTTTTTCTGCGAACGACTGGCATCTACGCGCGGACTTTGAGGATGGAAAACAGACGGGCGGGGAGATACGTTATGTGCATCTGTTCGTGATCATTGCCTGGATCATATTGCTGATCGCGTGTATCAACTTCATGAACCTGGCAACCGCGCGGAGCGAGAAACGGGCGAGAGAGGTAGGCGTGCGGAAGGTGCTCGGAGCGGAGAAAAAGGGGTTGGTTGGCCGGTTCATCGGCGAGGCGTTGTTCCTTTCTGCAATATCGGTGGGTCTTGGGCTGTTCCTGATCTCGCTGGCGCTTCCGGCTTTTAATTTGCTGACGAATCATCCCGTGTCAATGGGGCTGACACGTCCCGTGCATCTGGCCGCTATCGTAGCGGTGACGCTGATCTGCGGGCTGGTGGCGGGAAGCTATCCGGCGCTGTATCTTGCTTCTTTTAATCCGGTGTTTGTCTTTAAGGGTATCGGCAAAGGTGGCGGTGCTTCTATGGTCCGGAAAGGGCTTGTGGTCATGCAATTTTCGGTGTCGATCGTCCTCATCATCAGCACGGTGATCATCTACCAACAGCTTCAACATATTCTGACCCGTGATCTGGGATATGACAAGGACAATTTGATATCGATGGCCGTCCGGGGAAATATCAAACCGCATTTTGACGCGATCAGGGCGGACCTGCTGGGTACGGATGTAGTCGAAGATGCGGCTATGAACAGTTTTAACACCATGAGTGTCGGTAATAATGGGTCCAACGCCAGTTGGGATGGAAAGGATCCCAGCCAGGACATTCTGATCTCTTACCGGGGAGTGACGCCCGGCTTTTTTAATACAATGCATATGAAGCTGCTGGAAGGCCGGGATTTCCGCGCCGATCTACCGGTGACGGACAGCAATTATGCCATTATCACCAAGGGATTGGCCAATATGATGGGGAAGGGCAGCGCGATCGGCAAGCGGATCACCTTTAACTGGGGAGGCTCGGTGAAAGTGATAGGGGTAGTTGCTGATTTCGTGTACGGAGATATGTATGGCAGTCCCGATCCGGTGATGTTCACCTATGATAGCTCCGAGTTCAAAACGCTTTATATCCGCTATAAGGCCGGGGTCACCCCGGATGCGGCACTGGGCAAGATCGCCGCGGTGATGAAGAAGGATAATCCCGCCTATCCTTTTGCGTATAGTTTCGTGGATGAGGAATTCGACAAACTTTTTACGAGTGAGACACTGGTGGGGCAGCTGTCGCGGCTTTTTGCCTGTCTGGCTATCTTGATCTCGTGCCTGGGGCTTTTTGGCCTGTCCGCCTATACGGCCGAGCGGCGAACCAAGGAGATCGGGATACGCAAGGTCCTGGGTGCGAGTGTGAGCGGGATCACGGGGCTTTTGTCGCGGGAATTTCTTGGGCTTGTGTTTTTGTCCACACTCATTGCTTTTCCAATAGCATGGTTGACTATGAGTCACTGGCTGCAGCAGTATCACTACCGCATTTCGGTACAGTGGTGGGTGCTTGTGGCGGCTGGTTTTATGGCTGTGGCCATTGCGTTGATGACTGTAAGTTTTCAGTGTGTGAAGGCGGCGCTGATGAATCCGGTGCGGAGTCTGCGGTCAGAGTAGATTTTTGTGTATTTTTAGGATATGTCCGATAACACTACGCGTTTCAGCGACCGGGTGGAGGATTATGTCAAATACCGGCCGCATTATCCGGGATCGATCCTCTCCTATCTTCAGCAAACTTATTCTTTTAATGCTTCATGGGATGTGGCCGATATCGGGTCGGGCACGGGCATTTCGTCGGAGCTGTTCTTAGGGAATGGCAACCGGGTCTTTGCCGTCGAGCCCAATGCGGAGATGCGGGGGAAGGCGGAGGAGCTGCTTGGGGGTAATCCCCATTTTATTAGCATCGATGGAACGGCGGAGGCGACGGGGCTGGCTGCGGGGTCGGTGCGGCTTATCGTAGCAGGGCAGGCCTTTCACTGGTTCGACGCGGTGAAGAGCCGAGCGGAGTTCGTGCGTATCCTGCAGCCTCATGGGGTCGTGGTCCTGGTGTGGAATGAGCGATTGGCCCAGTCGTCCTTTGAAGCGGCCTATAATGCCCTGATCGAGCGGTATGGAAAGGACTATAAGGCGATCAATCACCGGAATATTTCGGATGAGCTGATCGACAGCTTTTATCAGCCGGCATCCAATGTGCTGATGGATTTTCCCAACGAGCAGCGGTTCGACTTCGAAGGGCTCAAGGGGCGGCTGCTCTCTTCGTCCTATATGCCCAAAACCGGGCCTGTTTTTGGGCCCATGATCGAGGAGCTGCGGCGTTTGTTCGACCGGTATCAGGATGGCGGTCGGGTCCGCATAGGTTATGACACCAAGGTCTATTCGGGTATGCTAAAGCCATAAATTTATCAGCCGATGTTATTTTGTCTTTTACTTGCGTTTGGGCTCCACGAGCCGAAATTTTTTCCCGCGAACGATGCGCACATCCAATATATGGGGCGGGTAGATCTTAGCGTTCCAAGGGCGCCGCGGTTCTGGAGTCCGGGTGTCGTCGTGCGGTGGCGGTTCGCGGGACGTTCCTGCCGGGTTGTCCTGCGGGACCAGGTGTTAGGCGGCAATGATCACAATTATATCGAGATCGCCGTGGAAGGCGAGCTGCCCCTGAGGCTGAAGCTCAGTGGCGCCGATACCACGCTGACGATCCGGGCCGCCACGGATGGAGAGCATGTGGTCTCGCTGTGTAAAGACACCGAGTCGGGGATTGGCTGGTTGGAATGCCGCGGCGTTTATGCTGAGGCGTTGCTTACTCCTCCTGCCCTACCCGAGCGGAAGATCGAGTGCATCGGCAATTCCATTACGGCGGGGACGGGCATGGACCTTTCGGTGATCCCCTGTGGCAAGGGGGAATGGTATGACCAGCACAATGCGTGGATGAGCTATGGCGCGCAAACGGCGCGGATGTTGAACGCACAATGGCATCTTACGGCCGTAGCCGGCATCGGGCTGATCCACAGCTGTTGCAAGATGGATATCGTCATGCCGCAGGTCTTCGATAAAATGGATCTGCGGGACGACAGCGGCTCCTGGGATTTCCGGCGTTATATCCCGGACGTGGTCACCGTATGTCTGGGGCAAAACGACGGGATTCAGGATTCGACGGTATTTTGCAACGCCTATGTCCGGTTCATTGGCGACATCCGGCGCCGGTATCCGGCTGCGCAGATCGTTTGTCTCACCAGTCCCATGGGTGACAAGACCCTTACGGATGCGCAGAAGCGTTATCTCACGGGTATCGTGGGAGCGTTACGAAGTTCGGGCGATCTGCGGGTCAGCTCGTATTTCTTCTCGCGACAGTTCTCGCATGGATGCGGCGGACATCCAGACCTGCAAGAGCACGGCGTCATCGCGGCTGAACTCGCGGGTTATCTGCGGAAAATAATGGGCTGGGAGCCTCACTCGCTGTAAGCCGGCAGGGCGGTGAGCTCGTCGAAGTCCTTTTCTCCGCGAACAAACGCGTGGCACTGCGCGCCGTTGGTGATCACGATAAATTTCACGGGAGTGGCCATATTGTAGCGCAGGACCTGCCAGAGCACCCGGCTGTCGAGCTTTTCATCCATCGCTTTGCATTCGATAAGCATCCAGGGTTGTGCCGCTTTGTCGAAGACCAGCAAATCGAACCGTTTGCTGAGCTCACCCAGCTTCATCCTTCTCTCCACGGCAATATAGGCGGCAGGATAATTCTTTACTACGAGCAGGTATTGGACAAAGTTCTGCCTGACCCATTCTTCCGGGGTCAGACGAACCCATTGTTTGCGGAGTTCGTCCCAAATCTCTTCCTTGTCTTTTTCGGGCTCGCGTATCTTAAAAGGGTAGCTTGGATAGTAGATCTTGATCATAGCCCAGAACTATTTGTTAAATTTACGGATAAATGAAAACTAAAGAAGAGATCGTCAATAACTGGCTGCCCCGATACACCGGGGAGAAATTGGAGAACTTCGGCAAGTATATCCTGCTGACAAACTTCGACAACTATGTACATCTTTTTGCGGACTGGCATAATGTGGAGGTTATAGGCGAACACAGGCCGATGCAATGTGCTACGGCCGGGGATATCACCATCATCAATTTCGGGATGGGCAGCCCGGGTGCGGCGACGATCATGGACCTGTTAACAGCCATTCAACCCAAGGCAGCGCTTTTTCTTGGCAAATGCGGCGGTCTGAAAAAGCGGAATAAGCTGGGAGATCTGATCCTGCCGATCGCGGCGATCCGGGGCGAAGGTACGTCGAACGATTATTTCCCGCCCGAGGTGCCGGCATTGCCGGCCTTCGCCTTGCAAAAGGCCATCTCCACCACCATCCGCGAATATGCGGTGGACTACTGGACGGGGACGGTCTATACCACGAACCGCAGGGTTTGGGAGCACGACGAGAACTTTAAGGAATATCTGCAAAAGATCAGGGCTTACGCCATCGATATGGAGACCGCAACGATCTTTTCCGTGGGTTTCTATAATAAGATACCCACGGGAGCCTTGCTGCTCGTAAGCGATCAGCCAATGACGCCGGAAGGTGTAAAGACGGCGGATAGCGACCTGAAGATCACTGCGGAATACGTCGAAAAGCATATCCGGATCGGCATCGATTCGCTGAAACAATTGATCAACAACGGTCTTACGGTAAGGCATCTGCGTTTTTAATGTACTATTCCCGGGCATGCAACGGTTGGTGCCAATTTCTTGTCAAATACGGAAAGCAAATGATATGGCAAACCATAAAGGTTTTCAAGTTGCAATGTTATTAACCAGCGCAATGATCATCCTTGCAGGGACCTCCTGTCGCCGGGAGCATCTGACTCCTGACCGGATCGTGGGAAAGGTGGTGATCAATGGGGTGTGCGGGAACTACGCCGTGCAGGTGATCTCGGGAAAGATCGATTCCTCAAGACTATTGGCATCATGGCTCGATGGTGATACCACTTATACGAATGTATTCACCGTAGCGAACAGGTGTAATTTCGGTGCGTACGGGCTTAAACAAGGGCAGGAGTTTAGCTTTCAGCTGAGTGACTCGGCGATCGTACAGAGCTGCGCGATTTGCGATATCTATGTCGCAGTACCCAATGTCGCCAATACGGTTATCGACGTACAGCCGTTGCCCTGAGAAACCGCCCAAAATCCTTATTTTTAGGTTTGCATGGCGGATCTATTATCTATCGAAAATTTGGGGATCGGGTTTGAAAGCGAGGGGCGGTTAACGCCCGCCATTACCGATCTCAGCTTACAGGTCAACCGGGGCGAGATCCTGGCGCTGGTAGGCGAATCGGGTTCCGGTAAATCCATTACTTCTCTTTCCATCTTACAGCTACTCGCTTCACCGCCGGCGAAGTATACGTCGGGGAAGATCCTTTTCACCGGAAGGGATGGGCGAACGATTAATTTACTCGAGCAAGCGCCCGGGACGCTGGAGCACATTCGCGGCGCGGAGATCGCGATGATCTTCCAGGAACCGATGACCTCGCTGAACCCGGTGTTTACCTGCGGGCACCAGGTGGCGGAAGCCATCCGGGCGCATCATAAAGTATCAGCCGAAGAGGCCCGGGAGCAGACCATCGCCTTGTTCGGGCGGGTACAGCTACCAGACCCGGCGGGGATGTATCACCGCCACCCACATCAGCTCAGCGGCGGTCAGAAACAGCGGGTGATGATCGCGATGGCGATGAGCAGCCGGCCTTCGCTGCTGATCTGTGACGAGCCCACCACGGCATTGGATGTTACAGTGCAGAAGACGATCCTGGAGTTGATCAAACAGCTCCAGGCCACTGAAGACATGGGCGTCATCTTTATCACGCATGATCTGGGTGTGGTAGCAGAGATTGCCGATAAGGCCCTGGTCCTGTATCATGGGAAGGTGGTCGAAGAAGGGCCGGTGCGGGAGCTGTTTCGGAATCCTCAACATCCTTATACCCGGGGGCTGCTGAATTGCCGGCCGGCCTTGCATGTGAAGGGCGAGCGGCTGCCGGTGGTCAGTGATTTCCTGGAGGGGAGAGAACCGGAGCCGGCGGCACCCATAGCGAAGCCGGCTGCTGGCCCTGCCGTGCTGATGAAGGTGGAAGACCTCCGGGTATGGTATCCCGCGGAGAAAACATTATTGGGAAAGGTCTTGCGCTATACAAAGGCGGTAGACGGGGTGAGCTTCGATGTATTTACGGGCGAGACGCTGGGACTGGTGGGAGAGTCGGGTTGTGGCAAGACAACACTCGGCCGGGCGTTGTTGCGTTTGGCGGCCCCTACCGGCGGACGCATCTTTTTTGAAGGCCAGGAACTGACTGCCCTTAAGGGTGACGAGCTTAAGCCCTATCGGAGCCGCATGCAGTTGATCTTTCAGGACCCTTATTCCTCGCTGAATCCCCGATTGACGGTGGGCAGCGCCATCTCGGAGGCCATGAAGGTACATGGCATCGGCGGCACCACCGGACAACGGAGAGACGAAGTGATCGCGTTGTTGGAAAAAGTGAGTCTGCGGCCGGAGCACTATGACCGCTGGCCGCATGAATTCTCCGGCGGGCAGCGGCAACGGATCGTGATCGCGCGGGCGCTGGCCTTGCGACCCTCTTTTATCGTCGCCGATGAATCTGTGTCCGCGCTGGACGTCAGCGTACAGGCGCAGGTGCTCAACCTGCTGAACGATCTCAAAGCGGCTTTTGGATTTACCGTGGTCTTCATATCACACGATCTTTCCGTGATCCGGTATATCAGCGATCGCATCGTGGTGATGAACAAGGGCCGGATCGAGGAAGCGGGTGATGCGGAGCACATCTACCGGCATCCCCAAAGCGAGTATACGAAGAAGCTAATCGCGGCGATCCCGAGCCTTCAGCGCCTCGCGGGCTGAGCCGGGCGTTATTGATCGTCATCCTGGCGGAGCGCGTACTCGTTATCCTGGAAGAAATTGGCGGCACTTTTACGGCGGGACAGCAGCACCCGGCGCCATTGTTCCTGGAATTGCTGGACCTCGGGGGTGTCGTCATGGATCTTTTTGCCGGTGACCACCACGAGGGATGGTTCGGTGCTAATGTGATCTCCCGGCTGGATACCGCTAAGCCCCAGCATCCACGGGTCATCTTTTGTGATCTTATATCTGAAGAAATAGACGGTCCCTTTGTTTTGTTTGAACTGGGTGGGTTGCTTCGCCACGAGCTCGATCGCAGCGAAGTCGTCGGCGCCGTGCCCCGCTACAAGCAGGCTGCGGGCGATGTCTTCCTGTGTCCGGTACTTCTTTGGGAATTTGTCCTGCTGATGGATATCGGTGAGGCCCTGAAAGAGCGCGGCGCGGGTCGCGTCGTTTGCCGCCAGCGACTGGAGCAGCGAGTCGGGCAGATCGTGGTGACGACGCAGCAGGAGGAGACTTGTCGTCAGCCGTAACGACGCATCACGGCTTTGCAGCAGCTTATCGAAGAAATGCGGGATGGTAGGATTCCGGTTATAAAAAGGCTCGAGCAGAATGGCGTAGTCGCCGAGCGCGTTACTCTGGTTATCGTCGTCGGCATCGCTGTTGTCGTCGCCGGCCTCTTCCGTCTTCTGCCATTTCTTTTCGTCTTTTCCCTCTTGTTTTTTCCAGGCGATCTTGGCGTCGAAATAGATCTGGCTGAAGTACGACGTGTAGTCGGCGGCATGGAGGTAGCCGCTGTCGACCAGGTCGGCCAGCAGGGATTGGATATTACTTTTGTAGTCGTCGACGCTGGCCAGCTGAAGCAAACCGGGGAAGAGGATGCGGGCCAGGGCGAGGGAGTCGCCGATATCGCGAAAAAGGTAGTTGTAATCGGAACTGTTATCGAATACGGGCGGGTCCTCGCTCATCAGCTCACCGAGCAGCCTATACGCCGCGGTGGTCTTATGGTGCGCGAGCGCTTTCAGGACGGCATTCTGGAAAATGCTGGTGTCGCCTGCCCTTTCGTAGACGTTTTTGAGGCCGGCTACTACACCGGGAATGGCAAGGGAATCGTCGATGTAGCCGAGCTCGTTGATGAGCTTTGTCCTGGTCTCGAAGTAATCCTTATCGTTATAGGGAAGACTGCCTATGGCATTCAGCAGCAAAGGGACCCCCGCGGCGCCAAAGTAGACATTGGGGATCGCTTCGCGCGCTTTTCTTGCGACAAGAGAATCTTTGCTATAGAAGTCGCGGAAGAAGGTATCCAGCTTACTGGTGAAGAACCCGGCGGCGGCGCCCGTTTGGCCTGCGCCAGATGGCCCGCCGAGCCCCACCGGTCTCAGCGTACTATAGAACTTATCCAGAAAGGCACTGCTGTCCCGGAGTGAATCGGTAAGCGAGACGACGCGAAAGAGATATTTTCCGTCGAGGAAAGCCCATATGTTGAGCCGGCGGGTAGTATTGGTATCGGTGAGGCTATACCGGTAGCCAAAACGGGTACCGTCGTGATAGGGCCGGCGGTCACCCACGACGAGATCGCGGCGGAGTCTTTTTTCGCTTGTCTCGTCGCGCCAGAACGTGGCGGTATCCTTGGGATAATAATATTTCGGGAAAGTTTCTACGGAGACGTAGACGGCCTCGCCGGTGGAATCGTCCTGGAAGAGGGCGGTCTTGGGGCGCGGCCAATAGTTGATATAATCCGGAAGGGAATTGAGGAACTCTTCGCTCGATGCGCGTTCTACAATGCGGCGCATGCCGGCGTCGACATCGGGGACCATGGGAGTGGTCACGCTGATGTGCATGAACGAGTCGACATAATCCCTGAAATGAGGGTAGTTATAAGGCGTAAAGGCAAAGGAGCCGAAGAAATCGGCGAAAGTTCTTTCCTTCCCCTGGCTGTGGGCGGCGAGTACGTAATAGTCCGCGCCGCGGAGGATGAATTTCGCGCGGATGAAGGAGCCGTCCTTCCCCTGATAGGTCGCATCGATACAGGCATGCTGGTCGAACCGGTCGACACGGCGCGAGAGAAGGTGGTCGATGTATTCGGAGCTGCGGAAACTTTGTTCCATGAGGGCGAGATCGGCGGTGTCTTCTTCCAGGAAGCGGTAGTTCTGCACCGTGGACTTCCAGAGGAGGTAGGAGTCGCCGGTGAGCGAGTCGGCGGCTTCGTATTCCCAGCGGACGAGGCCGTCGGTCCCTGAAAGGTCTTTGTTCTGTGCCGGGGTGCGGGGCCAGCGGATGGTAAAGCCGCCGCGCGCGGGGGTAAAGCTGTTCCAGCCCCGGGTGTTGTCGTTGCGGATGTGGATGGAATTGAAGAACTGGTCGGCTTCGGCGCCGTCGACATAATTGTTATTGCCGCTCATCTTGAACACCCAAACTTCGTAAGGTGTCACCAGGATATTGTAGCGTTGAATATCGCCACGACGCGTGCGGGCGGTGATATCGAAGCCCTTGTAGCCGTTGCGGATCACGGATGTCCTTTTGAGTATTTTTCCCGGGATATCTTCGTAGAGGAGACTGTCTACTTTTTTCAGCAGGGTCTCGTCTTTCTGGCCGAAGAAGGAGGCGTGGGTCTTGACCCTGTCGATCATATAATAGGCTCCGTTGCTCATATCGGCATACTGCCAGGAGTCGGGAGAACGGCTGTCGGTACGGCGGTAGAGCTTGCCCGGCAGCTGAACGGAAAAGGCGCCGTCGGGTGAGCTGAAGAGCGAGAAGCTCACCGGCACCCTGATCTTGTCGATGTCATCGCGGTGGGTAGCGTCCTGATCCGGCATCATCACGGGGCGGAGGGTATATCCTTTGCGGCGTAACAATTCGATGTCCCCGCGTTTGCCCGGAAGATGGGCGGCCCCTACCCCTACGAATAGCGAATGGCGCCGGACGATGCTATCGATGGAGGCGGCCTGGATCTCGTTGCGCCGGTAGAGGAATTTCTCCATATAGGATTCGGACGGTTCCATGAGGCGTTCCAGCGAGTCGAGCAGGTCGAGATCTCCTTTGCGGTAGGCTTCCTGGGTCTTCCGCTCGATGTCGTAGGAGGTTTCGCCGTCGCTGTCGTTGGTCGTTCGTTTCTTTTTGTCCTTCATCATGTCCTGGGCGGCTTCCATGATGAGGCGTTCGGTTTGAAAGTAATTCTCTACGCCGGTGGCTTGTTTGCCCAGTTTGCGCCCCGTTTGGTAGATATAGAGATCCAGGTAGGTGTCCTCTTCGAAATCGGCCTGGCTGCGGTAGGTGCGGTAGAGGAGGCCGTTGATCACGGTGGGCTCGTCGCTGAGGGCGCTGCGGAGGGGGTCCTCGTACCTTTCGAGCTGAAACGAGTGCTCGTTGATAAAGTCGGTGGGGGCG
The DNA here is from genome assembly GCA_025934485.1 of Chitinophagaceae bacterium. GTDB lineage: Bacteria > Bacteroidota > Bacteroidia > Chitinophagales > Chitinophagaceae > Puia. The sequence continues at coordinate 21,164 of JAICXX010000023.1, forward strand.
CCCTGGGTATAGAAGCGCAGGTTAGACTGCAGTCTCTCGAAGCGAAAGAGCTGGTCCTGCCAGAGCTGGGGGTCGAGCTCGAGGGCGACGACGTCGGCATTTTTGATGTCGAGATAGAAGGAGTCGCTGAGATGGAAGACCAGCTTGCTGCTGACGTGCATGGTCCCAAAGAGGTAGGAGGGTTTTTTAAGCCCGTTACCGGTGATCTCCCACAACAAGGCAGGGTATTTTTTTTCTATATGTCGCTGAGCACCGGCGGAGAAGGCGAAAGATAGAAGGAGTATACCAAGCAGGGTCGATCTTCTCATTAGTGGAGGGTTACTATACAAGTTGCATAAAAGACGTCAATATGGGAAAATTATTTTGCTGTATAGACGTTAATTCGATCCGCAGGGTTGCCGGATGGGGAAATGAAATTTGGAGATGCGGGCTTTTTGTTGTACCTTCGCCGACTTGCAAAATCATGCCGTAACATGATAATAGCGGATAGAATTATCATGTGCGAATGTTGTAGCCGACGAGCTTAGCCGATAACACAATTAAAATTTTCATTCCACATGAAGCTTTCACAGTTCAAGTTTGATTTACCTCTAAACCTTATTGCCCAACACCCTGCGAAAAAGAGAGAAGACAGCCGTATGATGGTGGTCCACCGCAAGACCGGCAACATCGAAAACAAGCATTTCAGGGACATTCTCGACTATTTCGACGATAAAGATGTTTTTGTAGTCAATAATACCAAGGTATTCCCGGCCCGGATGTATGGCCGGAAGGAGAAAACGGGCGCCAAGATCGAAGTCTTTTTACTCCGTGAATTGAACAAGCCGAACCGGCTTTGGGACGTTATCGTAGATCCGGCAAGGAAGATCCGGGTCGGCAACAAGCTTTATTTCGGGGACAACGACGAGTTGGTGGCAGAGGTGATCGACAATACCACCAGCCGGGGACGGACGATCCGTTTCCTTTGGGACGGCAGCGACGAAGAGTTCCGCCAGGTATTGGAAGTCCTGGGTGAGACGCCGTTACCCAAATACATCAAACGCAAGCCGGATGAGGAAGATAAGGAGCGCTACCAAACGGTATACGCCAAGCACGAGGGTGCCGTAGCAGCGCCCACGGCCGGATTGCATTTCAGCAAAGAGCTGATCAAACGTCTGGAGATCAAAGGAGTACGTTTCGCCGAGATTACGTTGCACACGGGTCTGGGCACCTTTCGACCCATCGAGGTGGAGGATCTCAGCAAACATAAGATGGATGCGGAATATTACCGGATCGAAGAGGATGCCTGCAAGATCGTCAACAAGGCCCGGCTGGGCAGTCACCGCATCTGTTCCATCGGGACGACGACGATGCGCGCAATCGAATCCAGCTTTACGGCAGAGAAACTCCTGAAGCCCTCCGAAGGCTGGACCAACACCTTTATCCATCCGCCGTATCAATTTAATATTGCAGACGCGCTGGTCACCAATTTCCATCTCCCCAAGACGAGCCTGCTGATCATGGTATGTGCTTTTGCCGGCTATGATCTGGCGATGGAGGCCTATAAAAAAGCGATCAAAGACAAATACCGCTTCTTTAGCTATGGCGATGCCATGCTGATCATCTAAGCAAATTGCAAATTTTGTTATGACCACTTCCCTGCGAGTGGTCTTTTTTTTGGTATTTTTAGGCATGAGAAAGCTTGTCGTCTTCCTTTTGTTTCTATTCCCCACGTTTATGGTCACAGCCCAACAGGAACTCCCACTTTATGGAGATCGGCCTATTCCCAATTCCAAGCCCGTACCCGACCAGCAAAAGATCGATTCTTCGGGGAACCCGCTACGTTATTCTTACAGTTTGGTGAGCCGCCCTACCCTCACGGTCTATATCCCGGCGGCAGGCACGGCGAATGGAACCGCGGTGGTCGTGTGCCCCGGCGGGGGTTATGTGCATTTGGCGATGACACATGAGGGCACCGATGTCTGCAAATGGCTGAACAGCCTGGGCATCACCGCTTTTTTGCTGAAATACCGGCTGCCCAGCGACGAGACCATGGTAGACAAGACCATCGGGCCTTTGCAGGATGCGCAACGGGCGATCCAGGTGGTGCGGGAGCATGCCAAAGATTGGGGCGTTAATCCCGGCGCGGTAGGCATCATGGGTTTCTCCGCCGGCGGCCACCTGGCTTCGACGGCGGGAACACATTTCAATCATGCGGTGATCGAAAATACCGCCGGTGTCTCGCTGCGACCGGATTTCATGGTCCTTTTATATCCCGTGATTTCTTTTTCCGACAGCATCGGCCACCGGGGTTCGCGCGACTATCTGCTGGGAAAGCATCCCGATCCGGCGCAGATACTACTCTATTCCAACGAACTTCAGGTCACGGACCAGACGCCGCCGACTTTTCTGGTCCATGCCGAAGACGACAAAACGGTGATGGTGGTGAATAGCCTTTATTTCTATGAGGCCCTGGAAAAGCACCATGTGCCCGCCGAAATGCATGTCTTTCCGAAAGGAGGGCATGGGTTTGGGATGTGGAATCCTACGTCGGGGGGTGACCAGTGGCCGGACCGGCTTGCGGAATGGATGAAGGTGAACGGGTGGATTCATTAGAAGCCGTAGTCCAGCGGCAGGAGATTGCAGATCTTTTCCGTTTGGCCCCAGTAGCCGGTGCTCAGCACTTCCTGCGCCGGGTAGTAATTGCCATTCTCTTCCACTTTTATGGGCTGTGGGGTGACCAGTTTCAGCCCCGATTCTTTAAGCTCGCTGCCGGCGGCCTGCCGGACGCCAAAGAGTACAATCAACGGCGTACCGAAGTACAGTTCGCGGCTTCCGTCCGGCGCCACCTTGAATATGCTGTCCGGCGGGACGACCTCCCGCCAGGTAATGACATCGGGTTGCCGCAGTACATTCCAGAAATAATGCAGGGTATCCATCGGGAAGCTGCCGGGTTTTTGAAAATCCGGCCGGTAGATGGTTTTGACCCGGCGTTTTTCCGCGTTGGGTCCGGTAACCTCTTTTTGGATTAAAAAACCTCGAGTGATCGAATGGCCGCCATAGAGACTGCGCATGAACTGGAGCATCGAGCCGGTGTAGGCCTGTCGTCGTTTAAAGGCCCAGTACTTCTCCCGATCCGCATTCCCGGGCGTCATCGGCTGGAAATAGGGGTAACCGAAAGACTGCACATATTTATTATTGAAATCGGTTTTGAAGCCTTCCAGCTGAAAAGTGAGGGTATAACCGAGGGCGTTGTTGTCGATCTGCAGGGGTTCGGTAGCGGTCACGGAAAGCCGGTTGCTCCGGCGGGAATAGTAAAACCGGAGTACGTCGTGATTCCTGAGCTTGCAGTCGGCGGCATTTTCCGTGGTGCCGATGAAGTTCTCGATGAAGAACTTACCCCATTTCGCCCATCCGTGTTTGTCATATGGCTCGACGGTCACGGCGGCGAGCTCGGTGGCTTTCGGGTGCAGGAGCAGGTGCAAGGGTGGAGGAAGGTGAGCGCCGTTGACGTCGATCACCCGGGTGGTATATCCGATCGCGGAGAATACCAATTGGAAAGTGCCCCGGGGTATGTCCAGGCGGAAATCGCCTTTGGCGCCGGTTGTCGTGCCACGGGAGGTATTGTTGAGGAATACGCTGACGCCGGCGAGGGGGGTGCCGCCGGCGGAATCCACGATGGTGCCGGATAGGTAATTGCCCACCTGCTGGGCCGACAGGCAAAGTCCCTGCAGGAGCAGGGCCGTTAGTATAAGAATCTTCGCTTTAATCGAGATTGAAGAGTCCTTTGTTGAGCCTTTGCAGGGTCGCGGTCTTATGAGATGAGGGGATGAGCACCGACACATTGTGTTTGCTGCCGCCGTAGCTGACCATGCGGACCGGCACCTGCTTCAATGAATCGAACAGCTTGCTCAGCACGTCCGGAGTCTGGGTCAGCTCATTGCCGACGATCGAGACGATACTATGGTTCTCCTCCACTTCGATAGTCCCAAACGGTTCCAGTTCACGGACGATGGATTTCATCTCGGCGGTGCTTTCGATGGTGAGGGACACCGCTACTTCGGAGGTAGTGACCATATCCACCGGAGTGCGGTATTTTTCGAAGACCTCGAAGATCTTACGGAGAAAGCCGTAGGCCAGGAGCATGCGGCTACTGCGGATATTGATGGCGACGATACCATCTTTGGCCGCGATGGCTTTTACGCCAACGGAGCCGGCTTCTTCGGTGATGAGGGTCCCTTTGGCCTCGGGCTGCATGGTGTTGAGCAGTTTCACCGGCACGCGATAGAACTGTGCCGGCCAGATGGAGGCCGGATGCAGGATCTTGGCGCCAAAGTAGGCGAGTTCGGCTGCTTCTTCGAAACTGAGCTGGTCGATGGCAAAGGTCTTTTTGACGACGCGCGGGTCGTTGTTGTGCATGCCGTCGATATCCGTCCAGATCTCGCAAACGCTTGCGTTGATGGCTGCGGCGATGAGCGAGGCGCTGTAGTCGCTGCCACCGCGTTTGAGGTTGTCCACCTCGCCGCGGGCGTTGCGGCAGATATAACCCTGGGTAATGAAAAGGGTTTTATCCTTGTGTTGCTGCAGAAGCTGGGTGAGCTTTGCCTTGATGCCGTTGATCTGGGGTTCGTCGTGGCTGTCGATGCTCATGAACTCGAGGGCTGGCAGCAGCAGGTGATCGATGCCGTTCTCTTCGCAGAATACGGAGAATAGCTTGGTAGACAACAGCTCGCCCTGGGCGAGGATGTCTTTGTTCAGCGCTTCGCTGAAGGAGATCTTCAGGATGATGTTCAGGAATTCGAAATGTTCGGCGACGATGGATCTGGCTTTGTTCAGCGAGGCATCCTTCTTCACGAGGTCCTTGATAAAGCCCTGGTAGTGGGCCTCCAGCTTGTCGATGAGTTCCTTGGCTTTTTCGCGGGCGCCGCCGGAGATGGCGTTGCCGATCTCCACGAGGGAGTTGGTCGTGCCGCTGAGGGCGCTGAGTACGACGATCTTGGGTTCCGCGTCCGCGGTGATGAGCTGGCTGACCTGGCGCATCCTTTCGGGCTTACCGACCGAGGTGCCGCCGAATTTCATGATTTTCATTTCGACATCGTTTTTCCCGGCCGCCTGGTGGACCGGATTTTGGGACCGCAAAGATAACGTCTGCGGCGTTAGAAATTTTCGAAAAGCTTGCTTTCCACCCCCAGCTTTTGGGCGATGTTCTTAAGATCTTCCACCACGGCGGGCAGCAGGGGGATACCGTGGAGGCGGCGTTCGTGCTCCATCTCCCGTTCGGGATCGCCGGGGATCAGCACGCGATCCGCGCCGGGGACGGGTTTGGCGCTTCGAAAACGCCTGATCCAGTGATCCATATGTGTTTTGAAGTCGGCGGCAGGGCGGAAAGCGTCGACGCGCATGGCCCCGAAGAAATGGCCGATGCCTTTTCCGGGCATGCCGGTGGGCATGGGGACATAAGCGGGGAAGGGAGGCACCCAGGGTCCGTAGTTGGCGCCGCTGAGCACCGCGGAAAAGATGTCAACGACGGCGCCTAGAGCATAGCCTTTGTGGCTGCCGTGGTCACGGTCGCCGCCGAGAGGCAGGAGGGCGCCGCCGGATTTGAGTTCATGGGCATTGGTAGAGGGGTGGCCATCTTTGTCCTGGATCCAGCCGAGAGGTGCCGCTTCGTTCTTACGCTGAAGGATCTCCAGCTTACCGTTGGCGGCGGTCGTCGTAGCAAGGTCGGCGACGAAGGGTGGCTCCTCCCCTGCCGGCACTGCGACGCAGATGGGATTGGTGCCGAGCAGGCGTTCCAGTGAAAAGGTAGGCGCGACGAGGGCGCTCGCATTGGTCATGGCGATGCCGATCATATCCCTCTGGACTGCCTTCAGGGCATGATATCCGGCGATGCCGAAGTGGTTGGAGTTCTGGACGCTGACCCACCCAGTGCCTACGGCTGCGGCCTTTTCGATCGCGATCTGCATGGCATAGGGAGCGACGACGAGGCCTAGTCCACTGTCGCCGTCGACTACAGCGGTGGAGGGTGTCTCATGGATCACCCGCACATTGGGTTTGGGGTTGGCCCGCCCAGCCTCCTGCAGCCGGACGTACCCGGACAAACGGGCAACGCCATGCGAATCGATGCCGCGGAGATCGGCGCTGAGCAAAGCGGCGGCCGCGGTGACGGCATCCTGCGGCGGACAACCCATGTTTTGAAAGACCGAAAGCGTAAAATCATGCAGCTCTTCATAGGGGACAACAATAGATGTATTCGTCATGCGTTACTTTTAAGAGACGCAAAGATCGTCAATTACATGAGAGGCAACTTCGAAAGGGACTTATATCGTTAATTTTGTTATATAATTCGATCGACTTTCTTTCACTAAAACAACTCGTATGAGAAGATTTTTCCTCTTCCTATGGAGCTTTGTCTTGCTCATGGGACAAGTTTCCGCACAGAGTCACACCATTTCAGGAACCATTCTGGATGCGAACGGGGCGCCGGTAATCGGGGCTTCCATCGCCGTGAAGGGTTCGAACAGGGGTACGAGCACGGATAACAACGGCAGCTTTATGCTCACCGTTCCGGACAACGCCAGGACCCTTGTGATCTCCGCCGTCAATTTCTCTACCCTGGAGGCAGGCATTTCCGGAAAGACGACCATCGGGACGGTGTCGCTACAGCCGGCGAACAAGAGCCTCAGCGAAGTCGTAGTCGTAGCCTATGGAACGCAAAACAAAACCAATGTCACGGGAGCCGTCACCACGGTGAGCGGCAAGATCGTCGCCGACAGGCCTTTTACTTCGGTGGACAAGGCCCTGCAGGGGTCGGTGCCGGGCATGTATGTGTCTTCGGCTTCCGGGGCGCCGGGTTCGGGCACGGATATCGTTATCCGCGGTATCGGGAGTGTCAATGCCAGCACGAGCCCCCTTTGGGTGATCGACGGGGCCATCACCACGACCACCGATCTCACGGTCAACACCACGACCGCCAACCCCCTCAGCGCCATGAACCCCGACGATATCGACAATATCTCGGTGCTCAAGGACGCGGCTTCCACGGCGCCGTATGGGTCGCGTGCCGGTAACGGGGTCGTGCTGGTCACGACGAAACGGGGGCGTGCGGGGCTGACGCATTTCTCCCTCACGGGTGAGTTTGGACAGAACAGCCGGGCCTATACGCCGAGTAATGTACCGGAGAACTCGCTGGGGTTGCAGACGACGTTGCGCCAGGCACTTATCAATGCGGGCTATGTCACCAGCAACGGCAATGCCGACCAGCTCATCACACAGGCCCTTGGATACCCGGCCAACTATACGTCCACGAATACGAACTGGTTCGATGTCGCCTCGCAAAAGGGGGGCCAAAGCCAGGTGACGTTGTCGATGGCCGGCGGTAACGATAAGACCACTATATATGCATCGGCGGGCTATTTCGATCAAAAGGGGATCAGCATCGCCAGCGATTTTCAACGGTTTACGGGCGCGCTGGCGGTCACGCATAAGGCTTCCGACCGGTTCACCCTTTCGGCCAATATCAACGGTACCAATACGAACCAGCATACGCCGTCCAATGGCGGGACCTACGCCAACCCGGTGCTTGCGTCCTTCTTCACACTACCCTGGTATACGCCGCGGCTGCCGAACGGCCAATTGCGGTGGGGCCAATACGATAGCCTGAACGAGTTCCCGGTAGGGGCATCGATCTACAACCCGCTGGTAACCGCGGCCTGGAACAATAACCAGGCACAACAGACCGCGCTGCGGGGCAGCACCTCGGGCGAACTGAAGATCCTGGACAACCTGAAGTTCACCTCCCGGTTTGCCGGGGAGTATGTTGCGGTACAGGAAGACCAGTACTGGAATCCCTTTTATGGCGACGGGTATCAGCAACAGGGATTTGCTTCCTCCAACTACGCCCGCGTTTTCGACTATACCTGGTCGAATTTCGCCGACCTGAAGCAAAAGATCAATAAGGAGGGCGATGAATATTTCGATGTCAAGGCAGGGGTAGAAGCCTATGATTTCAAATTGTATTCGCTGAATGCTATGGGTCATGGCTTCCCGCAAACCCTGGGACTGAAATATCTTGTCAACGCCGCGAATCCTACCCAGGCTTCCGCACTGCCGCAGGAACAATCGACCTTTTCCTATTTCGGTATTGCCGATTTCAACTACAAGGACCGGTATGTGATCAGCGGTAGCCTTCGCCGGGACGAGTCCTCGGTGTTTGGGGCGGAGCATCGCTGGGGCAGCTTCTACTCGGTAGGCGCCAGCTGGAATATCAATGAGGAGGCATTCATGAAGGATCAGCATATTTTCGATCTGCTGAAGCTGCGGGCATCTTACGGGCAAACGGGGAATACGAACGGGTTTGGATTCTACACGGCCCTGCCGACCTATGGCTCTTCGAACTATAGCGGGCAGGCTGGTCTGGTACCCACCAATGTAGGCGACAGTGGCCTCACCTGGGAAAAGAACGAATCGCTGGACCTCGGGCTGGATTTTGCCGTCCTCAAGGACAGGATCGACGGTACCATCGATTATTATCACCGGACGACCAACGACCTGTTGTCCCCGGTGCCCTTCTCCTATACCACTGGTTTCGCTTCACAGAACGAGAATGTAGGCAGCCTGGTGAACAAGGGGTTCGAGCTGCTGATCAACGCCCGGCCGGTGGTCACTCCGCTTTTCCAATGGGAGATCCAGTTCAACATCTCGCATAATATGAACCGGGTAACGAACCTGTACAAGGGCACTTCGATCCCGAGCGGCCAGTTCCAGTATACGGTGGGCCACGACCTGCAGGAATACTATCTGCCGATATGGGCAGGTGTCAACTCGCAAACGGGGGCGGCGCAATGGTATACGGACGCCACCAGGAAAACACTGACTAATAATTATAACAGTGCTGCGTATTCGCTGGATAATCTTTCGGCAGCCCCGAAGTTCTTCGGCGGCCTGGACAACACCTTTACGCTGGGTCCGTGGGTGCTGGACTTCCAGTTCGACTACCAATATGGCAACTATATCTTCGACAGCTGGTTCAACTATCTCAACAGCGACGGGGGATATGTGGGCGGGCTCAATCAGCTGAGCAGCCAGCTCACAGCCTGGCAGAAGCCCGGCGACAAGACCAATGTCCCGCAGATCGTATATGGCGATCCGAGCCAGAGCAGCCAGCCCAGCACAAGGTGGCTGTACAAAGGCAACTATATCCGGCTGCGAAATCTGCAGTTCAGCTATAATCTGCCGGCTACTATTTTGAAGAAGCTGAAGATCGACAAGCTGAGCATCTATATCCGCGGAACCAATCTGGCCACCTGGGGTGTCGACAAGAACCTGCCTTATGATCCGGAATCCGGTATCAACAGCCAGGCCAACCTGGAAGTGCTGATCCCCAAAACGATCGCAGGCGGTATCAAGATCGGGTTCTAATGAATGAAAAACTATCCTCAAAACGAAAAGTATGAACAAGCACAAACTATATTTCATTTGGATTACGGCGTTGGGATTGGCGCTGGGCTCCTGCTCCAAATCATTTGTAGACAAAACCCCGGCTGGCGCTTTACCTACGAACGAAGCGCTGAATACGCCGCAGCTGCTGTCGACCGCCCTCAACGGGCTATATGCCGAGCTGCGGAACGTCGACCAATTCGGCCGCGACTTCCCCATCCTGGGCGATCTGATGGCCGATAATATCTGGTTACAGGCCCGGAACAGCGGACGGTATGTGGTACAATGGGAATACAATACGCCTGTCGCGGACGGGGTGGTCCAGGGCATGTGGCAGGAATCGTATAACGGCATCCTGGAAGCGAACCAGATCATCGATGCCCCCGACACCGGCGCTGCCGCCGCCACCGTCAAGGCGCAGGCCTATGCGCTACGGGCATTGCTCTATTTCAAGCTCGTGAATATCTATGGCGGGCCTTATACTTTCGACTCCACCGGGCTGGGCGTACCGCTGGTACTCCATTATAATGTCAACGCCCTTCCTGCAAGGTCGACGGTGGCGCAGGTATATGCGCAGATCGTGAGCGATCTCAACAAGGCGATGGCGTCGGCGCCGCAATATGTGAGCTCCGTGTTTATCAGCCATTATGCGATCGAAGGTCTTCTCGCGCGGGTCTATATGTATATGGGCGATTATGCCGATGCCTATGCGGCTGCGACGGATGTGATCCAGGGCGGTCCGTTCACCCTTGTGACGCCGCAGGCGCTGACGGCCTTTTGGAATAACCCGGGTGTGCAAACGGGTGGCGTGGAGGTGATGTTCGAGATCGACTGCGACGCGGTGAACAATAACGGCACCGATGATCTGGGGGCGTTCTACGAGCATGGTTACCAGGATGTGTTCTGCGACAGCGCCCTGGCTTCGCTCTACAGCCCCACCGATGCGCGTGGCCAATTGCTGGTTTACGGCTATACCGCGGCCTTCGTGCCCGCCATCCTAGTCAACAAATATCCCAATTCGCTGAATACGGATAAAGACAACCTCAAGGTGATCCGGCTGGCGGAGGTCTATCTCATCGCCGCGGAATGTGCCAACCGCATGAACGACGACGCGGATGCCCGGCAATGGCTGAATGCGTTGATGGCGCAGCGCGATCCGGCTTTTGCAGGTTATCCCGACTCGGGTCCGACCCTCCTGAGCGATATCATCACGGAGCGCCGGAAGGAACTGGCTTTTGAAGGGGACCGGTTCTATGATCTGCAGCGGCTGGGACAGGATGTCAACCGTTTGCATGACGATGGCGATGATGTCACGGGAGATGCCTTGAACATTCCTTTTGGGTATTTCGCGCGGCTGATGCCGATCCCGCAACAGGAGATCCTGCGGAATCCGAATATCGCTTCGCAGCAGAATCCGGGATATTAACCTTCTTTTTCATGATATAAGGCCGCCCATCCGGGCGGCTTTTTTTATTTTCGTGCCATGCGAATCTTGTTTGTTCTATTGCTGGCGGCGGCGGAGCAGGGGTGGGCGCAGACGCGGCTCGAGGATATCCACACGGATTTTGTGCTGTACAACAAGCGGATGGCACTCGAGAAGGATCTGCGGGAGCGGGTGGTGACGAAGCATTTTGCCCAGCCGCTGGACAGTGACACGGAAGAGGGGTATCTCTCGGCCTGCTGGGCGGTCGGGCAATTCCTTTTTGACGGCCCCGGGGTGCGGGCTGGTTTTGGGCGGATGTTCGCCGGGTATGATTCTTTGCAGTATGATACGCGGCTGGCCTTGCTGGAAGCAGTTTACGCCGTCGAGCCTTCGCGCTACCGGAAGGAGATGGCGGCGGTGCTGTCGAGGGAGAAAGACCCCAAACTTTTCGCGGTTGCTGCCGTGTATCTCTATCGGGCAGATACGACCGTAGCGTATGTGGATTCGCTGAAATTCCGAATTGTAGAGCGGTTTCCGGGTTATGATTCGGTGGCGGTCTTGCAGGCTTTGTTCAACTACCTGGGTGCGGGTGGCCCCGAGGCGACGCCGCCCGTCACGGAGCTGTTGGGTATGGCGAAGGAGGTGGATAGTAAGGTCATTTACTCCTTTCAGCGATGGGACCGGGATTATCCGGGACTGGCCATCGTGCAGTATGCCGATGGGAGTTTTGCACGGAATAGCGATGGGCGGCTGGCGGTTTTCGATCAGCTGGCGCGGAGCGGTCCGGGGTTACCGTATTTTCTTACGAACGGGAATACCCCGCAAGGAGTCTTTAGCATCACCGGGACAGATGTTTCGCATACGGATTTTATCGGCCCGACACCGAATCTGCAATTGCTGATGCCGGGCGAGGGGAAATGGGCGGATTATTTTCATGATTCAACGCTGTTTGTTGGAGATTCGATAGAACGTTATCGAAAGCTGTTGCCGGCAAGCTGGCAGTCCTATGCGCCGATGATGGAGGCTTTTGATGCGGGCGCGATCGGCCGGACGGAGATCATTGCGCATGGGACCACCATCGATCCGGACTATTATAAAGGCCGGCCGTTCTATCCGTTGACGCCTACGATGGGATGTCTGTGTGCCAAGGAGTTGTGGAATCCTACCAGTGGGCATCCGCTAGTGAGCGAACAGAATGAATTGGTAAATGCGTTTGAGGCTACGCCGGGCAGGACGGGCTGGCTGGTGGTGGTGAATGTCGAAGCCGGGCAAGCGCCCAAGACAGAGGGGCGCCAACGGCCCGGCGGGAGGGCCCGACTGCCGGTGAGCCGGGCGGAGGTGGAGGCCTGGGTCAACGCCTACGAAAAGCAGAATCCCCGGTAAACCGGGGATTCTCAAGAAAATTAGAACGGAAGATCGTCAATGGGCTCGGTGATGTCGCCGGCCGAGGGGACGCGCGAGGGGCTGGACTGCGCCGAATAGCCGCCTTCGTTACCGCCGCCGGAGTAACCACCACCACCTTCCGAGCCGCGGCTGCCCAGGAGCTGAACGGACTGTACGCGGAGCGTCAGCGAGACGCCGGTAGTCCCGTCATTCTTGGGATAGGTCCGGACTTCGGGAGTCCCTTCTGCATATACCTGGGTGCCTTTTTTGAGATAGGGTGCGATGCCGGTACGGTCCGTCCAATAAGCACATTCCACCCAAATCGTCTTATCTTTTTGGTTTCCCTGGGCATCGCGGAATTTCTCGGTGTGGGCCACGTTGAAATTGATCACATTCTTCCCATTCACCGTATTGGTGACACAGTCCTTACCCAGGTTGCCAATTACTTGAAGCTTTATCATAATATTATTTTTTTAGCTGAAGGGCAATTTACACTATTTATGACCGGCGGGGAGAAGAAGTTTTCCTAAAGTTTTTCACTATGGAAGCCGGACAAGCGCCCAAGTCAGGGGGCGCCAACGGTCCGGCGGAAGGCTAACTGCTCACCGGCGCGCGCAGGTGACAGCGGGTCAACGTTAACGGCTCAATGGCACCGGCGGTGGGTGGGATTTCGCAGCGGTTTAGTTAACTTTAGTGGAATTGTCTTCCATGAGAATCTTCTACATTTCTATGGTTTTCGTGCTGCTCACCGGGGTGGTACGGGCGGCGGGGGAACCCACCGATCCCACGGCTGCCGAACGCGGGAAGATCGACAGCATCGAGCATCAGATCATAGGTTTCCTCATTCACAAACAGATGGGGTCCTATGGTCCCGCGGCTTGCTATGCGGAGGACGCCTTGCAGCGATCCAAAAAGATCGGCTATACGCATGGCATTGCCATCGCGCTGGCCTGCGAAGCGGCGATCAAAGGGCATGGGAACGATCAATTTGTGCTGTCCGAGAAGCTTGCGCGGGAAAGCCTGAGCTGGTTTGCGAGAACGGATGACAAGTATGGGATCACCCTGGCCTATTATACCCTCGGCTTCTCGCTTTTTGCGCAGAGCCATTTCGACGAGGCAGTGCACTATTTCCAACTCGCGCGAAGGGAGGCCCGGCGGACCGGCAACCGGCTCGAAGAGGTCTACTATCTATCCGTGACCGCCGAAGCGTACCGGGAGCGAGGCGATTATGCGCGGGCGTTCGATACGCTCCAGCAATGCATTCAGATCGCAGAAGCACTTAAGGACAGCAACATGGTGCATGTCCAATATAAACTTCTGGCGGGTATGTTCATCCAGATAGAGGACTATAACTCGGCGGAAAAATATTTTCGCCTGGCTCTCGGTAGGGGTTCACCGTTGCAAATGGATCCCTGGGACCTCACGGGATATGCCGAGCTGAAGACACGGCAGCATCAATACGACAGCGCGTTGTATATCTATGCCACGCTCGACAGCGCGAAGCTGCCGCCGGCCCTGATCCGTACCTTCCTCGTAAGCAAGGGTGAATATTATCTTTTTCGCCAGGATTACGGCGGCGCCCTACCCTATTTTCTCAAAAGTATCGTATACCAACGGGAGATGAACGACGGGAATCAGCTCATGCGTTGCGAGGCAGATCTGGCCAGGACCTATTTCGGATTGCACCAGGATGCGCAGGCGTTCCAATATGCACGCGAGGACCTGGCGCTGGCACAAAGTACGGATGCCCGGCAGAATATCCGGGACGCCTGTCAGCTTCTATCGATCTACTACGACCGGACCAAACGTACCGACAGCGCCTATTTTTATTATAAGCGCTATATTATCCTTAAGGATAGCGTACTGAACGACCAGGTCAGGGGGCGTTTTGCATCTTTTGGTTTCGAGCAGAAGATCCGGCTGCTTAATGAAGACAAACAGCTCGAGGATCTGTGTCTGAATCAAGAGATGATGATCAAGAATATGCTCATCGGGGGTATCGTGGTGCTGCTGTTGTTTGCAGGCATCTATATCTGGATCATCAGGTTGAAACGAAGGAATGCCGAGCATCGCCGGAAACAGGCGGAAGACGATCTTGAGATCCAACGGCTGGAAGGAGAACGGGCGCGGGTGGCGTTGCAGCAACGGGCCAAGGAACTGGAGATCCAGGCGCTGCGGTCACAGATGAACCCGCACTTCATCTTCAACTGTCTGAATGCGATCAACCGGTTTATCCTCGGGCATGAGACGGAGGCGGCATCCGACTATCTCACGAAGTTCTCGCGGCTGATGCGGATGATCATGAACCATTCGAGACATCCCTATATCAGTCTGGCCGAAGAGATCGATATCCTGCGGCTTTATCTGGATATGGAACGGCTGCGGTTCAAGGATGCCTTTGATTACCGGATCATTGTCGCGGACGAGCTCGAGATCGACGACATCCGCATTCCGCCATTGCTGGTGCAGCCGTTTGTGGAAAATGCCGTGTGGCATGGGCTGATGCATAAAGAAGAACGGGGCACGCTGACCATCAGTTTTTCGGCCAATGGCGATATGCTTACCTGTGTGGTCCGGGATAATGGCGTCGGGCGCCGGCATGCCGCGCTTTTAAAAAGCAAATCGGTGGAGCGGCATAAATCGATGGGCATGCAGATCACGGCCGAGCGGATGGCGTTGCTATCGGGCGTGGATACGGCGACGCCGTTCTTTGTGATCGAAGACCTGTACGACGAACATGGAGAGCCTGCGGGAACGCAGGTCACGTTGACCGTCAAGATCAATTATCCGGCAGGCGAGCCGGCTTATAACTAAACGGCCGCAGGCCAAACATTTATAGTCCTTTATGATCAACGCTTTTATTGTCGACGACGAGCCCTACTGTACAGAAGCCCTGGCGATCCTGCTCGGAAGATATTGCCCGCAAGTCCATGTCGATGGCATCTATCATTCCGGTGCGCAGGCGCTGGGCCCCATCAGGGAGCAGAAGCCACAGCTTCTCTTCCTCGACATCGAGATGCCGCGGATGAATGGTTTCGAGTTGCTGGACAAGGTGAAGGACCTGGACTTCGAGCTGATCTTTACCACGAGCTATGATCAATATGCAATCAAGGCCATCCGTCACAGTGCGTTGGATTACCTGTTAAAGCCCATCGATCGCGAGGAGCTGCAATCCTCGATCCGCAAGGTCGAACAGCGGTTGAAGGCGCCGCTCGCGCAGCAGTTCGATCTGCTTTTTCAAAAGCTGCAGAGTCCCGCCAACCTGTTCACCAAGATCGCCATCCCGACGATGGAAGGCCTGGAGATGGTAGCCGTCGACAGCATCGTCCATTGTGTCTCCGACAGCAACTACACCGTTCTAACCCTCAAAGAAAAACAAAAGATCATCGCATCGAAGACGCTCAAAGAGATCGAAGAGCTGCTGGAAGACTACAGCTTTTTACGCGTGCATCATTCACATCTCATCAATCTCAACGAGGTCTGCAAATACATCAAAGGCGAGGGCGGTTATCTCGTGATGTCCGACGAGTCCAGCATACCCGTCTCGCGAAGCCGCAAAGAGGCTTTGTTAAAGAAATTACAACCTAACAGACCTTAGTGCCGGGCATCCGGGCTCACACCCCCGGATGCTCATTGAGGAACTGCAATCAATCACCGATAACGTCAGTGGCTTGTTTTGGCTTGCGATCCGGAAGATGACGGAGTAATTTTACTTCATCATCAAAAAATCATTTTATGAAAGCAATCATTGGCCTGTTGCTGACGGGCGTGTTCGTAACCGCCGGCACTATGACACAGGCGCAGACATCCACATCGGACCAGGCTTATTTGCTCAACCTCCACAACATCTCTACCGACAAGGCCGCGGTCCGGGCCACGCGGGACTTCTGGCAACGTGCCGGCGAGCAGAACGATGCACAATGGTACAAAGATGCAGCAGGGTACCAAGCCGAGTATTCCGAGGGTCCCACGAAGGCGCATTTTTTTTATGATCGCAAAGGCAACTTCACCTTTTCGATACTCACCTATACGGAAAAGGAGATGCCGGCCGATGTGCGGGAACTGGTGCGCAGCAATTATTACGATTTCAGCATCGGCTGGGTCAAGGAGGTCAAAGAGGCGCAAACCACGGCTTATGTGGTGCATATCGAAGATACCGCCTCGTGGAAGGACGTGGTGGTCCAGGATGGCGAAATGCGCGTGCTGCACGCCTATTGCAAACAATAACCG
This sequence comes from Chitinophagaceae bacterium, assembly GCA_025934485.1. Taxonomy (GTDB): domain Bacteria; phylum Bacteroidota; class Bacteroidia; order Chitinophagales; family Chitinophagaceae; genus Puia. Next base: position 37,617 of record JAICXX010000023.1, read on the forward strand.
ACTGAGTATCTGGAAGATATCAGCTATGCGTTTATCGGCTATTTTGGCGTAAATTTGCGGTTCTCAAAAAGTATCATATGAGCCGTAAAGGAAAGGTTTTGGTGGCGATGAGCGGCGGTATAGACAGTACCGTTACGGCCCTCATGCTCCATGACCAGGGTTATGAAGTCGTAGGCATTACCATGAAGACCTGGGACTATGCCAGCGCGGGCGCTTCGAAGAAAGAGACGGGTTGTTGTAATCTGGACTCTTTCAATGATGCGCGGATGGCCGCGGTGCAGCATGGATTTCCGCATTTTGTGCTGGATATCCGGGAGGAATTCGGGGATTTTGTGATCGAGAATTTTGTAGACGAGTACCTGGCTGGCCGTACGCCGAATCCCTGTGTACTCTGTAATACGCATATCAAATGGCGGGCGCTGCTGAAACGTGCAGATGCCATGGACTGTGAATACATTGCCACGGGACATTATGGAATAGTAAGACAGCATAGCAATGGCCGGTATACGATCGCAAAGGGTGTAGACGAGACCAAGGATCAGAGTTATGTCCTCTGGGGCTTGCAACAGGACCTGCTGAGCCGGACTCTGTTGCCGTTAGGGCCCTATCGGAAGACAGCCATCAGGCAGATGGCGTTGGATTATGGTTATCCGGAACTCGCAAAGAAGGCGGAGAGCTATGAGATCTGTTTTGTGCCCGACAACGATTACCGCGGGTTCCTGAAGCGGCGCGTCGACGGGCTGGAAGAGCGCGTCATGGGTGGTAATTTTGTCGACAAGCATGGGAAGGTCCTCGGCAAGCACAAGGGTTATCCTTTCTATACGATAGGTCAGCGCAAGGGACTGGACGTCACTTTCGGTAAGCCGGTGTATGTCACGGCCATCCAGCCCGAGACCAATACGGTAGTGCTCGGTGACGAAGAGGATCTGGATCAGGAGGACATGATGGTCGGGAAGATCAACTGGATGAAATACGAGGGGGTGACTCCCAATGGCGCGACGAACGGGGGCATGGAGGCGATCACCAAGGTGCGTTATAAGGACAAGGGAACGCTTAGCATGCTGCATCCCGAGGGCGACCGCGTGCGGGTCCGGTTCTATGAAAAGGCCAAGAGCATTGCGCCGGGTCAGAGCGCCGTGTTTTATGAGGGCGATGAGGTGATTGGGGGAGGGGTGATCCAGCGGGCTGCGCTCATTTAGCGGCTGGCCGCACGTTGGAAGCGCGCAGAACCGCAATATAACGGTCAATTTGGCGTTCTCAGTAGATATGAAACTTCGCCTGAGTCTCATCCTATTGCTGAGTCTGATGGTCGTAACCAGCTGCAAAAAGACTGTTCATTTTAACAGCACTCCCGGTTACTCCGGTGAGCTCACCGATTTCTGGACGCCTTTGCAGGTAGGAAAATATGTCACCTATCGAATGGATTCCCTCAATTTCTATTTTTATGGCCAGCTGGATACGATCACCTCGTATTTTGCGAAGGATTCGATAGAAGATACCGTCACCGATGCTACCGGCCACCTGAACTATATGGTAGTCCGTTATCTCAGTGATACCACGGGTTCGAACTGGACCCCCAATGAAACCTATTTGGTCGAGCCTTCTACCCAGAGCATCCAGATGGTCGAGAATAACCTTCGGTTTATCAAGCTGGCCTGGCCGATCGACAATGGATACACGTGGTCGGGGAATAATTATCTACCGTATAACCCTTATGAGGGCTATTTTATTTACAGTGACGATAACCATCTCTCCCTGGACAACTGGACCTATACCTATCAGAATGTGGACAAGCGTTATACGACTTCGCCGGGAGGTCTCACCTTCGACTCTACGATAAGCGTGCTGCAGGCGAATGATTCCATCAATGTGCCTATCGCCAATCCGAATGCCTTTGCTTCGCGGACCTACTGGTTTGAGACCTATGCCAAGCACATCGGGCTCGTCTACCGGCAAACCCAGATGTGGGAGTATCAGCCTCCTACCCCGGATGGAACGCAATCGGGGTATAAGATCGGGTTCCAGCTTACCATGAGGTTAATAGATCATAATTAGATCTGACGCGGGCCGGGCCCTGGCCCTGGGTGGGGCCTTTAGCGGAGTGGAGCCTTTAGCGATGGAAACGCGCGGCGAAGAGGGTGTCCGCGCGCTGGTTGTAACCCGTGAGATTGTCCGCGGTCTGTATCCGAAGGCGGCTGGTATCCCGGATGTAAGCGATGATCTCTTCATTTTCCCTTTTAAATACGGAGCAGGTGCAGTAGACGAGTGACGCGTCGGGTGCGACATGCGGGCCGATGCCTGCCATGATCCGCTTTTGCAGCGAGCTGTAACGGTCGATGGCGGCGGGGTCGAAGAAATACAGCTCTTCGGGGGTACGGCCCCAGGTGCCGCTGCCGGTGCAGGGGACGTCGGCAAGGATCAGTTCCGCGTTGACCGCGCTGGCGGGCGGTGGTTGTTTGGAGAGATCGGCGAGGAAGCTATGGTATTTTTTGATGCCGGCGGTTTGGAAGCGGGCCTTTAGATTGTGAATGATGGATTCGCGGATATCGGATACGAGGATGTCCAGCCCTGGAAAGAGGTCATAGGCGAGGATCGATTTGCCGCCGCTGGCCGCGCAGGCGTCCCAGAAGAAATGAGGGGGCTTGGCGGGCTGATCTTTGACGCCGGGCTGATCCATGGCGCCGGGCTGCAGGTAGCCGGCGATACGTTGGGAGCTATAGTCCTGGATGACGACCTCTTTGTCGGGGGTGAAATAGTCTTCGACCTTGAAGCCGTTTGGCAGCCGGATGGTGGAGGGAGGCTCGAACTGGCCGACGCCGCCGAGTTTTTCGCGAACCATGTTTTCGTAACCCGGGCGGATGCGAAGGAAGAGATCCGGTTGGCGCAGGAAGCTCAGGCAGAAGGCCTCGTGGTCGATAGCCGCAGAGAGCTCGTCTTTCCAGGGGAAGATGTCGGTAAGCCGGAAACCGGCGCCTTCGGGCTGCCGTTGAAAGAAGTCCAGCTTTTCGGGGAGTGGAGCGGCGGCTTTCTCCGTCCAGTGCGGTTTAAAGTAGGTCAGCAGCTCACCCGGCTGGTCGTTGCAGAGCAGAAGGCCGGCGAGGAGGCGGTCTTTTATCGCGAGTGATCTTGCCGCGTGGCCGAGCCGGTAGAAGCCATAGACAAGGGTGCTCAGCGTTTTACGGTCACGGGAGCCCATTTGTTTGTTCAGCCGAAAGTAGTCCTTCAACCAGACGTGCAAAGGCTCTTCGCCTTTATAGCTCTCTATAATTTGAGTGGCGTAGCGGAGCTGGTTGTCGAAGATCATGGCTTCGTCGGCTTATAATTCAAGCAGTGCCTTGAGCGGATCTTTGCCGAAGAGGAGCTGGTCGGGATTCTCGAGCAGCTCTTTGATGCGGACGAGGAAGCTCACGGATTCGCGGCCGTCGATGATGCGGTGATCATAGCTCACTGCCAGATACATCATGGGACGTACTACGATCTGACCGCCTACGACTACGGCGCGTTCTTCGATCTTGTGCATACCCAGGATGGCGGACTGCGGAATATTGATGATGGGGGTGGACATGAGGCTGCCGAACACGCCACCGTTAGTGATCGTGAACGTTCCGCCCTGCATCTCTTCCATGGATAATTTGTTATCGCGCGCTTTGGTAGCCAGTTCCACGACCTTTTTTTCGATGTCCGCCATGGACAGGCTTTCGGCGTTGCGTATCACGGGGACGACGAGGCCTTTGGGGGCGGATACGGCGATGGAAACATCGCAGTAGTCGTGGTAGATGATCTCATCGCCGTCGATATAGGCGTTGACGGCCGGCCACTCTTGCAGGGCGTAGCAGGTTGCCTTGGTGAAGAAGCTCATAAAGCCGAGGTTCACGCCATGCTTTTCTTTGAACTTGTCCTTGTATTTGGTGCGAAGAGCCATGACGGCGCTCATGTCCACCTCGTTAAAGGTGGTGAGCATGGCCGTGGTATTTTTGGCTTCCACGAGACGGCGGGAAACCGTCTTGCGGAGGTTGCTCATTTTTTCGCGACGGTCCTGGCGGGTGAAGAGGGCCTTGCCCGGAGTGCGGCCAGGGTGGGCCAGCGCTTCAAGAACGTCATTTTTGAGGATCTTACCCCCGGTTCCGGTGGGGGTTATCGTTCCGGCGTCGATCTTTTTGTCGGTAATGATGGCTGCGGCAACGGGGGTTGCTTTGAGGTCGTTAGAGATCGCCGTTACGGGGCCTTGCGGTGCGGGAGCGGCGCCCGTCTTTGTGCTGGCCGTGGGTTGGACCACCGCGGGGGCCGAGTGATCCGGAGCGGCGGCCTCCGCACCTTCGGGTTTGGCAGCGGTTTCATCGATCCGGGCGACGACATCGCCGATCTTGAGGGTATCGCCTTCTTTCCCGACGGTTTTAAGGACACCTGCTTTTTCTGCGTTGACCTCGAAAGTAGCTTTTTCGCTTTCCAATTCTGCTATGACCTCATCTCGTTCGACATACTGACCTTCCTTTTTGAGCCATTTGACCAGCGTGACTTCGCTGATGGACTCGCCTACGGCCGGAACTTTAATATCAATCATTTAGGACTCCGATTTATTTGATTTTGCAAATGTACGACTAACGGTTAAACATGGGGAAGATACGCTGTCCGGAAATTTAGCGCATCTTCCCCAAAGCGCTAACGTCGGGCCTTCGGCCATAGGGCCTGTGGCCCTATCTAAATGGTGAAGGCCGTTTCGATGATCTCGGCCTGCTCCTGGGCGTGGACCTTGGAATAGCCGGTGGCGGTGGCAGCGCTGGGCTGACGGCTGATGACGCCATAATTGATGGTCTTAAGGTTCATCTGAAGGAAGGAAGCGGCGCCCATATTGAGGGGTTCTTCCTGAACCCAGAACCACGTCGCTGCCTGGCTATATTTCTTGTACAGGGCTTCCAGCTGGTTCACCGGCAGCGGGTACAGCTGTTCGAGCCGGACAATGGCTACATCTTTTCGGTTGTCTTTTTGCTGGCGTTCGGCCAGGTCGAAATAGACTTTGCCGCTGCAGAAGAGGACTTTTTTGACGTCTTCGGCACGGTCGGCAAAACGGTCATCGATGACTTCCTGGAAGCCACCGGTGGTGAAATCCCGGATCGTTGAATAGGTGCCGGGATGACGCAGGTTGGCCTTTGGCGAGAAGTTGATCAGCGGTTTCCGGAAGGGCCAGGTCAGCTGGCGGCGGAACGCGTGGAAGAGGTTGGCGGAGGTGGTGATGTCGGTGACGACGAGATTGTATTCCGCGCACAATTGTAAAAAGCGTTCCATGCGGGCCGAGCTATGTTCGGGTCCCTGTCCCTCGTAGCCGTGGGGTAGCAGGAGGGTGACGCCGTTCATGCGCTGCCATTTTTGTTCGGCGGCGGAGATGAACTGGTCGACGATCACCTGGGCGCCGTTGCTGAAATCGCCGAACTGTGCTTCCCAGATGACGAGGGCATTGGGGTTGGCGAGGGCGTAACCATATTCGAAACCCAGGACCGCGTATTCGCTGAGCAGGGAGTTGAAGATGCGGAATTCGCCGTTCTTGCCGGGCAGACGGCTGAGGCGGTTGTACTGTTCGTCGGTATTCTCGTCGCGGAGGACGGCATGCCGGTGCGAGAAGGTCCCCCGCTGTACATCCTGGCCGCTCATGCGCACGTCCTTGCCTTCCAGCAGCAGGCTGCCATAGGCCAGCAGTTCACCAGTGGCCCAGTCCACCTTGCCTTCTTCGTTGAAGAGTTTGATCTTATCCTGCAGCAGCTTTTCGACCTTCCGCAGGGGTTTGAAATTTTCGGGCCAGGTCATGATGGCATCGAAGATCTTTTTGAAGTCGGCTTCGGAGATGCCCGTTTGCGGAGACTGGTCGAAATCAGCCGGAGCCGCCTTGCGGAGCTTCTGCCACCAGAGTTCGGGCTGCTGATATTTGTAGGGAAGCGGATTTTGTTTTACTTCATCGAGGCGTTCCTGCAGGTCGGCCCAGAATTTCTTTTCCATCTCCTTGGCCAGATCTTTCGCATCGGATTCGCCATGGTCCATGAGGTACTGCGTATATACTTCCCTGGGGTTGGGATGCTGGTCGATGAGGGCGTAGAGATGAGGCTGGGTGAATTTGGGATCGTCGCCTTCGTTGTGGCCATGACGACGGTAACATACGATGTCGATAAAGACGTCCGAGTTGAACTCCTGACGGTAGCGGGTAGCGATCGAGGCGCATTTGACCACAGCTTCCGCGTCGTCGCCGTTGACGTGCAGCACGGGTGCGTGGATCGCAGCGGCGAGCGAGGTACAGTAGTCGGAGCTGCGGGCATCGTCGAAATCGGTGGTAAAACCGATCTGGTTGTTGATCACGATGTGCATGGTGCCCCCGGTATAATAGCCTTTGAGATTGCTCATCTGCAGCACCTCGTATACAACACCCTGGCCGGCAACGGAGGCGTCGCCGTGGATCAGGATGGGGAGCATCTTGTCGTAGTCGCTTTGGTACATGACGTCGGCCTTCGCACGGACGAAGCCTTCGACCACAGGGTCGACCGTCTCCAGATGCGAAGGGTTGGGCATGAGCTTGAGATAGACGGTCTTATCGGTGTCCGCTGTCACTACGCTGCCGTAGCCCATATGATATTTTACGTCACCGCTGCCCATGGTCTGGTCCGGCTTGGCCGTTCCTTCGAACTCACTGAAGATCTGCTCATAGGTCTTGCCCATGATATTGGCCAGGACGTTGAGGCGGCCTCGATGTGCCATACCGATCACGACTTCCTGTACGGAATGAGCGGCGGCAGTATTGATAATAGTGTCGAGGGCGGCAATGGTTGCTTCGCCGCCTTCCAGCGAGAACCGTTTCTGTCCTATGTATTTGGTATGCAGGAATTTCTCAAACAGGACGGCCTGATTGAGCTTTTCGAGGATGTTCTTTTTCTGTTCCAGCGGAAGGGGGTCGAGGAACCGTTTTTCCATCTCGTTGGTGAGCCAGTCGACCCTCTTTTGGTCGCTGATGTATTTGAATTCGATGCCTACGTGACCGGCATAGCATTGCTGAATATGGGTCAGGATAGCGCGCAGGGTCGTTGTCCCCAGGCCGATGAGGTTGCCGGCGAAGAAGTTCTTGTCGAGATCCTCTTCGGTAAAGCCGTAGAAGGCGAGGTCGACGTTGGCGCCGCGGTCCTTTCGGGGGCGGATGGGATTGGTTTTAGCCAGCAGGTGGCCTTTATTGCGGTAGCCGAGGATCAGGCGGTAGGCGCCCAGTTCCTTTCTCCAGTCCATACCGTCGGAGGTGGTCATGGTCCTGGCGGCAGTGGTGCCGTTGGCCGTTGCGGTGCCTTTGGCTATGGCGCCATTGGCCGTTGCAGCACCGCCCGCTGGATTGGCAGCGGAAAGACCATTAGCGCCTGCGGCGGCGGGGGAGCCGTTGCGGCCCTGGGTTACGGCGAAATCAAAACCTTCAAAGAATTTGCGAAATTCGGGGTCCACGGTATCGGGGTTTTTCACGTAATCCTGATAGAGTCCCTCGATATAGCTTGGATGAGAATTAGTTATAAAAGAAAAGTCTTTCATGGAACAATGCGCGGCGCGCCTTTTTTGGCCTACAAATATCGTTCAAAAATCGCGAAGCTTTAAGCCTATTTTGACGGTTTTTATCAATATTTTAATAAGGGCATGGTACGTAAGTATCGCCCCTGCCGGTTAGTTTATTTGGGAAAGTGGGGATTTCTTTTGGTGTTTTCGTGGATCGGGGTTACCTTTGCCGTCCTAAATTTGGAGTTCATGGCAAATCACAAGGCAACCAAAAAAGACGTAAGGCAAGCCAACAAGCGTCGGGATCGTAACCGTTACTATGGCAAGACCACGCGTAACGCTATTCGTGACCTGCGGGCGATCAAGGGGGGTAAAGAAGCCGGGGAGCAATTGCCCGAAGTAGCCTCTATGATCGACAAGCTGGCTAAAAAAGGCGTTATTCACAAGAACAAGGCGGCGAACCTGAAGAGCAAGCTGGCTCGTAAGGTAAACACGCTAAACATCGCCAAATAGTACGCCCGCTAAGTAAGGGGTAATACCATCTGTAAAATAGTTTGTTGAAGAGGCATCCGGTAACGGATGCTTTTTTATTTTGCGTATATGAGAAGACTTATATGCGCTTTTTTGCTAATAGCTGTGGGGCTTGGCGCGGCGGCCCAGGAAACCCCTTTTGAGCGGTCGGCCGGGAAACAATCGGCGACCTATGCCGAGTGCATCGCCTTTTATAAGGACCTTGACATGCGCTCCCCCCGCCTATCGATCCGGGAGATGGGGATGAGCGACGCCGGCTACCCTTATCATGTGGTGCTGTATTCGAATGACGGCGTAGCCGACCCCGGAGCCTGGCACAGACAGCACAAGCTCGTTATCCTGATCAACAACGGCATCCACCCGGGAGAACCGGATGGCATCGACGCCAGCATGTTGCTATTACGCGATCTGGTAGCCGGCAAGATCAGTCTGCCGGACAATATCGCCCTGGCAGTGATCCCGCTGTATAATATCGGCGGCGCGCTGAACCGCACGTCTTTTTCACGGGTCAACCAGAACGGCCCGGAAAGCTACGGGTTTCGGGGCAATGCGCAGAACCTGGATCTCAACCGCGATTTCACCAAGAACGACAGCCGAAGCGCCCGGAGCTTTGCACAGATCTTTCACCTGGTCGATCCCGAGATACAGATCGACAATCATGTGAGTGATGGTGCGGATTATCAGTATACGATGACCTTACTCGCCACGCAATGGAACAAACTGGGTGGCGAGCTGGGTGTCTTTTTGCATGATGTCTATGGCCCTGCCCTTACCGCCGGAATGGAGAAGAAAGGCTGGCCCATGACACCCTACGTGGAATTCGAGGCCGGCAATCCGGACCGGGGCTGGGATGGGTTTTATGATGAACCGAGGTATTCGAGTGGTTATGCCGCTCTTTGGCACACCGTCGCTTTTATGCCTGAGACGCATATGCTGAAACCTTTTAAGGACCGGGTGCAGGCCACGTACAGTCTCATGACGGTGATGATCGCGCAGGCTTCTTTGCATGCTACGGAGATCATCGGCATGCGGAAACATGATATCGCCGCTGACCAGGACAGCAGCCGTTTGTCGTTGGATTGGAAGGTCGATACTACGCGCTGGGACGAGCTGAACTTCAAAGGGTATTCGGCGGAGACGAAGACGAGCGCGATCACGGGAATGCCAAGGCTTTATTATGATCGTAGCAAGCCTTTTGAAAAAAAGGTACGGTTCTACGATTATTTTGCTGCCGATGCTTCGGCTGACGTCCCGGCGGCTTATGTCATACCGCAGGGCTGGCATGCCGTCACCGATCTGCTGGCATTGAATGGCGTGCGGATGCGGCGGCTGTTGCATGATACTCTAATGACGGTAGAAACGTATCACATTGCCGGATTTGAAAGTTATCCGCGGGCTTATGAGAAACATCATAAGAACACGGCTATCAAGGTGACCACGGATCAGGAGCCCATCCATTTCTTAAAAGGGGATTTTATTATTACTACCGGCCAGCCCGCGCGACGTTTCCTGGTCGAAATGCTGGAGCCCACCGGTGAGGACAGTTATTTTGCCTGGAATTTTTTCGATGCCATCCTGCAGCAAAAGGAGGGATATAGCGATTATCGCTGGGAAGATGTAGCGGAGGTCTGGATCAAGGATCATCCGGATGTTATGGCGGCGTTGGAAGAAAAGAAGAAAAGCGACTCGGCGTTTGCACGCAACGCGCGGGCGCAGCTGAACTTTGTGTATCATCGTTCGCCGTGGTATGAGCCGGCGCATCTACGTTATCCGGTGTATAGGTTACAATAAAAACTGGGATCGTTGGCTCCCAGTTTTCGTATTTTAGTCTTGATCATTGCGATCTCGTCTTTCACCCCCATCGCCGCGGTCACGGTAACCTCCGCGATCACCGCCACCTTCGCCGCCGCCGCGATAGCCGCCACGGTCGCCACCACCCTCACCACCACCTCGGTATCCGCCGCGATCGCCACCGCCTCCATATCCACCACGGTCGCCGCCACCGCGATAACCACCGCGATCGCCGCCGCCACCGTATCCACCCCGGTCACCACCACCGCCGTATCCGCCACGATCACCGCCACCGCGATAACCGCCGCCGCCACCACCGCGGTCGCCACCTCCACGGTAACCACCGCCGCCACCGCCGCCGCGATAACCGCCGCCACCGCCGCCGCCGCGGTATCCGCCGCCGCCGCCACGATCACCACGGTCTCCACCGCCGCCACGTCCGGATTCGTCGGCTTCTTTCACGGCCATCTTCTTTCCGCGAATAGAGGCGTTATCCAATGTTTCGATGGCGCCTTTCGCTTCGGTCTCATCAGGCATATCTACAAACCCGAAGCCTTTACTCTTTCCAGTCTCCCTATCCATCACCACCTTTGCGAAGTTCACCGTGCCGTATAGTTCAAACATTTCTTTCAGGTCCACATCGTCAAAATCATTGGGAAGACCTGCAACAAAAAGCTTCATGCCGATAGATTTAAAGAGGTAAAATTACAAAGATAAAAACTATATATTCTATTTTCTATAACAATTAGTTCCGTGTTATTTTATTCACCTTTACTCACCTTTATTCACCCTCGAACTGTGCCTTTTTATCCAGTGCAATCCGGGGTTAGAACATAAAAATAGCCTTTTACGGGAATATTCCCTAACAATAAATCTCTTAGATAGCCCTTTATCCTGATGAGGCATGAGGCCAACCTCTTAGAGGCAAATGGGGAATTGTGCAAAAATGCGCAGTAAGTTTACCACAGGCCTGGGATTTGCAGCATCGTAGTTAAACGATAGACATGAAGGCAGTCGAGATTTACAAGAACGGTGGTCCGGAGGTCTTGCAATACGAAGAGGCTGCGAAGCCGCAGATCAACCCCGATGATGTGCTGGTTAAAGTCTACGCAAGCGGTGTTAATCCCATAGACTATAAGGTGCGAAACGGTGATGGACGGTATGCCGGCGCTTTTCCACGGATTCTCGGGTGGGATTTCTCGGGGGTGATCGAGCAAACCGGCAGCAAGGTTCAGGACTGGAAGCCGGGCGATGCAGTATACGGACGGCCGGACATCAACCGCAATGGGACCTATGCAGAATATGTAGCAGTACGGGCGGATGAGATCGCCCGGAAACCGAAATCCATCGATCATAAAGCCGCCTCGGGCGTGGCATTGGCAGGGCTTACCGCCTGGCAGGGATTGTTCAAATACGGTATGCTGCAGCCGGAACAGCGGGTGCTGATCCATGGCGCGGCAGGCGGTGTAGGCATTTTTGCCGTCCAGCTGGCGAAGGCGAAAGGCGCTTATGTGATCGGGACGGCCTCGGAGAAAAACATTCTTTTTCTGGAAGAGCTTGGTGCGGACGAAGTGATCGATTATGAGAAAGAGGACTTTTCCGCCAGGCTTTCCGATATCGATCTCGTGTTCGATACGCGGGGTGGAAAGGTGCAGCAGGATTCGATCAAAGTGTTAAAGCCGCATGGTGTACTCGTCAGCACGGTGGGCATCCGGTATCCCGAGACCTTGAAGACAAAAGATATCCGTGGGGCTGCTTTCATGGCGCAGAGTGTTCCGGCGGACTTGCAGCAGATCGCCGATCTGATCGACCGCGGTGTGGTGATCCCGGTGGTATCGGAAATCTTTTCGTTGAAAGAGGCGGCGAAGGCGCAACAGCTGCTCGAAGCAGGACATACGCGCGGGAAGATCGTGTTACAGGTAGCAGAATAATACAATTACAGCATATGGCGACCGAATTAAAACGCATCCCGGTGGAAGACCAGGAGCAGGCGGTGAGAATCATCAACCATTTGTGCCAGCAGTACGACATGCAGGCCGATACGCAGCGGCATCAGCTGCATGTGTCAAACGACCGGTATGCGGCCTATTTTGATGCGGAGGAGAAAGTGGTCAAGCTGGAAGTCACCGATCCTTCTATTACCAAAGAGGAGATCGAAGAATTCCTGATGACATTCCCGCCGTTCTTTTGAGCTAGCGCGGCCAGATGCCTCCCTCGCCTAGTCCGAACGCAGGCTGGTCACAGGGCTGAGGACCGCCGCTTTCAGCGCCTGATAGCCGGTGGTCAGCAGGGTCAGGAATAGAACAATACCCGCCGCCAGCAGAAAATACACCGGTGTCAGGGTAATATGGTACGCAAAACCAGCGAGCCATCGTGTCATTGCCCACCAGGAAAGCGGGAAAGCGATCAGCGACGCGAGCACCGTCAGGCTGAGGAAATCTCCCGATAAAAGCAATACGATATTAGTAATGGAGGCGCCTATAATCTTTCGGATACCTATCTCTTTCCTGCGTTTCTGCGCCGTGAAAGCAGCAAGACCCAACAATCCCAGGCAGGAGATGATCACTGCCAGTCCGGCGAAGTAACGCGAGAGCGCCGCGACATGTTGCTCGGAGACATACAAGGCCTCGTAATTCATATCGAGAAAGCTATAGTCGAAGGGATATCCGGGCTTATATTTACCGTAGAGTTTATTCATGGCGGCGATGGCCGCTGCTTCCTGGCCGGTAGCCAGTTTCGCGAAGAGGGCCCGCCCCCCGGGGTGGCAGCGTATAAAACAAGGTTTTACCTTTTCATAGAGCGAGGCATAATGAAAGTCTTTGGCGATGCCGATGATATGAAAGGTCGTTCCCCAGACTGTGAAGGTTTTGCCGATAGGGTCTTTTAGGCCCATCGCTTCAGCAGCCGTTTGATTGACGATGAGCGACGCGCTATCGTTGCCATAGACCCGGGAGAAGCCGCGGCCTTGCGCCATTGTAATACCGAGCACATTCATGACATCGTAGTCCACGTCAAGGGCGTAAAAAAGGATTTGCTGATCAGGTGTTTTTCCTTCCCAGGAAAGCTTTTCCGTATTACCGCTCGAATGTCCGATCATGTCGCCATCGAGTGCGCCTGCTTTGACGACACCGGGGATGTTCCTTAGGTCGTTCAGGAAGGCGGGATTCCCTATGGGCCGTTGCCCGGGCGTCTCCGTCCGGATGTTGGCGAAGCTGACGACATGGCTTTTGTCATAGCCGAGATCCATGGTACGCACCAACTGCATCTGGCGATAGATCACCGCCACGGCCACGATAAAGACTACCGTCAGGACGAATTGAATGACCACGAGTCCCTTTCGGATGAACAACTCGCCGGGCGAATGCGGCAGCTGCCCTTTGAGCACGTTCACCGGTTTGAAACCGGACAGATATAAGGCAGGATAGCTGCCTGCGACCAGGCCGGTTACTAAGAACAGGGCTATCATAGCAAAGACGAAACCGGGTGTCACCGGCAGGGTGAGCTGTTTGCCGGTGATCGCGCTGAAACCGGGCATCAGCAAAACGACCCAGCCGAAGGCCAGCACCATGGCCGCGAACGTCAACAGCAGCGATTCGCCGAGGTATTGCCCGAGGAGCTGTCGGCGACTGGCGCCGGCGACCTTTTTCACGCCGAGCTCTTTACCCCGCCGAGCGGCCCGGGCAGTGGACAGGTTCATAAAATTGATGCAGGCGATCAGCAGGATGAACGCGGCTATGATCGAAAACATGCGCACATAGGCGATACGGCCGCCGGCCTGGATACCGTTGTCGTAGGTATTGTAGAGATACCTGTCGGCATATTTCCTCAAAGAAAGCGTCAATGGTGCTTTGGGTTCTTTCGATTGCTCGAAATTCTTAAGCCTGGCATCGAGCCGGTCGACCGATGTGCCCGGTGCAACCAGGATATAGGTCTGGGGGCCGCTGTTGAACCAATTTTGCAGATCCGGGTCATGTTGCAGGTAGGTCTCGCAACTCAGCAACAGATCGAATTGTGCGGTGGAATTCGCCGGAGGTTTGGCGAACACACCGGAGACCACATAGACTGCCGAGTCCTCGCCCCATTCCAGGGTGCGGCCGATAACATTGCCAGTGGTGCGGAAAAGGGTTTTTGCGAGCTCGTCGGATACAAGGACGGAGGTCGTCGCGGGGAAGAGTCGGTCCTGGTCTCCCTGCAGGAGGCGGTAGGAGAACAGCTTAAAGAAATCACGGCTTACATATTCGGCCGGGACGCTGAATTTCTTTTGGTCGACGGTCAGCCAGCCGGTGGTGGGGATCACGGCTGCGGTCGCTTCGATCTCCTGCATGTCGTGGGCCAGGGCGGTATATAGCGGGCCGGGCGTCCCATCCTGGGTATGGATGCCGTCCGACAGCTGGATATGGCTCATCACCTGGTAAAGCCGGGGGTTATTGACATGGAAGTCATCCATGCTGCGTTCGCTCATGATCCAGCTATAGATGAGAATTGTGCAAGCGAGGCCGATGGATAGACCGAATAAATTGAGGAGAGTGAACAGGCGGTCTTTGCTGTAATGGCGCCAGGCAAATTTCAACTGTTTTTTTAGCATGGTGGCTGATTGTAGATCATAGGACGCGAAGAGGCAGCGTAATGTTGCATGAGTGCCGGCCATTTGCCGGAGCTGTAAAAGTCGCCCGCAGCCCCTGGGATTATATGCCCGAAGCGGTGGCGGCGGCTGAACTGGTGCTCAAGGAAAGGGGCCTCACGGCAGACGAGATCGCCGTGGAGGAATGGAATCTAGCGCAGAAGGAGATGTCGGATGCGCTGCAACTGGGATGCTCGTTGCCTTGTATCCAGCCGATCGTCATGGATCGACAGGAAGATCAGGGATCGGGTGATTTTGCCGCGGGATTGGCCTTGGTGAAGATGCTGTTTTCTTAGGCGTTCACGAAATTTCTTTCAGGGTGTCTATAAAGTGGAGAAGATTGGTAACGGTCACTTCCCCATGCACCTTATAGGTGTCGCTATCGGGTGTAATGATATACTTATATCTGGGTTGTAGGTCTTCGGTGCTGTTTAAAAACCCTTTGGATATGCTCGGGGTATTGGTCAACTTGATTTCGATACACGCGAGCGGCGTTACACCTTGTACCAAAACAAGATCACATTCTGCGCCGGCTTGCGTCCGGTAATAATATGCTTCCAGCCCCTGGGGCAATCGTTGAAAAACCTGTTCAATCACATAGCCTTCCCATGAACCCCCTACCCCCGGATGCCCGCGTAGGGAATCATAATCAGGAACATTCAATAAGCGATGCAGGATGCCAGAATCCCGGATATAGACTTTAGGAGACTTGACCAATCGTTTTTTGGCGTTTATAAACCAGGGAGAAAGGCGCCTGACCAGGTATCCCCCTTCCAGGAAGGAAAGGTAACGAACAACAGTAGGCGCGCTGATTCCGAGGGAACGGGCAAAAGTTTCTGCATTCCAAATGTTCCCATTGACATGAGCCAGCATAGACCAAAAATTCCGCAATATCGACGTATTGAGTTCTACACCGAACAGATGGGCGAGATCCCGTTCGATATAACTTCGAATCAGCGCATTCAGCCATTCCCTGCTTGCATTTGCTGAATCTGCCAGTAGAGCATTGGGAAAACCACCCCGAAACCAATTTATGCGATAATCGATGTCGGCGGGTAGCTCTACTATGCCGATGCCAGTGAGCTCCATATAAGCAATCCGGCCGGCCAAGGATTCAGATACTCCTTTTACCAAGGAGGGAGAAGCGGAACCAAGCAGGATGAATCGACCAGGAACACGATGCGCATCGATCAGGGGACGCAGTTGAGAAAAGAGCTCCGGCTTGAGTTGCACCTCATCTATAACCACACATTGTTGCTCAAGAGAACCCAGGTAGGTAAAGCTATCTTCTAATTTTATCAGGTCAGTGGGGTTTTCCAGATCGAGATAAATGGCCGAGCATTGTTCCCCTGCGATATTTTTTGCAAGAGTCGTCTTCCCCACCTGGCGTGGACCTAAAATAGCTACGGCGGGAGACCATTTGAGGGTCTCTTCTGCTTGGTGCTGAAATAGACGAGTAATCATCTGATCATCAAATATATACAATTCTTTATCGAAAATCAAAAGTTTAGTTTTAGATTTACTAGGATATTCGTTAAATATTGATTATCAACAAGCAACGCATCCGGCGGAGGGAAATGTCAGATGTTTCGGCCAATAGCCGGAATCTTTAATGTGGCCGAGACGCAAGGTTAATTTGAAATCGGGTTATGTATTCTTTTTCCAACTGGAGAGCAATGGTATAGATCACCATATCGCTTCAGGAAAAAACCGCCGTCGATCAAGACAACTACACTTGGGCGCGCGGAATAAAAAAACCCCGGATAGCTTTTGGGACTATCCGGGTTGGCGACGTGTTGTGCGAAGACGCGGGGAATGCAGCGGCGCGCAATGCGCGCCGCCGTGCGAAACTTATTGCGGAACGACGTGGATCGTGCCGGCTCCGTTATAGGAGTGGTATTCGCCGTTGTACATGGCGTCTGCGCTTACGGGGCCCATGTGGTAGGTCCCGAGCGAGACGGCGCGGACAGCGTAATAGTACACCTGGCGATTGGACTGGAGGTCGACGAAGAGATTGATCCGGTCATCGCGGATGTCGAGGGCCGTAGGGCTGTCTTCGTTCTTGATCCAATCCATACCCGGAATCTCTTTTGTGCGCGGGTTCTCGATCTCGAAGCCGGCGGGCAGCATGTCCGTGATGACGATATTATCTACGTCGGTGCTGAAGGTGCGCTCGAGGGTCAACTGAACGATGATGAGATCATTCTGCTTAAACGTATTTCCGGTTAACGGTCGGCCCTCGCGATCGAAGAAACGCTTACGGACTTTTAGGTAGTTATCCTCCTCCTTATACGCGCCAGAAGCACTGATGCCTTCTGCTTCCCAGTAATAGTACAGCCGGCCGGTGCCATGTGCAACAATATCAACGCCATGCGTAGCACCCCCGAGCTCGCGGGTGGTGAGCTTCACGGGGTTGGCTTCCATAGTGCCGACGGTGCGACCGTCGACACGAATATCGGCGGTGACCGAGGAGCCGGCGGCCTGCCGTGCCAGCTTGCCGAGGCCGAGGAAGCTGAAGGACAGCTCCTGCGTGCTGAACCAGTACCGCGTCTTGAGCTTATCCAGGAC